>CAYXBC010000071.1:0-30438 GCA_964463255.1 uncultured Candidatus Peribacteria bacterium | reverse complement strand
GTTCTTTCTCTATATATTTTTCCATATCAGTTGCTCTCAGCATCAACCCGTCTATAGCTGCTTTGAAATAGAAATTCTGCAAGATAGGTAAGGTAGCGTTTTTGGAAACGAACCTCAATGAGAGATCTATGACTTCCAAGAGTTTGGATGTTTCGATAGTGATTTTCATGATATCCGATGATTAAAATACTAAAAGATTGCTACGATCAAAAGGTCATTTTTTTGTTTCGCTCACTTTTGATTTATTTTCCGTAGTTGCGCAGATTGGCCATCTCATCGAACCGGATCAATGCTTTCTCGTATTCATTGGTATCAAACTCTGGGCATCTCCTTGGTGTGAAATACAGTTCGGCATAGCCTATCCGCCATGACATAAATCCTGATGTCCTCTGAGCTTGATCTCATTTGGTTCTAATCACTAATTCAATTGGTGGGAGTCCTCCAAGGTCCAAGCTATCACTTATTTCTTGTTCTGTGA
Source organism: uncultured Candidatus Peribacteria bacterium (assembly GCA_964463255.1). Lineage (GTDB taxonomy): Bacteria > Patescibacteriota > Gracilibacteria > Absconditabacterales > Absconditicoccaceae > CAJBLF01. Next base: position 29,960 of record CAYXBC010000071.1, on the reverse strand, counting down.
CTGCGGTCAAATCCTTTTTTTCTTTTGCTAATTTTTTTATCCCTCTCACTATCTCGTCCCTTCATCCATAATTGATGGCGAAAACGAAATATCTGTCGGTTTCATACGTATTTCTTTTTTCTTTGGCTTGCAGATATTCCTTGAAATCGTCTGTGATACCATCTAGATCTCCTATCGCCTTGAAATTGACCTTATGCTCTTTGAGAAAGCCATCAAGATCTTCTTCGACAATCTTATACATCGTCATCAGGAAATCAAATTCTTCTTTTGGTCTTTTCATAGCATTTTCTGTGCTTAGACCTCGAAGCGTGAATACTTTTACCTCAGTGTTTGTAAAGGTATGCATGATAAGCTCGACCGCTTTTTCATAAGATACCATATATGCTTCAGCTACCGATTTATCATTTGCTTTGGCTCGTGTCCTATTGCCGTCAGGTATGACAGCTACATGTTTAGGATATTGCATCTTTCAGAGTAAATAAGAATGAAAAATAACAAAAAATATGTTCAATAGAATGTGTGCGAATTGATATGAATTTTTCCCTGATATGCAAGAGCAATAAAAAAAGAGCTGTGGAAGACCGCAGCTCATCTATACTACTAAAATAGAAATAATTCCTTGATAGAGTTCCCTTGGATATTGCGTCTTATTGCTTTGGCGAATAGTTCCGCACTTGGGATGATTTCTACTTTCCTGTGTCCGTGATCATTTTTTATGAATTCATCAGCATTTGGTAAGGAATCTGTCACATAGCATTTGCTTATGAACGAATTCTCAATCTTTTTGTATGCATCTCTTGAAAAGATGCCATGGGATGCAAAAACAGTCACACTTTTGGCTCCTTTTTCCCGTAATGCATTGCTTACTTTGCAAATAGTACCTCCTGTATCGATGATATCCTCTATAATCACCACATCTTTTTCTGCAGGATCACCGATTACCATGACTTTATCTACTTCATTGGCCCTCTTTCTTGATTTGTAACATACCACTACATCTGTATCAAAATATTTTGCATAAGCGGTGGCACGTCTCGTTCCTCCAGAATCGGCTGCAGCGAAAATAGTCGTGGATGTTTGAAGCGATTTGATGATGGGGACGAATAGATACGATGCATAGAGATTATCGACTGGAATTTCGAAAAATCCCTGTATAGCATCAGCATGTAAATCCATCGTAATCACCCTATCGACTCCTGCTGTCTCCAATAATTTAGCCGATAATTTGGCTGTGATGGGAGTCCTCGGTTCATCTTTTCGTTCTTGTCGTCCGTTTGCGAAATAAGGAATGACTGCAATAAGTTTTTCGGCAGATGCTCGTTTTGCTGCATCTGCGATCAATAAGAGCTCATAGAGATTGTCTGCTGTTGCCTGTATAGTTGCGTTGGTGGGCTGGATGATGAATACTGTCTTGCTCCGAACATTTGTTCCGAGTTTAGGTTTGTATTCGCCATCTGCAAATTTTGTATACTCTATCGGAGACATTTCGTATCCACTAGCTTTTATAATTCTTTGCCCAAGCGCATGATTCGATCTTCCTGCAAAAAACACTATGTTTTTGTTCATATATTTTTGTTTTTTTTGGTTGATATTTTTGTTTTTTTGTATCGTTATTTAATAATGTATATATTCCATACAATAAGTCAATCTATTCTGTCTTGGGTATCTCTCCATAGAGTTTAAAAGGTATTGCATCGGTGATTTTTACTTTGATGAATTCGCCGGCTTGTATAGGTCATTTTTTTTCGCTTTTCTTGTCTTCCTGTCATATTATTACCTGTTTCATATTGTCGGTATATCAGGAGATGATCCCTTTGCTAATCTTATTGATCAATACGTCTTTTGTATCTCAGATTTCTTTTTTGTTATTATCATGAGAAATATCTTTCAAGAGATTATTGAGCCTTTTTCGTCTCTCTTGTTTGACCGTAGGTGAAATATCATTAGGATATTTTTTTGCTGCTATTGTCCCTGGTCTCGGAGAATAGATACCGATATAAATCATATCAAATCTTCCATATCTGACGAGATCCAATGTTTGTTGGAAATCTTCTTCCGTCTCTCCCGGAAATCCTACGATAATATCTGTTGTGATGCTGATATCCCTTTTGAGATTTCTTATATCGTCGATGAATCCCTTGGCTTGCTCAACGGTATATCCTCTGAACATCTTTTCCAAAACATCATTTGAACCTGACTGTAAGGGCATATGGATATGAGGACATAATTTTTTCTCCTTTTGATGGAGGTCGAGCAATTCTTTGCTATAATAGGTAGGATACGGGGAAGTGTATCTCAACCGTTTGAGTCATCTGAGTTTGAGTATCTCTTTGATGATGTTTATGAATTCTGGATGTTTATTGACTATTTGGCCTAGTAATACTATCTCTTTTGCACCGTTTTTGATATGGGTTTCTGCTTCATGTACTATCTGTTGTACCGGGAAATATTTTTCCAATCCTCTCGCGTATGGTACTATACAATACGCACAAAACTGGTTGCATCAGGTAGAAATGGGTATGTATGCTGTCCTTAGATGAGTATTCATAGAGGTGTTCATGTGTTCGGGGATGATTTTTTCATATTCATTGGTTATTTCCTTATCATATGAAAATTTGTATCCCAATCTTTCGAGCATAAGGGGAAGAAATCCTGTATCGTCTATCCTCCGCATAAGTTCTATATTGGGATAGGTCCCGTGTAGTCTATAAAATATAGGATTGAACGCATGATTGATTCCGATAATTCCAGAATCTTTTTCTGAAGATTTTAATACATTGATTTCATCCGCCTCTTTTCAGAGTATCTTCGGATTCTTATTTTGTATGGTTCATAGAAAATTTCCCACGTTACGTTTTCCTTTTTCTGATCATATTTTTGAACTTCTTAGTGTATGTTGGATCATACATCCTGTGATCCGGACTTTCTGATCTGATCTTATATTTTTTAGTTTTCCGGTGATTTTATCTTCGGACTTTTGTCTGACTGAACAGGTATCAAAAATAATAATATCCGTTTCCTTTATATTTTCCGTATAAGAAAATCAGCAGTTAGTGAGTACTGCCTTGATTCTTGCACTGTCTGCATAATTCATCTGGCATCCAAATACCAGGATATGAAATTTCATTTCTGCTTTTATGTACAAATAAAGAGACTTTAGCCTAGTAATTTGGCTGTGGTAATCAATGAAAAAAATACCATTTGCATTTGGCGACTTGAATGCTACAGTTATCCTCCGAATAGTAATCAAGATTTACTCATGAATCAATCTGGCATGATCGCCTCTTCTTTCATCCTTATATTCATTCTCTTATTTCCGCTCTTTTTTCCTTGATCGTATGTGGGAGAACTCCTTCTTAGTTTTTTGCCCTATCTAGCGGTTATTAGCGGGATGGCCATGATAGTCGTCCTGATTTTTTTGAGGAAAAGTATGAAACCTGGGTATCGTTTGCCAAGCTTACGCCCTTTTCGAGCATTGTCGTTTCTGATGTTCAGTTTCTTCTTTTTTTGGTATAGTAGAAACATTAATCATTTTTATACCACTCAGATCCAACCATCGCAGGTCCAATCATGAAATATCACTATCCTTTTCGCTAATATTCACAAAGATAATATCTCGTATGATGCAATCAGAAACCTCATTTCCAAAACCAATCCGGATATGCTCATGTTCGTCGAATTTACTGATCATCATTATGATAATCTCAAAGATTTTCTCCAGTCATCATATCCTTATACCAATACTACTACCTGGTCGAAAAAGTTTGTCGGCAGCATGGTATTTAGCAAATATCCTATTATCAATAGAGCTGATGATTTCCCCCAATGAATGCGGAGATATGGCTATTTTTCACTTCCGCTTTCTTGACATGAAATCTATTTCTACCTTGTCCATACTAGTTCTCCTGATAGCTATAATCATTTCGTTATGAGGAATGATCATCTAACGACCCTTGTCACTGATTTCAGTAAGCATGAATCCGATAGAAAACATGAGGATATCACAGTCGTCTGAGATTTTAATATCACACCATGGTCTTATTATTATCCGATTCTTTCCCAGGCATTTTCCTGAGAGCTTGAAAATATGACCAGTCGCCTGCCCTTCCTCTTTACCTGGAGAGCTAAATATTTTCCTTTCTTATTTGCTCATATCGATCATCTCCGAACCAGTCAGTCTCTTCATATTCAAAATTTGAAAGCTATCGATATGCCCGGTTCTGATCATCAGGCCTTACTTTTTACTATCACACCGTAATTCCTTTTGTCTTTGTACACTAAAATTTGCAAAATCGAGAAAAAAACATATAATTATTGCAAGATTTATATCCTTCACTGGCCCCGAACGATGATCACCAAAAAAGATAAGATACCTGACGCCTGATTGACGTGATCTTTCAAAAAGGACTTCTTTTTCGAGGTTGAAGATCAGAAAACACGTGAGAATCCCAGAGAGCCAAAGAAATCATTATCTCTATTTAGTACGGATTCCCTTTCCGGTTATGGATTGGATCTTGTTTTTCAACTTGTTCAGGAAGCAGGTTATGATGGGATAGATCTTGCTATTCGGAAGAATTTCGATTCGTGGAAAATAGATTATGTAAAGAAACTCTCTGAAAATTATCAGCTTCCTGTCAAAGTTATCCAGACTTCGGATAATCTCAATGATAAGGAGATAAATAGGGCTATCGATCTCTGTTATGAACTCAAGGCTGATACCATAACTATCAATGCCCCTAAGTTCTTTAATTTCAAAGCGTATAATTTCATCACTGATAATATCATTAAATGGAGGAAAGAACATAAAAGCATCCATTTTACCATCATAACTCCTGAAGATTCTACGGTTTTTGCCTTACCTATCCCAAGATTTCGTTTCAATAATATGGTCGAGATTGTAAAAAAATATCTCTGCTATGTCTGATTGGATGTCTCAAATCTTGATTCCGATGCTTTCGAGAATGAATTCATGAGAAAAATGAAAGACTTCCTTCCCTATATCTCTGTCATCTATTTTTCCGATAAGAGTAGAGTCTGAGAAACCCACATCCTGCCAGGCGACTGAGTTCTTAAATTGCCTACATTTCTCAAGAAACTTAAAGAATTCTGATATAACCGTTATGTGAGTACCAGAATAAAGATATCTAAATCCGACCTTTCCGACTCTGATAAGGTCAAGCTTATCCTCAAGAAATCTAGAAATTATCTCAAGGATTATTATGAAGAATTAAAACGCGAGTAGTTATTGTTTCTTATAATAAAAAAGTCCGCAACTGCGGACTTTTTCTGTAATTGTTTCTTATCCCTTTTGCTTGTCCCTAAAGACATAGTAGAGCAGCATAAATGGGAAAGCGAGTATTTTTTTGATATTGGGTTTGATCCATAGGAATGCCGGATATTCTTTGAATAGCATCTTTAGAAAATCACCGAATTTATTCGTCTCTTTGTGAGTATCGAAAGGATAGATTAAGAAATCCCGGATAAATCTGAACATTATCTACCATGGTGAGATGTTGAAACGTGGAAATATTGAGCATTGAAATGTTTATTCTCTTAGTGGGTATGTGGTGTCTTGGTCTTGTTTTCTGTACCATCATTTTTTACCAATTTATCATAGAGTTTCTGTTCTACTGCCATGTGCTCTGTTTGGTTCCAATCTATATCGAGACTCAGGAGCTGAGTGAATTTTTGGAGAATGAAGAATTTTTCCAAACTTTCTTGAGCTGCTTTGGTGATATCTTCCAAGAATGCTTTCGATTTTTCATCTCCCATCTTTTTGAAATATTCCTCCATCTTTTCTTTACCTCACAATCTCTCTTCTAGACTTTTCATTCTTGTTTTGAGTTCTTCATTGATCAAGGTCTGAGGGATGATTACTTTCATAGCATTGTTTCTCAACTTCTGCAATATCTCCTCTATCCTCTTGATGAGTTCCTGATCGTATTTCTGATGTTCTATCGAATCTGCGATATAAGCGATGAGATCTTCCTGTGTGCTTAATTTTGTATCGTCTCCAAAAAGTTTTTTGATCATATCAGCAGTCATCTCCGGGAGTACAATTTTCTTAATATCTTTGACGGTAAGTCTTATTTTTTCTGCTTTGATATCGCCTTTTTTGTTGTGCAAAACTGCAGGCAGTTTGTCCTCTTCGTGCTTGATTTCTATGACTTCATCCCTTTTCTTATCGAGGAAGGTCTTTGGGAAGAATGGGTCTTCTGCGAATTCCTGTTCTCCTATATAGGTATGTCCTGTATGGATAACTTTTCCTTCTTTATCGAGATATTCGAGCGCAATCTTGGAAATGGTGTCGAGTTGGATGATATCTGCGTCCTGATAATCAGCATATTGTTTTTTGATATTCATTAATGTTCCTTCGATTTCTTCTTCGGTCGCTGTATTGTCGATGGGTGTGCATGATTGTTTTTGTCGGTCGTCATTTACTACTTCCACTTCGGGGAAAATATCTAGTTTGAGATTTAAGATAGTAGTATCATCTTTCTTTTCCTGTTTTAAGTCATACGGTTCACCGATTAATTTGATGTCAGGCTGTTCTTTGAGGATCTCTTGTAGACCTTTGTTGATAAGCTTCTCGTATGCACCCATTTCTATATATTCAGGTCTTACATTTTTTTCTACCATATCGAGCGGAGCAGAACCTTTTCTGAATCCTGGAGCTTCATAATCTTTTTGGAACTCTTTGAGGATAATGAGCTTAGCGTCTTCGAATTCTTTGTCGGTGACGATTAGCTGGATGTCATAATTGGATGATGATGCTTTCGTTATTTTTTTCTCCATTACAAAAAAATTATCTAGGTAAAAATCGGACTTTATCTTAGATATACCGAGTCCGATTTCAACTGAAAATGTTTCAGGTGATATTATTGAACTAATTTTCAGATATACGTATTGCTACAGCTGTTTGTAGTTATTCGGTCACATACAGCATTTACTGTATACGCTCATGCGGCCATAGTGATATAGCTTTCACAACAATTTTGCAGACCTCCGTATCATTGTGTAGTCCATTGACTACAATTGTATATTAATCCAGGATTAGTTGCATTTCTTTGGCATGATGGAGTAATTGAATAGTTACATCCTGAACTACTTGTTAATGATCATGCTGTTCATCGACAATAGGCTGAACATGTGTTGATATATATCGCCGTTGTGTTTGATCGGATTCATCATCCTATTCAATCTGAACTTCGTACTTGTCCTTCTGTCCCTGCTGAGGTTATGAAATATTGTCCTATATCATTTCATCCCATCCTATACGTTCCGTAATGTATATTTATATCTCAGGCATATAGATCCAGCAGGTATGATGGATTAGACAATCATATACCTATATTGGTTCAATAAATATAGAGGTTAGTGTTTATTGTTGTCCATGAAGATCAATTGTAAAATGGAACAGCATAGGTGGATCATGCTTGCAATAGTCCAGTCGGTCACTGAAGTCCTGTAGGTCATTGAGGGCCAATCGCTCAATTACTTCCATTTGTTCCATTCGTTCAATTTGCTCATGCGGTTCACTGAAGTCCTTGGGGTCCAGTTGCTCAGGTCGCTCAATTTATTCAATTTATTCAGTTGGTTCCGTTAGTTCAATTTGTTCATGCGGTTCATGTCGCTCATTTGGCTCCTGTATTTCCTTGTGGGCCATATGCTCATGATCATCGATATCCACGTGTTCCTCCACTGGATACTCGGACTTGTCCGGATGTTCACTGTAAAGTTATCATATATTTTCCGACATCAGTCGTTCCCATATAATAGGTACCACTAGTCCTCATATTGCCTAAGCTTCTGATATCTCCACTTACATCCAATTTGTATGATCAGGTAATCATTCATATGTTAACATCTCCTCCTGCATCGATATTAAAATCTTCTTGAGCGGTCCATCATGTGGTTCCTACGATCCTGCTTATATAGAAGATATCTGGCGATGAATCTCATCAAATCGTTCGTGTCCTTGCTGGATTTTTTAGATTGAGACTTGCTGCTTGCTCTGATTTCAATTCTTCTATATATACATCAGTTGATCCTGAATTCACGATATGAAGTTTGTATGTCGGATTGTTTGTCCCGATACCTACATTGCCTGTAAGTCTATAGATATTGTTTCCCGATACCGTCCATGCATCAGATCAAGGTATTATCAGGCCTGTTGTATAGATAATATTTCCATTTGTATCGATTCATAGAACTTTCCCTGTAAATGATGTTACTTGAGTTATTGCGTTACTGGTAATGACTATTCCTGATCATTTCATGTATAACTTTCCTGCATTTATTGTTAGTCCTCCTGATGAGAGCTCTATCAGGCTTGGGGTATTATTACCTGTCGCTGTGATACTGATTCCTGCTATGGTCTGTCGAGCATTGTTGATATTAGAATCGATAGTTAGTTGTGCAAGCGTAATTATCGATGCGAATCCTAGTATGATCGTGAAAAATAGCAGTATGAGGTTCTTTGCTGAGAGCTCTCTGGATCAGACTCTGTGAACGTTGAACATGATTGGAATATGGATATAAATCAATTTATAATAATTATATCCGCAAACTACAAAAAATGCAAATCCTGATGTATTAATGAATATCTTTTTTTCTTAGTTTTTTGTTTTATTATATGCTAATATGAACATAATTTATTGAGCGATTCTCGTCAGCTCGGCGTGCATCCTAAAAAACACGTACCACTCAATTTCATCTCTCCCCTATTTCCATTGCTACAAGATGTAGCTCATCATGTTAATTGTAGGTTTCCATTAATGTATAGGTTTCCACTTGGTAATATACTTGTTACATCCAATTTTCGCATATTCATGAAATTGTTAATTTCTGATCATCGGTTTGCAATAATTGGATTTCCTTTGATTGGATTTGCTATTCCATTTAGGAAATTCGTAAATATCGGCCATACTACCGGCATGGTATAGATACCTGTCCGCGTTATCGTGATATTCTTGGTGCTATTTTCGTTATCCTTGATTTGTATCGTGCAGGTATCGCTTCCGTTCTTGCTTGCGTTTGGTATATATTTTATCCCTGTGGTTCATACTTGTGAGCATATTCATTTTGCTCCGTTGGTTATTATTCCGCTGAATGATAATGATGAGGTTCAACAACTTCCCTCTGTTGCATTAGATAATGTGAGCCAATCAGCTGTCCTTCCTGTATTGCCGATATTCGTTCAGAAGGTGAAGTCGTTGGCGGTAGGTGGTGCATCAGTGAATGTATAGGTTGCTCATATGGAGCGAATATTGTTTAGTGCATCTCTCACCCATCCTGTTTTTACTACTATTCAAGTCTGTTGTGCCGGAATACTTATGCTTGTAGTCACTCACCATGTCGTTCCATCGAAGCTGTAAGGAGTAGCATGTAATCCTACTCATCATCCATCGGTCGCTGAAGTTATTGTCAGTGATCCTACTATGCATTCCGGTCCGCTTGCACTTGCGAACGTAAATGTTGGCGCTGTCGTATCGTATGTTATACTGTATGTTCTGGAATTTGTAGTCGATACATTTCATGCGTTATCTATGGAATATCCATATACTGTACAGTTATTTGTTCATGCAGCTCAACAATTTGCTGTTGTGATAGATATGGGAGTATTGCACACTCTTTGTGTATCTGTTAGTGTCTTGATTGATCAGCTGTATACATAATACCAACATGTATTCGTTGATGAACAGCTATCCGTATCAGAGAATGAAACAGCAAACGGAGGTGTCTGAGTAGTTCATGCAGTTGGTAATGTAAGATTTGTAGTAGGTATAACTGAATCTATACGTGCATTCCATGACGTCGTGTTTGTACTTGTAGCACTATTAGTATCAACTGCATAGGCATATCGGATAGTTGCACTACAGAGATCCGATGTATAGGTGTAACAGCTATTATTGTTGCTTGCGACAGTACTTCATACATAGGTTGTTCACCCTATTACGAAACGTGCCGAGAGGTTTCCTCCTCATGAATCAGATACTGTGGCACAGAATTGGCGGCTTGTAGCCCGAGTACCGTTTGGAGGGATTATCAGTGTAGGTATGTTTGGCGCTTGATTGGTCCATGTTCCTGTACTCACTGCACAATTGCTTCGGGATGTTCCGTCATATGCTTTGAATGAGTATCCTATAGATATCGATCCATTTTGGGCAGGCGCCATATATCGTCAGTTTATCTCTCATACGATTGGTGTCGTACAGGTAATACCATTATATCGCTGATATGATGTAATTCAACATGTATCGCTAGTATTAGCTATAATCATCAATTGACTTCATTCTGGTCCTGAAGTAGATCCATTAGATACTGCTGGTGCTGTATTGACCCAAGTTGCGGTCGCTGAGGCACAATTACTTCCTGATCATTGTATGTCAGTAGCTTTGTAGCCATATACGATATTGGTAGGACATATTTGGAAAACGCCTGTAGTGTATGTCGAATTTGTCGCTCAAACGATTGCTGTCGTACACGCGTTGTTGGTATACCATTGATAGGTGAACGGCGTTCCTCATCCGCCGGGGTCTGTTGCATCTGCTGTAAGTGTCAGATTTGCTCAGTTGTTCGCATAAACGCTGATATTGTTAGCTATCGGAGCGAGGTTGGTCCGTGTACAAGATGCAGATGTAGAGGTGATATTTCAACATGCATCCTTTGCTCGTCCTGATCAACTCTTCGTTCATGGTTCATTAAAAATTCACTGAGAACAGTTCACTGATGATGTCCATGAATAGTAATTCGTACCATCACAGGAATATTGCGGTCATCCTATTCATCCATCCGTAACGGAGGTGATAGTAATATTACATGCATTAGTTTCCTGAACTATCCCATTGCTTACACTTATCGATGGGACTGTCGTATCTTTGATATAGGTATACGTGTTTGCTGCTGATGCTACTCCATTGTCGCAGGATATCACTTTCAATGTCGTTGTACTGCTAAACGATTGATTGCTCCAAGCAGATGAACTGCATGTAGGGGTTGTTATTCCATCTGTCGTATATTTGATAGGTAAGCTCGAACTACAACTCACCGCTTGGCTTGTACAGAATGCTCAGCCGGATGGCGTGCATGTCGGCATATTCACACTCGTGGAAACTGTAAATGAATATGTGGATGTCCATGTATTTGTATTTCAGAGTGTATCCTTGGATTTTGCTCTTCGATAATAGGTAGATCCATTGGTAAGTGTAGTCAGTGAGACACTTGTAGCAGTTATGCTTGAAGCACTTTGCAGAACTGTCGAACATGCCGCATCGGAACAAAGTTGCCGATCATAGAGTACGGTGCTGCATCCAATCTCGCTTACTGTGTTCCATGTCAATGTCGGAGTCAGTGTTGCTACTGTCGAACTGTTGCTTGGTGAGGATAAGGTGGTATTTGTCGGTGGCGCTTTATCGATATAATAGATGTTGCTTGTCTTTGTAGTTTCGATATTATTAGCATTATCTGTTGATCTATAACATACTTTGCTCTGTGTATATGCTCCTGCTGATCATGGGACTGCGAAAGCTGACGTATATGTTGATAGCGTGCCACATGTTCCTACAGCAGCGATGACCTGGTACTCCGATGATAAGCATCAGACACCGCCAACGTCTGTACAGGATAAGCTTACTGATGGATTAGATCCTGTACAAGTTGCTCCATCAGGCGAGATAGTCGTAGTTGGCTCTGTCGTATCTGTATTAACTACAAAAGATTGACATGCTGATCGGCTACCCTGATTTCATCGATGATCTAATGCCATGATCTTGTATGAATAGCTTCAATTAGCCAATCATGGGGATACGGTATAGCTTTGCGTTCCTCTGTAGGGTATATCTTGGATCCTTGTGGTGCACGATCCATTCTGGAAGATCTCTCCTGTATATCCTATGCTATTGGTATTGCATGAATCATTATCTGCTGCTGCTGATCGACTCAATGTAGGCGTGCTGGTATTCGTATTGGATGCACTGAGTGTTGTCGGAGGCGTCGGTCATGTACGATCAACACTATATGTTCCGGTAACATATCTAGACATGCTATTTCAAGGAGATGTATTACTGAATGAATATCATTGTATGACGCATGTATTGATTCATTCTGTCGGGCAATAATTCGCTGTTACAAACGATATCGTGCTATTGCAGTTTCTTCATATATATTGTGCTTGGACTCCATTATTGAATATATCGACTGCGCATCAATACAGCGATAATCATGCTCAGGTATCAATATCTGAGAAGGTGATATTGGATGTTCAGGTCAGACAACTTCAGTTTGCCGGTGAGGTTATTGTAGTCACTGGATCTATTGTGTCAATACCTAGGGATATCGACGTCGTTTGCGATGTGTTTCCTGCAGTATCTTGAGAATATCAATAGATTATGCAATTATTTATTCCGTTCTGAGGACAGTATGTCATTTGGGGTATTCGGAAACTTCCATTGCAAGTCCTTGATGTGTAGGGAAGCGTGTTTGTTGATCAATTATAGATTGAATATCGGCATGATCAGAATCATATATCGTCAGTATCTGAGAAGGTGATATAGAAATCTGAACTTTTATATCCTCATGCTGAAGGATATGTGATTGTGGTGGTAGGTGGTGTAGTATCTGGTGATACCGTAAAAGTTCGACAAGGAGAAAAAGCTCAAACATTACCTACTGGTGTGTTTTGATCTTGAGCATATAATTTTCGTGAATATGCTCAAGGAGGCAAAGCAGCTAATGTGGTACTGGTTGTTGTTTTGAGACCACCACCAGCAGCTAGATATACTGTTCCACAATATCCGTCATTATATACAAATAGATTATAGCTTATTGTACCTACAAATCATACACTTGATACTGGTGATCGACTTACTATAGGGGTAACTGTCGTTACTGTTGCTCAGTTTGTAGGTAATATTTGTGTTGGTATGTCTGGTGCCTGTACCGTAAACGATATCAAGGGTCATGGCATATAACTTCCTTCACCATTTGTGACTGTTGCTCTCCATGTATGATTTCCATTGGATACCGGATATATAAGTTCGGTATATGATCATGTTGGTTTATTAAGTGTTGATCTATATCGACATGAAGAATCAAGACATATTTGTGTCATTCACGCAGATGGATGTGTAGTCTGTATATCCCATGTAAAAGACATTGATGCAGTTTTTGATATTGATCAATCTATAGGTGATATCTCGTTTATAGCTGTGTAAGGAGTAAATCGATACCGTGAAAAATGATTTGTGGTAAATCTAACTCAAATTTCTCCATTTCCTATATCTATTACCTTGGTTTTGTTAAAATCTTCCCAGTTTTTTTGGTCTTGGGAATATTTTATGGTGATTTCTGATCATAACAAATATCATTTAGATAATCCCACTTCTACTTCTACTTCTTGTTGTTTTCCACTTCCATCTTCAAAATTTATATGATTCTTCTCATCTCACAAGGATACTACTGTGTTGATTATTTGTTCTCCACCAGACAATGATTTGATCTCGTCATTGCTCAGATATCTAGGTTTATTTATCACTCATGTAAAATTTTTTCATTGTGATTTTATTACGATTCATTCTCAGAAGTGTATTTTGATTTGTTCTTTGCCCTCATTTTCTGATGATTTTTGTACAATAGTTTGTACTAATTCTCATTTGGATTGCGAGAAATCTATTGCCACTGCTCCTTCCAATGACTTACCATCCTTTGCTATTTTGAATCTTCATGTATCGGTGAGTTCTTTTTTTATGATATTGATGTCTTTGCTTGATGGTATGATTACGCTATTCACCTTTATCTCTCCTCAAGTCATTGTTCATTTACTATTGTTTTTGATGATTAATGTCTGTGTTGATAGATAATATCCTATGCTTATGATGATAACCAAAAAAAATCCAAGTATCCACCAAAGATACCTCTTATGATGTTTTTCTGTAATCTGATTCTCTTTGGCTTCTTCTATCATCATAGCATATGTCGATAAATGAGTAGTGGTGATTTTTTAATAGGGACAACTTTTGTTGAGCGATTCTGGTGAATTAGGGCTTGTACATCCCATAAAGCAAGTGCCATCATAATAAATCTTTCCTATATCCTGATTGCTTGTGCATTTTCCTGCAGATGTTGTTCCACTAAATACCATACTTCCACTTATGACTAGACTTCATGCGATTTGAAGGTCATTCCCGCTATAACTCCATATCCTAGTAAATCTATCCACTCCACTTCATCGCGATGCAGTTATTCCTCCCCCTTGTGTAGGTTTTGTTTCTGCACTCAAGAGCGTCGTAGTGAATCCTGCGAATACTATTGCACTCATCATAATCAAAAATGTCATCAGGAAGGTGAATACTCCCGATGTTGTTTGTGTGGATGATATCTTTTTTTTGTGTGTCATGTTTCTATTATAGAATATAAATATTTTCTCAATTTTTGGGATACCATTGCCCTTTTATTGCCATGTACACATAATAGCACATCAGCTTCATCAAATATCCTCCCAGTTGTAGCCGTCGCATCATTGGAAGCATGCTCCGCTGAATCTCATGGATCATTGATTACTTGAGTTGCACGTTGCTGTAATATTTCATACTCTGATAGAGCCGTTGGCTCTTATATCCCCGCTTACATCTAATTTGTACGATGGATTGTTTGTTCCGATACCAATGTTTAGTCAGGAATTGAATATGTTGGTATTGCTTATCCATGATGATCAATTCCGATATAGGGTAGCTCAAATTGCTGTACCTATTGGAATCACTGAACCAGATCGGATTCCACGTCATGCTCAATCTGATATCCATACTTGACCTACTGTCCCTGCTCATGTAATCATATATTGTCCGACATCATTCGTTCCCATATAATAGGTACCGCTAGTTCTCATATTTCCTAAACTTCTAATATCTCCGCTTACATCTAATTTATATGCTCATGTAATCATTCATATATTAACATCTCATCAGGTATCGATATTGAAATCTTCTTGAGATGTCCATCAGGTTGTTCCTATGATTCTGCTTATGTAGAAAATATCTGGAGATGAATCTCATCAGATCGTTCGCGTTCTTGCTGGATTTTTTAGATTAAGACTTGCTGCTTGTCCTTGTTTCTGTTCTTCGATATATACATCCGTAGATCCTGAATTTACGATATGGAGTTTGTATATTGGATTACTTGTTCCGATTCCCACATTACCCGTTAGTCTGTAGATATTGTTTCCTGTTACTGTCCAGGCATCAGCTCAAGGTATTATCAGCCCTGTTGTATAGATGATGTTTCCATTATTATCGATTCATAGAACTTTTCATGAAAATGATACTATCGAATCTATTGCACTGCTAGCAATAACTATCCCTGATCATTTCATATATAGTCCTCCTGCATTTATTGTTAGTCCTCCTGATGAGAGCTCTATCAGGCTTTGGGTATTATTACCTGTTGCTGTGATACTGATTCCTGCTATGGTCTGCCATGCATTATTGATATTGGCGTCGATAGTTAGTTGAGCCAGTGTGATCATCGATGCGAATCCTAGCACGATTGTGAAAAATAACATGATGAGATTCTTTGCTGAGAGTTCTCTGGATCAGATTTTGTGAACTTTAAACATAGGAAATGATGAATTGATAAAATGCTAAATTGATATTTTTTTACTCTTTTACTTTAACGGGTATCTTCATGGAAATCATCTCTGTGATGGACGTCTCCTGTCCAAATCCATCATCGATATCCACGTCCGTTGCCATCAGATTTCCGTACTTGTCCTTCTTTCCCTTCGGAATCGATAAAATATCCTCCCATATCCTCGCCTTTGATTCTTATTGTCCCTGTAGTATTTATGTCTCAGTTCACATCTAGCATATATACGGGATTTGTAGTTCATATACCTACCTCTCCCTCTGGCGTGATCATAAGGAGTATCTGTTTTCCTGCCTCTCCTATATAAAAGATATCAGGATCTACACCTCCTCATCATATTGCCCGTGTCTTTATCGTATTTTTGAGGTGTATATTTGCTGCGTTCCCCGGTACTGTTTCTTGGATGGTCAGCTCTGTGCTTCCTGCATTTACTATATGGACTTTCCCCGTAGGATTAGTTGTTCCGATACCGATATTTCCGTTATATCTGTAGATATCTTGTCCGGTTTCTGTTCGAAGACCATCTGTCAATGCATTGTTGTTTACATAGATAACATGTCCGGATTCGTCGATTCCTAGAATTTTTCATTGGAATCCTATCTTTTCTTTTAAGATACCTGTGTCGATATATATCCCTTCTGATGATATATCTATGAGACTTTGGGTATCTGTTCATGATTCGGTTATGGTCAATCTTGCTATGGTCTGTCGAGCATTGCTAATGTCAGATTGGATGGTCAGCTCTGCAAATGTGATGACTGAAGCGAATCCCATGACTATGGTCAGGAACATCATAATGAGATTTCTACGTGACACTTGTCTTGATCAAATTTTGTGTGCTTTAAACATAAGCTGTTTTTGAATGATAAATCTTGAAATGATGCAATAATGCTATTTTCATCCCTAAGTTTATTCCTGATTCCAAAAAAAACAAATTTTCCGCTTCAATTCTATTAAATATCTCTTCTCAAATGTTGAAAAAATGACATGGTAATTAATAATCCCTTTGATTATTGTTTACGGGTGATGGTATATATGCAATCGGCGATATTATCTACAATTCCTTTGGTTTTTACTTGATATTCACGTCTATATATATACCATCTGCTGGGCATTTTTACGTTGTTTATTATTCTATGCCGAAGACTTCACCAAAAGTATCATCTTCACCAGCTTCATCGACAGTCAAAAAAATATCTGAAAAGACTAGTCCAAAAGCTGTACTTAAGATATCTTCCAAATCCAAAGAAGAAAAAATTTCTCCTGTAATCGAAAAAGAGAATCCTGTCAAAGTACTCAAATCAGATGAGCTTATGGGTTGAGGAGGTTGATTCTTATCCTGATTATGATTTAAAAAAGAGGAAAAGACGTTTAAACAGAAAGAGGAAGAAAAACGCAAGGAAGAGGAACAGGAAGAAAGTATCGTCCTTGAAAAGCCAAGACGTAGTCCTATGTCATTTGACAAAATCGAACATACTCCATCTCCTGTTATAGTCTGAAGAAAAGATGATTCGTTTGTTGCTAGGCCAAAATTTTCTCCATGAACTGCGGCACCCAGCAGACCAAGGAATCTTGCTCCTCAACACTGAGGCAAGCAATTTCCTGCAAAGTCCTGATATCAATGATCTAAACCCCAATACTGAACACACCAGCATCATGGACCTTTCAATAGACCGTCGTTTCAACAAGCTAAACCAACCGTAGTGCAGCCGGTGAAGATAGTTCCTAAAATACAGAAAGTTGCTATGACTTCTGCTAATCTTGTCAAAAAAATCGAAGTATATATTGATGATAAAATTACGGTCAAGGAATTCTCCGAAAAGATGTGAGTCCCCTTGCCAGAACTTATGAAAAAATTGATTCAAAATAAAATCATGACTTCTATCACCGCATCATTGGATTTCGATACTGCGGCGCTTATCGCTTCCGAATTCGGTATCATTGTCAAAAAACATGATAATAAAGTGGATGTGCAGACGTTTATGAGCTGAGATCTCCAGGCAATTCTTGATATGGATAAAGATTCTGAACATCTGCTTACTAGACCGCCTATCGTCACGGTTATGGGACATGTCGATCATGGAAAGACTTCACTGCTTGATTATCTGAGGAAGACTTCTGTCGCTGATGGTGAAGCATGATGAATAACTCAATCCATTTGAGCTTCTGTTGTAGAATATAATGGTAAAAAGATTTGTTTCATCGATACTCCATGACATGAACTCTTTACAAGTTTGAGAGCTAGATGAGCTAAACTTACTAATATAGCGATTATCGTTGTAGCAGCAGATGATAGTGTTATGCCACAGACCATTGAATCTATAGGACATGCTAAAGAATCTGGTGTGCCTATTATTATCGCCATCACCAAAATTGATAAACCAGGAAAAAATCTTGATACTATCAAACAGGATCTTGCTAAGTATGGACTCACTCCAGAAGATCGATGAGGTGATACTCCTATGATTGGTATTTCATCCAAAACAGGACAATGAATACCAGAACTGCTTGAGGCGGTATTGCTCCAGACAGAGATGCTTGACCTCAAATATAATCCTAATAGATCTGCAGTCTGAGTTATTGTGGACGCACATAAAGATCCAAAACAAGGCGTTGTATCTACTATCATCGTTATGACCGGAACACTTAAGATTTGAGATACCATAGTCGCCTATAATACCACAGGAAAAATTAGAAGAATGCAAAATCGAAAGGGACAAAATATTACTATCGCTACCTGATGAGAACCTATACAGGTCCTTGGTATCACTGATTTACCGGATCCTGGACGTATTGTGGAAGTAGTCAAAAATGAGAAAGAAGCACAAGAAAAAATATGACTTATTCAAGAACAGGTCAAAAAGACTGCTGGAGATTCTGTTGTCAAACAATTTGTTTCACAAATACAGGCTAATGTCTTTTGAGCTGAACTGAAGCTTATCCTCAAATCTGATGGATCAAGTAGTCTAGAGGCTCTTCAACAAGCAGTTGCTGCAATCCAATTACCAAAAAATGTTACTATGAGAGTCATCCAAGCGAGTGTAGGTCACTTTACTGAATCTGATCTTTCTTTGGCTCAAGCGTCATGAGCATTGCTTTTGGGATTCAATATCTCTATGAATGCAATGTTAAAGAAAAAAGCTGATTCTATGAAAATAGAAATGAAAAACTTTGATATCATCTATGAACTTACGGATTATCTCAATAAACTGCTTCTCGGAATGGTTGAGATTGAACAGCATGAAGTTATGTTTTCTAAACTTGAGGTGCTCGGTATCTTCTTTACTAAAAATAAGGATATGACCGTGTGAGGAAAGGTTATTTTTGGAAAACTCCATGGTAAACCAAAATTTACTGTCTTGAGAGGTGAAGATATCCTCTGTACGGGTAATGTAGTCTCTCTTCATAGGAATAAAGATGAAGTCAAAGAAGTTATCGAATGAGATCAATGCGGAATAAAAGTCACGACCGGCAAGAAAATAGAGATCTGAGATATTATTGAATTCTATGAGATGCAAGACAAACCGGATTAAGATAATGAATAATGAATAATGACGAATGACTAATGACTAATGACCAATGACTAATGACCAATCACTAATGACCAATGACTAATGACGAATGACTAATGAATAATGAATAATGAATAATGACCAATGAATAATGAATAATGAATAATGAATAATGACGAATGACCAATGACTAATGACGAATGACTAATGAATAATGACGAATGACGAATGACGAATGACGAATGAATAATGAATAATATCGATATATGTTTATATATGACTTATAGTAAGTAAACTATAGTCATTTATTATCCCTCGTTTTTTGCTGGACTTTGTATTTTTCATCATTCATTTTGCTATGAAACTAATAGTTGGACTTTGAAATCCTGGTAATGAATATGCTAAGACAAGACACAATATCGGTTTTGTGATAGTGGATGATTTTGTAAAAGGTGGAAAATGGGACCAGGGACCAGGGATATGGAAATATCAAAATACATGGAAATGAGAGGTTGCTGAAGTGATGATAGAACATCAGAAAGTAGTCTTTCTCAAACCTATGGAATTTATGAACCGTTCTTGATGAGCAGTTAGTGCTTTGGCTCATTTTTATAAGATTCTGCCTGAGGATATCCTTGTTATCCATGATGATATCGACCTGCCTGTCGGGAAAGTACAATTAAAACTTTGATGAAGCAGTGCTGGTCATAATTGACTCAAAAGCATTATAGAAAAATTATGAACGAAGGACCCCGCTCAAGATGGGGCAGGATTTTGGAGATTGAGAATCGGTGTCGATAGACCAAACAATCAAGACGATGTCGCTAATTATGTCCTCTCTCCTTTTACCCAAGAAGAAAAAAACCTCATCGATAATAAGATGAATCACATAGAAGAATACATCATTACTTTTTTATCTACTCATTAACTCTATGAAAAAAATATCATCTCTTTTATTTATCCTTTGATTCTTGGTTATTGTTTCCGGATGTGAAACTCAAGAAGCCAAAGAGGTGTCTTCAGAATCCACTACTACTGAACAAACGACACTTTCTGTATCATATACTGTGGAAGATGTGGCCGCACATGCTACTGTAACATGATGTCGGTCTATCATCAGAAATAATGTCTATGATTTTACTGCTCGGGTATCACAACATCCTGGATGACCTGAAAAAATACTTGGTATCTGTTGAACAGATGCTACTCCAATCTTTGAAAAAGTCCATTGAGGAAAAGAGAAACCAGAAATGAAATTAGAAGAGTTTCTTATCTGAGTCCTCAAATAACTATGAAGGCTGCCTATATGGCAGCTTTTTTTTATGTTTCAATCTTATTAGTTACGGTTGGCTCTGTTGAGAAAATCATTGAGCGGCTTTAGTACTTTAGCTACAGACATACAATATTCTATAAAATTTTCTTGGAGCACTTTTTTGTCTGATATATTATGTCATATAAAGAATGATTTCATTTTAAGAAATTTGGCTGCTTTGTGGTTTGGATCAAATCATCTTGGTACTTTTTGTAATTCTTGTCATTGAAGCGAACCGAAGGTCTTTTTAAATTCTGGCGTGCTGATTATTTTTTCTAATTTTCTATAATTTTTGGCTATATAGGTCCTTAGTCTTTGTAATGTTGGTGTCGGTGGCATATACATCCCTCACCCAATAAAAGATTCTCCTGGCTCTATATGTACATAATACCCTGCTCCGCTTCCATGTTTTCCTTCTTCACGGATGATTACTCAAAAATTGGTCTTGTAGGGAGATTTGTCTTTGGTGAAACGGATATCCTTGTTGAAACGGAATGTCGCATCTTTTACGGCAAGCGCTCAAATGCTCTTATCAAGTTCGTTTATCTTCTCTATCAGTTTCTTTGCAAAATCAAAAAAATCGTCTCTCACCATATGGTAGAGATCTCTATTTTGATTCATCCGTTCGAGATTATTGTTTTCTTTGACCGCTTTGAGGAAGGCAAAGGTGATTTGACTAATCATACTTTATGTCGGATAATTTACTAAAGAATGCGTAGGCAGGTCGGAATCTCTATAGAGAGATACTTATGTTTTTATAGTGTGGATTCCGGTTGCAGGCTTTGCCAATATCATCGGAATGACGCTCAAAAGGTTTAGAATAGACTTTGCGTCTTTGGTTTCGCTCATTCGATAACAATATCTTTGAGAAATGGAAACTGTTTGATAATAGTCTCCCATCATTCATATATCTTTATTCACATCTCTTGTGCTTTGTTTTTTTTGCTTCATGCTTTTTCTCCGATGAGCATAAAATCGGTTGTTTTGGAAGGTTGTTCGTGGAAAAGATAGCCGCTGCGTTGAAAATATTCAGCGATTTTTTCTCTTGGAAGGTCGAATGATCAGGTAATGGAAAAGCTGCCTTTTGCATCACTTGCTTTGAGGAGATCAGAATATTTTTTTGGATCCATATTTACACCATATGATTTCAATTGTTCTATTATTTTCACATTATGTTTTGCATGGAAAAATTTTGTCATATTTTCCACCGTCTTTTCTCCTATACCGTAGATACTTCTTAACCATTCAGTGTCAGTTAGATTATCCATCATTCATTGTTCCCCGCTGTGCGGGACTTCATTTCATTTCGCATTATTCATTTGTGAAGCAATGTCTTGGGCCATTTTTTTCCCTACATGTGGGATGCCGAGACCATTGAGTAATCTTCGCAATGCTTTGTGCTTTGACTCCTCTACTCCGTTTGCTATCTCAGCTATTTTCTTGTCTCAGATTCATGGGAATTTCATGAGCTGGACTTGGATATTTTTTTCCGTGAGTTTGTATATATCCGCAATATCCTTTACGAATCCATGTTCTACGAGAAGATCTACAAGACTTTCTCCGATTCCTTGGATATCCATGCAGTTTTTGCTTACGAAGTGTTGGATTTGCTGTTTTGTCTTTTCTGGGCAGTGAGGGTTAGTACAATAGTAATGGATATCTTTATTGGTAATCGTTTCATGGCATGAAGGGCAGGTCTTGGGTGCATTGATTTTGGTTTCTTTTCCTGTTCTACGATCAGTAATTACACTTACTATATATGGTATCACTTCGCCACTTCTCTGTAACCGTATCCGATCATGGAGATGGATATCTTTCTCTTTGATGAAATCGAAATTGTGTAGCGAGACTCTTTTTAATGTAGCTCCGCTTAATTGCACGGCTTCTAAGTTTGCAACTGGGGTGATAACTCCTGTCCTCCCTACTTGGAAATCTACGGAAAGTATCTGTGTAGCTGCAAGCTGTGCGGGGAATTTATAGGCTACTGCCCATCTTGGGTGATGATCCGTCGATCAGATAATCTCACGTTGCTCCAATGATTCCACTTTGATGACTAAACCATCAAATTCTATGTCTTGGCTTTCCAACATTTTTTTGGTCTCTGGTTCTTCACATAATTTGATAACTTCCTTGATATCGAGCGATGTCTTTTCTCGTGGAAATACCGGGAATATATCTATAAGTGCTGTCCCTTTAGGTAACTCAATATCATTGAGAATATCGTAGATATGGCAGATTAATCCTCTCTTGGCAACTTCTTTGGGATCCAAGAGTTTAATACTTCCTGCCGCTGCATTCCTGGTATTTGCAAATGGAATATCTCCTTCTTCTTCTCTTTCTTTGTTGATCTCTTTCCAGACGGTTTTTGGCATCAAAATCTCTCCTCTGACGTTGATATCCAATGGATACTTTAATTTCTTCGGGATATTCCTTATTGTTTTCACATTTTCCGTTACATCTTCCCCTACGAGTCCGTCTCCACGCGTGATGGCTTGGGTAAATATTCATTTCTTATAGATTAGTTCTACGCTGAGTCCGTCAAATTTCGGTTCAGCACGGTAGGTAATTTTAGCATCCGGGTCTTGTTTTGTGAGTATCTTATGGATTCTTTCCTCCCATTCTTCGAGATCTTTTGCATTGTAGGTGTTTTCCAATGAAAGCAATTTCGTATCATGTTTTGCCTGGATAAATCATTCGCTTACTTGTCCCATTAATCATTGGGTAGGGCTATTTGACGTTATGATTCCCGGAAAACTTTCTTCTATCTTTTTGAGATACTCGAAGAGCTCATCATATTCTTTATCTGAAATGATAGGTTTACTGTCTATATAATAGAGATGATTATGATCTGTAATGCAGTCGATTAGCTCTATATAAAATTCATGGATATCTTTTTCGGAAATCTTTGCTGGACTGGGATGTTGTTGTATGAAAGATTGGATTTTTTTTGTTTGCTCACTTAGATTCAAAATAATAATTAATTGATTTAAAAATTACGAATTATTTTCCTTTAAATACGACTCAGAAGGTAGTCAAGATGATATAGATATCAAGAAATAATGATCGGTTCTGGATATAGTATAGATCTAATTTGGCTTCTTCTTCGAAATCGAGACTATCCCTTCCAAATACTTGTGCATATCAGCTGATGCCTGGTTTGATTGATAAGAGTCTCTTTTGCCGTGATTCGTACTGATTTACTTCGCTCTGGAGATGTGGTCTCGGTCCTATGAGTGACATCGTTCATCGGAAAACACAGAAGATCTGGGGAAGTTCATCGAGCGATGTCTTTCTGAGAAATCTTCCTACTCTTGTCACTCTTGGATCATTAGCTATTTTGGGTAATACTCATTGTCTCACATTTGCATCTGATTGTATGAGTTTCTGATATAATGCATCAGCTTCTGCTCCTCCATATCCTACACTTAGATGTGTATACATGCTGCGGAATTTGAGGAAGGTGAAGAGTCTGCCGTATTTACCTACTCTTTTTGACATATACAGTATCGGTCAGCGCGAATCAATCTTGATGATGATACCTATAAGAATCATCAATGGCAGGGTTATGATAATCAGTAGTCATGAAACAATCAGGTCGAATACCCTTTTCATGATGATGGATCGCCCATCGAGTTTAGAATGTTTGTATTCTAAAGCGATGATGTTGTCGATGTTTTCTGGTGAATAGACGACATCCTCCAGAAAAAATCATTCGCTGATATGATAAAATCTTGTATTTTCGCTGAATCTTACTTTCTCGAATATTGCCTGTAATATTTCTTTTTCGAAACTACCTACCGCAGCTACGATAAAATACTGTGATATATCGATATCATTAATATCATTATGGGTGATAAATTCTGTCTTGAATGAAAATCCGTTCTTTATTTTCTCTATCGCTTTATAACTTTCCAATGTGTCGCTTCATATGATTAATATTTTATTCTCACCATCTCTATGTCTCCTTGCTTCTAGATAATTTCGAATCTGATCGAAGAGAAAGATTGTCATGAAACTACCTAAAGCACCTAAGACTATGATAAATCTTGAGATTCAGAAAAAGAATACGAATCCTTGACCGAAATATCAGATGAAGGTAATTGCAATGATTCGATATATCCGTGTTTTGGTGAATGTCTCGAAATATCTCTGGATAGGTTTGTGGAGTTCGTAGAGATCCTTTATGATACCTATGAATACGAATGCAAATGCTGAAATAATACCGAATGCCATATTCTCCTGATAATTGATGATTGGTATCCTTAGCTGGACTCATGGTATGAGATCAGTGAAGAGACGGATTCTATACATCACATAAAAGACCACTATAATTATCCCTATGTGGATTACCGGTCTTAGCAGACGCAATACTATATTGTACTTTCTTTGCATGATGAAATGATGAAATGATGAAATGACATACTTTATGCTTTTTTGACTATTGTGTTAATCTCTTTTACCAATATTTGTATCTGATCTTCGAAACGACCTTTTGCTGGAACACTGAATCCTGAGGCTAATCTATGTCCGCCTCATCACAGGTGCTGAGCAATCTTATTGCAATCTATCTTTGTACTAGTAGATTTTCTCGTGTCTTTGGCTCTGAGCGATCATTTGATCATATTGCCTATCTTTCTAATCAGAACCACTATTTCTGGTCCATCGATATTTTGTATGACGTGTAAGCCATATGCTGCTTCTTCCTGATCGATATGGTACTTTTCCAATTCATTCTCATCATAGTAGGTATAGAGCAAGCTCTCTTTCTGTTGGATTCTATTGAGCAGTAATTGGAGGAATTTTATTGAATTGAGCGATTTCCTGCGGATGAGATTATCTACTACAAAATCTTTATCAGCACCTAATTTGAGCAGTTTCAATGCATTTCCGAATGTCCTGATATGATCTTCGCCGAAAAGAAAATTTCCTGAGTCTGAGGTAATGCCGAGATAGAGATAGGTAGCAATCTCCTTATCGTACAATTCAGGCCGTCGTTTGTAGGTTTGTTCAAATACGATTTCACAGGTGCTTATGCTTTTTACGTCTTTGATGACTACTCCGTGATTGAGGCCATTTCCTAGATGATGATCGAATATCACGATAGGATTGTTATTGAAATATTCTGGATTATCTGTACTTATCGCACCTATACGATTGACACCAGTAAAATCCAAGAAAATGAGCAGGTCATATTTTTTGTATGCGAAACGTGATTTGAGTCTTTTGATTTTTTTGATGAAGTCGAAGACCTTGCTCGGTGTATTTGGAACAAAATATTCTACCTGTTTTTTCTGTTTCTCTAATAATTTTCCAAAACCTAGCATGGCGCCTATACAATCACCATCTGGACTCATGTGTCAGAAAAGCGCTATTTTTTTGGCATTTTCTATCATTTTCCTAGCTATTCCACTCTCCTTTTGCATCTCTATTATTTTATGAATAAATCATGAATCTTTTGTATACCTTCTTGGTTGAGTAAGAATACCTTTCCGCTTATCGTTATTTCTTGATCGCCACTATGGGTCTGTATGATGGTAATCAATTCATTTATCTTCTGAGCACTATCTGGCAGGGCAAATACATTCTGTGGTTGTGTGGGTTCGATTATTGTATCTTCTGTATTTCTTTCTTCTTTAGATTTTTCCTTTTCTTTGCTCGGTTCGACTATCATTCATTGTGCCCTCAATGCTTTGGCTTTGACTACGGTCAACTCAGGATCATACTTGCTCCCTGCTTGTTTGATAAGCTGTTCGCGAGAAACTTTTATAATCTTTTCTAAGCTGATTGATCTCCCTTTGAATCCGGATATCACCAGAATGTCGAATTTTGCGAAATCTAGTAGTTCTCTGACAAATATCTCTGTAGTTCCGGAAATATCTTCTATCTGGATGAAGAATCATTTTTTCTTTGCTCTCTGGATGTTTTTGATATATCATACGATGATGAGGGTTCAGAAATTTTCTTTTTCCTTGAATTGGGAGATAAAATTATATCTCTTGATGTATGTATATAATCAATCCAGCGGATTTCCCGATACGAAGACTTTGAATACTTCATATTCCATCATCAGTCTCTGCATCATCGTAGTTGAAGGTCATGGCTTGAAGGTCATCTTCGTACTCATTTCCATCATCCCAAATAATCATCATCCTGTATCTTTTGATTTTTTGGCCCATTCTAAGATGGTTTCGCTATTTGCCAATAGAATTCCACGATCGCCGAATTCGTCAAATCCTCATGCTTTTATCAATCATTCCACTGATTTCTTGTTTATGATGGATGCACATCTTTTGATAAAATCCTCCAGTGATTGATATTTGCCATTTGTCTGTCTCTCTTTCTGTATGGTCTCTCCTATCTCACTCCCTAATCATTTGATACAAAAAAATCATAATCTAATATCTTCTCCTATCGCAGCTACATGATTGAATGAATGATTAATATCGGGAGACATGACCTTGATACCTTGATTTTGCGCTTCATAGATATAGATACTCAATTCGTCACTATCCTCCTCTACCGACCTAATGAGTGATGCATAAAATTCTACCGGGTAATATGCTTTGAGATATGCAGTCTCATATGCGATCATTGCATAACATACGGAGTGTGATTTGTTGAATGAGTAGGATGCTGCAGGCTCTATCATCTTTTCATAGATGTAGATAGCTGTCTCTTTTTTGTATCCTCTATATTCTTTTGCTTTTTTGGTGAATTCTTTTTTGATTTGTTCGATGATTTCCTTTTTCTTTTTTCCGACTCATCTCCTGAGTAGATCAGCTTCTGCCAGCGAAAACCCTGCCATAGACTGTACGAGGAACATCAACTGTTCTTGGTAGACGGCAATCCCATAGGTAAGGTTCATAATAGGTGCTAAGTCATCCACTAATTTCATATTTTCCTCATCTGTTTCTTCCTCACCGTATTTTTCGACTAACATTCCCCTGAGTTCTGTACTCATATAAGTGACTGGTTCTTCACCGTTTTTTCTCGCGATGTAATTTGGGATAAATTCCATAGGACCAGGACGGTACAAAGCATTCATGGCTACGAGATCGTTGATTGAATCAGCTTTTAGTTTGATTAGAAATTTTCTCATTCAGCTTGATTCAAACTGGAATATCCCTGTCGTATTGCCGATCTGGAATACTTTCTGGAAGGTGAATGGATCCTCTAATGGAGGTTGAAACGAAGTATCTTCGAAAAAACGCTGGAACATTTCTGGCAGCGGTTTGTTTTCTTTTTCGTGTGTTTTTTGGATAATTTTGATACAATTTTTGATGACTGAAAGATTTCTTAGCCCCAGGAAATCCATCTTCAACAGTCCTATAGTCTCTAGTGTCGGTCAATCATATTGGGTGACAATATCAGTTCCATTCACCAATTGTGCTGGCGAATATTTTGTTATCTTGTCTGGAGCAATGATGATTCCGCATGCATGTTTGCCTAATTGTCTCATATTGCCTTGTAGTTTCTCCGATAACTCCGCAGCTTGCTGCACTTTAGCGTCTCATTCATATAATGCTTTTAGTTCTTCTCCTACATCCTGGGCATGTACTGCTTGCAGTAATGAAATCTTGTCTGGCATGAGTCATGAGATCTGATTTGATTTTTCGAATGGGACTCCCAATACTCTGGCGACATCTTTGAAAGCCGCTTTGCTTGCCATCTGCATATAGGTACCGATAGAGCTCACTTGATCTTGTCCGTATTTTTCTGTGACGTATTGAATTACTTTCTCTCTTTGTACATCTTCGAAATCAATATCGAAATCTGGCATCGATATACGTGCAGGATTGAGAAATCTTTCGAACAGTAGTCCGAACTGTAATGGATCTATGTCGGTTATCCTTGTTACCCACGCTAATATCGATCATGCACCAGATCATCTTCCCGGTCCTACGACGATGGTATTTTTCTTTGCTCGACGGACGAAATCTGCTACAATAAGAAAATACGAATTGAATCCCATCTCTTTGATAACTTTAAGTTCGTATTCTAGACGTTCTATATATTCCCCTATCGTTCAGAATGAATTTTGCAATCCTATCGCCACCAAGGGTGTATCTTTGTTTTGTTCCAGATATTCCTTCTTGTATGATGTATAGGTCTCTATCGTTATCTCATGAAGTTCTTCTGGTTTGATCTCCTGCACTGGTTTGGTGAGTGTTCATTTGTCTGATATTTTTGTCATCTCCAAAACCGTCTCTTGCTCCCATCAGAGGCCGAATTTATGATTTAATCCTTTGTATGCACGATAACGCAGTTCGAATTCGTGGGTATGCATCACTTCAATTATTAGTTAAATAACGGATTACGGATTCGAAAATACAAAAATTTTTGATGAAAATTTCATGTATTGGAAGTATAGGTATTTAGTATGGTTTTTCAAACCAAAATCCTTTTTTCTGTGTCTGTTATATTTTATTGTTTACAAAAAAAACCCACACATGATGTAGGTTTCTTTTGTGATGTTGAGTTTATGTTTATTGTACTCCAATCTCTCCTAATAGCCGGAATATCACGCTAACTACTAACCGTGAGACTGCTATAAATACTAATCCGACCGCTGCTTGTGAAAGCAATTTGAATCCTTTCTTATATTTTGCTTCATCACCAGCAGCGGTGACCATCTGGAATCCTCCTCGAAGTAGGATGACTAATGCAATCAATGATAACATTCCTAACATCCGGTTGATGAAATTTTTGATGACGGTTATCAAATCTTCGCTTCCTCCTTTTGCTGCGACACTTGCTCATGGAATACCTACAGTAGTCACATACTTCACATCTCCGAATCCCAAAGTATTTTGTGTCACAGCTGCTTTTACTGAGAGAATACTTGATAATCAAAGGACTCCATATACAATAATCATAAACGCTCTCAAAGAAAACTTCTTCATTAGGTGATGGTAATAAATTAAAAGCAAATTATCTGTGGACAGATTAGCTTTATAGCATATAAAATCAAGTCTTGTTATAAAAAAACCCCACATTTCGTGGGGTTTATATATTTTCTCATACATATTTTATTGTACTCCAATAATTCCTAATAGCCGGAATATCACGCTGACTACTAACCGTGAGACTCAAATGAATACCAATCCGATAGCTGCTTGTTGAAGGATCTTAAATCCTTTCTTGTATTTTGCATCATCACCAGCTGCAGTGACCATTTGGAATCCTCCTCGAAGTAGGATGACTAATGCAATCAACGCAAGCATACCTAACATCCAGTTGATAAAGCTTTTGATAACATCGATTAATTTGCTGCCTTGCGCTGTACCTGCACCTGCAACACCAACGCTACTTGTAGAAGTAACATCTCCTAAATTTGTAGTTACTGCCGGAGTTCATTGTGCTGCTACCAAGTTAAACAAACCAAAGGTTGAGAACAAGAAAACTAATACCTTTACCAAATTTTTTTTCATTTTTTCCATGTATAAACAAGCTAAAAGGGATTGTGTTCGTGATATACAATCTCCTTACAAAAACAT
>CAYXBC010000070.1:0-2926 GCA_964463255.1 uncultured Candidatus Peribacteria bacterium | reverse complement strand
TAAGTGCAAAAAAAGTGAAGCTTTTTGCAGTGCTATTAAGTGCAAAAAAAGCAAAGCTTTTTGCAGTGCTATTAAGTGCAAAATAAGCGAAGCTTTTTGCAGTGCTATTAAGTGCAAAAAAAGCGAAGGAAATTTTTTATTAATTTAATATTATTTATGGGGCTTTTCCCGCCCCAAACACTAGGACCAATATTTTTGACTTGATTCAAAAATACTGGACAAAAAACTCAAGTCGCACTAGGCACTATCAAATTTAATAATTCTTGTTGTATTATTGTATAACCTGGTAATTGTTTATTTATATTGCCTTGGTAGTGCGACATTTTTAGTTTTTAGAAGAATAAATATTTGTCTTTAAATATAATAACAATACTTACGAATATATTATACCAAGAAAGTGTAAAGCTGGAAAGACCGCAAAGTAGCAAGATAGAAAAATCAAATGCGGACTGATTTTTCTTGAGTTTTTTTCGTTAGTTTTTTGGGTCAAGCCAAAAAAGTAACTCGTAGGGTTTGGGATACGAAAAATCCCATAAAAAAATGTTTATAAATTCTCAATCTGCTTATACTCCATCCCTTTTATCATTTACAAGTCAATGCAAAGGTATCTCATAGTAGATTCCGTCTGCAAAAAAATAACTCTTTGACTTCGCAAAGGATGAGTGCCGGGATGACAGTAATTTCATATAAGCAAAAAGCCCAGGATAAACCTAGGCTTTCTGAGGAAGTATGCGAATTATTGGACAATAAATTTCTTTGAGAAAGATTCTTTCCCAAGGATACGAAGTGAATACATTCCCGGATGAAATGATTTTACGTCGATTGTAAATTGTTGTCCACTGTATATTTTTTCAAGGACGATACGTCCTGATAAATCAGATATGAACACACTATATTCTCCTGGTTGATTGAGAGATAGATTGATATAATCTGTGCTTGGATTTGGATAGATAGTAATTTTAGAATCAGATTTGGGTTCTGTAACTTCAGTTGTAGTACCTGCATTTGCAAATATAAGAATTTGGCCCCAGTCAGACAACATTACAATGTCTGTTTTACCATCAGAACCAACAACATCGCCAGTCGCGAGTAATTGATCATAAGCATGATAATTGCCATCTATAGTTGTAAAGTTGCTTGAGCCATTTGAGCTGAGACCAAAGAATTCAATTAGGTGAAGATATTCTGGTCCATCACCCGAAAGAAGAACTACTTCGTCCTTGCCGTTGTTATCAAAATCCGCAACAGCAGATGATGGCTGGTATTGAGAAATTCCCTGTGGTCCCATATTTACTGAATTTCCAGTTCCAACTTCAAATAGTATAAAGCGAGAATCGTTAGGCCCACCATTGGAACTATTGATTAACAAACCAGATCCCAATCCAAAGAAGTTACCAAATGAAAGATTGGATGGGTTTAGATGATTGCTAGATAATGAACTTGTCAAACCAAAGTATTGTGGAGTATAGAAAGATATGCCATCGTTTAAATAAACATAAGCTCCTGATAACATCCCCTGTCCAGCAAGAAAAATAATATCCTGCCATCCATCGAAATTAACATCGTAAACTTTTACCTGGTCATAACCGGCTTGTATAGAAGAAACATCCTCAAGATAATAACCAGTAGTGATAATATTATCTGACTGCAAGAATATCCTCAAATGAGAATCTAACCAATTTGATGTAACGAAATCATCACGACTATCATTATTGAAATCGCCCTTGGCAATTCCATCAGTGGAAAAGCCTGAAAATAAGGTAAGATGATTGTTGTAGTTGAAGTCAAAACCTGGATTTTGGAAGATAATATTCACACTATCGGAAAATACATAGGCAATATCTTCGAGATTATCATTGTTTGCATCTAAAATTACGAAATTTTGGATGCTTGAATGACAGTCAAGAATATATTCCATGGATGATATACCATCTGCATTTACTTTTGATATCCTAAGGTAATAGTTTGATATACCAGGATTAGAAGTTTGAACTCCATAGATAGCAACAATTTCTTGTTGACCATCGTGTTCCATATCTCCTATAGAGACCATTGAACAAGTTAGGTAATCAGCAATGTAAATGCTGTCGTACTTTGTAATTGAAATCTGCCCAAATACAGCAGAAGAAAAAGCAAGCAATAAAATAAATGAAGCCACACTGATAAATTTTTTCATAAGATTAAAGTTTGATTTTTTGGGTGATTGAATTTTTTGAATTTGTTACTTTTACTATAAAGACTCCTTTTGCTGCCAATGTAAAACTGTTGTTTTGATTAGCAACTAAGTTATCTTTATGGACTATTCTGCCCAAGATATCATAGACCTCAACTGATGTATAATCAGTGTTGTGGATATAAACGATATTATTAGATGAGTAGATATTAACATTATCATCTTCATTGTCGTTTATTCCTGTAGATAGAGGCTGGCAAATTTCAATATTTTCACCATAAGTTATGTTATAAGAATTACCATCCATATCGGCAATCTCATAATTACTGTGGTGAATGAAAGCAAACGTATCACATCCAATTCCTATATAGTGGAATTGTAGTCTAGTAATCGTATCAAAAGATACTGGTACAAAACTGTTCAAAGTAGGCAAGGTTACCCAAGCAATCTTGATAGTATGATTTTCAAAGCCCAAGAGAAACATTCCGCTTGCTGGTGTAGAAGCACCAATAAACTGGAAAGTATTGGGATCATAATGAATACCCAGTGATATTGCACCAACCCCTGGCACATTATCTAGGATAATAGGTAATTCGATATTACTATCAGGATTCAGAATCTGATCACCAAATTTGAGCGATCCGATTGCCGTTTGAGAACTCTGCCCAAAGACAGTAGAAGTGTTGCAACAAAAGATTGTTGCACAAATAACGAAAAAGTACATTAAATTTTTCATAGCTTATTGTTTTTTTT
>CAYXBC010000069.1:0-4352 GCA_964463255.1 uncultured Candidatus Peribacteria bacterium | reverse complement strand
TATTTCACTCCCCTTCCTGGGGTTCTTTTCACCGTTCCCTCACGGTACTATGCGCTATAGGTGTAAAAAGGTATTTAGCCTTACCCAGTGGTCTGGGCAGATTCATGCCGAATTTCTCGTGTTCGACATTACTCAGGTACTGCTAAGGAGGCGTTTTGCTTTCGAATACGGGATTATAACCCTCTATGATGTCACTTTCCAGAGACTTCTTCTAACAAAACACTATATCCTCGGATTCTTGCTAGAGAATCCAAAGCAGCCCTACAACACCTCTTATAGCAACGCCTAGCAGCTTACACTATAAAGGTTTGGGCTCTTCCCGGTTCGCTCGTCACTACTAAGGGAATCTCATTACGATTTCTTTTCCTCGTGCTACTGAGATATTTCACTTCACACGGTTGTGGTCATTTACGACATCCTGGTATACAGGATAGGTTGCCCCATTAGGAAATCTCCGGTTACAAGCGGTTACTGGCACCTCACCGAAGCTTTTCGCAGCCAATCACGTCCTTCATCCACCTTTTTACCCAAGGCATCCATTTTTAGCCTTTAAAAAGATTTATTGTTTTTATGATAAACGTAATACATTATGCTATTGTTAAATATCCACATCGTATGCACACTTTTTTTCGTGTAGAAAAAATTTATACGAAAACACTTATAATAATATAAGCGCACATTGCAAGACTTTTTTAAGACTTTTTTACTCTATTTTTAAGGTAGGTACAAAGCATGCAAACTCACCGAAACGTACCATTCACAAAAAAGATTTTTTAAAAAAGTCAATTAAAATGACTCAATCAGTGAATGAAAAATGAGAGAAAGAGAATCATAAAATCGGAAGCAGGAAAAAGAGACATCGATAAAGATTAATTTCAATAGACGAGAGACATGACAACAAAGACGCTGTCTATATATGTCTCAAAAAGAAAGTAAAAAATCAGTCGGTAGCAATTCTCTGCGGTAAAGTTTGACAAAAGGAATAGAAATAGATATAATTAAGAGATGAAAATGCCCCGAAATCCGACACTAGAGATAGGGAATTTATATCTTTGAGTATAATCCATGAATACAAGCAAAAAAATACTTCTAAGCTTACTTGGCGTACTATGAATCGCATACGCGGTAACGAATGCAATCCAGCTAAACATCATATCAAGTCTTGTAAATAATGGGATGGATTTTTCGTCAGTAAATTTCATAGCTCCGGGCAATGATTTCATCTGAGCGATAATTCGGAATACCAATCCAGGAAGTAGCGTCAACATGAAGATAACATTCAATGGAGAACAAATTATCTGCACCAAAGAAGTGAAAGGATTGTATTTTAATTCACAGAGAGGCAAGAGATTACGACCTTTGGACTCCGGGACATTGAACATACTAAAAAACACACCATGAATTACATGATATGCATGACTTTCTATGTCATGATGACGATATACAGACTGTACAACGGGATGAAATGATACTTTGAGGAACAAGATCTATTGAGCTATCACCTATACGCGATGAGGTATAAAATCATATCTCGTGGCGGGCACAAAATTAGATTATTTCAGCAATAAGATCATGACAGGGTTCCGGAGCGGAGATATCTATCCAATAGACAAGATAGTTCCAAGAGGATATCTTTATGATTCTAATGGATGAATAGGATTCTTCTGAGGATATTTAACAGGACATGATAAACTGATTGCGTGTCTCAATAGTGGAAAGGCCATAGAAAACATACTCATCCTTTCTACTACAGAGACATCCATAATAGCTACAGGATGCTCCGGCCTCTATGTAAATATACCTATTGGTATGACGAAGGATATTATCATACAAGGAAGCGTAGGGCTCTCAACATCAATCCTAGAAGGAACAAGAAATTGGCTTGCGAATTCATTGACAACAAAGACGGTCATTTATAATGCAGGCGACATAAATTCTTCTACATTAATCAATACGGCAAAACAAAAAGCGCAACTACTCTGCAAGGGTAAAACATCCTATACATGATTAGAGCTGAAAACAACGCAGGACAGTATTATCTGCGTAGAGGGATTGACAGGATTAACAATAAATCTTGCATCATGAGCGATCTATCAAAACAAGACTATCATCGTAAGAAGCGGTAATGTGATACTCTCAGGAGGAATGACAAACACCTCACCCTCACTTGATCTCTTTGTAGATAAAGGAATAGTATTCCTGCCAAATTCATTCGAGAAACAATCATTTAATAGTAATTGATATCCTATCTGATGAGGAGGTAGCTCATGACTCTATCTCAAAGGAAATATCATCATCAACGGATTACTTATTGCATGATCATCTACCACTCCATCCACCTTTTTAAGCAAACTACACTTCCAAGGTAAAATAACATTACTCAATACTCCTTTAGATCCGACACCAGCGAAAACATCACAGATTGAAAATATATTCTGAACATGATTATACGATAATTTCATCAGCCTAAATAACATATTTATGCGAAGATGCGGAAATGGAACAGGAAGCGACAGTACCCCATGCAAAACCTGAGACATCATGTCCACGACACCTATCGTAATCCTCAATGGCAGCTATCCATCGAACCTATTGCAATAATACTCCGAGAGACTACACACAAGGAAACCTTTCGCTAAACTATTTTTTGTCGATAAAAAGATCAGTACAAAAAATAATTTATCCCGATAATATACATGAAATATACAATTTATAGTAAGACAAACAGATTCTTGGATGGATTATGGAAAGATATCCAAGAAGCTAAAACATCTATATATATAGAAATGTATATTTTTGTGGACAACAAAAAAAAACCATATAATTTTACAGAAGCATTGATGAGGAAGGCCAGAGCATGAGTAAAGGTAATATTGGTGCTTGATGCATTTGGCAGCAAAGAACTTACGGAAAAAGACAAAAAGATAATGCAGAAAGCAGGGATACAAGTAAATTTTTTTAGCAATCGACTAAGAAGGACACACAGAAAGATAGTGATAATAGATGAAAAAATAGCATTTTTCGGATGAGCGAACATAAAACAAAACACAAGGAAACGACTGGATATACAAATAAGGATACAAGGGAAACTCATAATCAGACCCTTTCTCAAGACATTCGCAAAAACCTATAAGATGTGCTGATGAACGAACGCCCACATAATCGCATTTGGCAGAAGATGATTTTTCAAGAAAATAAAATCGCTTATCATAGAGAATCTACCATGACATAAGACATACCATCTGACCGAATACTATAAAGAGAAGATCATCCATGCACAAAAAAGCATAAAGATAACTACACCATATTTTATGCCTCCACGTCGGATGATAGCAATTCTGGATGATGCACAAAGAAGATGAGTGAAGATAGAGATAATGATACCCTATGACACAGATATCAACCGACTCAACAAAATCAATTATTATTATATCAACAAGCTGACAGATATGGGAATGGTGTTTTATGCAATCAAACAAATGAATCATGCTAAAATGATGATCATAGACGACAAAGAGGGAGTTATCTGATCACAAAACATCGATCATCTATCATTTAGTCACAACTTCGAGATAGGAGGATTTTTTACTCAGAAGACTATGGTAAATAAACTGATAACAATCTTTACGTGATGGAAAAAAAAATCAGTATCTTATACAACATTAGATATAAGATTAACCTTACGAGATAGATTTGTCCGTGCGGTCTACAGAACAATATTTTATATAATATAGTTATAACGGACTCACAATATTTTTGAGAATCGGATTCGTAACTTGCGTATACATCTGTGTCGTACGGATATTATTATGTCACAACAACACTTGCACATAACGGATATCAGTCCAGTTTTCTAGTAAATGCGTTGCAAACGAGTGACGAAGCGAATGAAAAGTAGCTGGCTTAGTAATGCCAGCTTTTTCTAATGCGTGATGAAAAATATTGGCCAAAGTTCTCTCGTGTAACATTCCTCCTCTCTCACTTTCAAAAACATATGCATCTGATTTTTTCAACGAACAATATTTTTCCAATGCATCACGGATTTTTTCGGACAAAATGCTTATCCTATCTTTCTGTCCTTTAGCTCATTTGATATGGAGAGTCAAGGAACCGAAATCAATATCTTGTACGCGCAGATTTTTCACCTCAGATATTCTCATCCCAGCGCCATAGGCTACCATAAGTAGTAATTTGTGTTTGATGTTCTGAGGGACAGTAAACATACGATCCAGTTCCATCCTAGAAAGGACTATAGGTAACTTCTTAGGTTCTTTAGATAGTTTAATATCAACAGCAAAAGAAGTTTTCAATATCTGACTGCAGAAGAATTTGATGACATCCTTATAGAGATT
>CAYXBC010000068.1:0-2992 GCA_964463255.1 uncultured Candidatus Peribacteria bacterium | reverse complement strand
GATTGGAATCGTCTTGACCACACCACGTCATTCCAGGGCTTGTCCTTTGCGAAGTCAAAGGGATAGACATGTCTTCATCCCCCTCATTCCGGCGATAAGCTTTGCGGCCGGAATCCATACCCATATAGCTTTAAAGCATGGATTCCGGCTCCAATCCGGTACGCCGGAATGACGTATACGAGTAACTATGGATTCCCTGGTCCCTGTTCCCTGGTCCCTGCTCCCTGCTCCCTGCTCCCTGTTCCCCGTTCCCTGGTCCCTGGTCCCCTTGTCCCCGGTCCCCCGTTCCCTATGAAATTTATCCTCAAACAAACACTGCCCTGATTTATGCTTATCATATACTTTTTGGGGGCTACTTTTTTTAATGATTTTTCCATTGCAAACCTCATGATATACTATATATAGTGGCTACATTTTTCCGTATACCACAATATATTGTATATTCCATACATTTCTCATAAATTGTAAATACTAAATAACGAATAACGAAAAACTAATAATGAAAAACAAAGGTATCGTATCAAATGGACTATCATTTTTGCAAAAGATTATCATAAGACAATCATTTCATTCAAAATTCAAAATTTAAAATTTAACATTATAGAGAAATGGCTATCTACAAAGTAAGGAAAAGGAATTGAGCGATTATTGATTTCGATATGGGAAAGATCGAACAAGCAATCAAAAAAGCGATAGAAGCCGTAGGAGGGACTGACTTCACGGAGGTCACCCAGCTTGCTAAGAAAGTCGGCAAGGAAGTCGAAAAGAAAGTCGGGAAAGAGATACCTAACGTAGAAGCTATCCAAGATACGGTAGAACAGATATTGGTCAAGGAAGGGCATGATACCGTCGCCAAAGCATACATTCTCTATCGTCAGAAAAGATCGGAATCGAGAGCCCAGGAAAATGTTGTTGTCGAAGTTGGCAAGACTATGGACGAATATCTCGATCAAAGCGATTGGAGAGTAAATGCCAATAGTAACCAATGATATTCGCTCGGAGGCTTGATCCTCAATATCTCAGGAAAAGTGATTGCTAATTATCGGTTGAGTCATATCTACCCGGGAGAAATTGGTACCGCACATAGGACAGGAGATTTCCATATCCATGATTTAGATATGTTTTCTGGGTACTGTGCAGGACGGAGTCTTAGACAATTGCTTGAAGAAGGATTTAATGGATTGACCAATAGAGTACAATCAGCACCACCAAAAAACCTTCAAGCTGCGGTCAACCAAATGATTAATTTCTTCTGAACACTTCAGAACGAACGGGCGTGAGCGCAAGCGTTCTCCTCTTTCGATACCTATCTCGCTCCCTTCGTCCATAAATATAAAACGGAAGTTGAAAAAGATCTCGAAGAAATGGGTATGGTATTCGCTACTCCCGAAGCCAAAAAAACCTATGTTGATAAAAAAACTTACAAATATGTTACCCAACAGATGCAGAATTTCATCTTTGGATTGAATGTTCCTTCACGCTGGGGAACGCAAACACCGTTCACCAATATTACCTTGGATTGGACTTGTCCAGATGACCTTAAAGAGAAATCATTGATGCTCGGAGGGATAGAGAAATGATATTACCCCAAGAAATTCAGTGAACTAGAAGAAGAAATGAAACTTATCAATAGAGTGCTTATCGAAGTTTATACTGCGGGAGATTGGACAGGGTCTGTCTTCACCTTCCCTATCCCAACCTACAATGTCACCGAAGATTTTCCCCGGGATGATCCGGATATCGATTTGCTCTTTGAGATGACAGCCAAATATGGAATCCCTTATTTTCAGAACTTCGTGGGATCACAATTTAAAGTCACCAAAGATAAAGACGGTAATGTCACCAAAGTAGATAATCCAGATGCCTACAAACCAGGTGCAGTAAGATCTATGTGTTGCAGGCTTCAGCTTGACCTGACTCAATTAGAAAAAAGATGAGGAGGGTTGTTTGGATCAGCAGAGATGACCGGTTCGATAGGAGTCGTAACGCTCAATATGGCCAGAATAGGATATAATTTCAAAGGAGATAAAGAAGGGTTCAAAAATCAGGTTCGCTATCTTATGAATCTCGCCAAAATATCGCTTGAACTCAAAAGAAAAGAGATTACAAAATGGCTAGACGCAGGATTGTACCCGTATACCAAAAGGTATCTCCATTCATTCAGAAATCACTTCTCCACTATCGGTCTCAACGGTATGAACGAAGCTATCCTCAATTTCACTAACGGAAAAGAAGATATCTCTACAGATGAAGGCAAAAAATTCGCTACAGAAATACTCGATTTTATGAGAGAGATGCTCAAACAATATCAGGAAGAGACAGAAAATCTTTACAATCTGGAAGCGACACCTGCAGAAGGAACCACCTATAGATTCGCCAAAGAAGATAGAAAACAGATTCCGGAAATCATCCAAGCAGGAACGCACGATGCACCCTACTATACCAATTCTACTCAGCTTCCTGTAGGCTATACCGATGATCCCTTCGAAGCATTAGAACAACAAAATGATCTCCAATGCAAATATACTGGGGGAACGGTACTCCATCTCTATATGGGAGAAAGAGTCTCCAACGCACAAGCATGCAAACAGCTCGTCAAGAAAGTTATCTCTAATTATCAGCTACCGTATATCACCATATCGCCTGTCTTCTCTATTTGTCCAAAACACGGATATGTCGTAGGAGAACATGATTACTGTCCCAAATGTGATAAGGAAATCGGATATGCAGGAGATGAATTCAATGTCGATATCAGACAAAAACATACGTCAGATCCTGAAAAACTCAGAATCATCAGAGAAAAAAAGGTACAAAATTAACTAACATATGTGCTCTTTTATATTGTAACACCTTTATCGCCATGCAAACATTCTACAACAAAGATGGACAGGAAATCCACAGAACTCCATGCCAAGTATTTACTCGTGTAATGGGATATCTTAGACCTGTAAGTCATTACAACATCGGTAAAAAATCAGAATTTTATAGTAGA
>CAYXBC010000067.1:0-6454 GCA_964463255.1 uncultured Candidatus Peribacteria bacterium | reverse complement strand
CCTCCAGAGGCGGGCAAGCCCTCCAGAGGCGGGCCAGTATCGCGGCATATACTGTCAATGTCACTTCTTGTAGTCATTGGATATTTTTTTTCAAGTCGGAATGTAGGAAGGAAAGTAAGTAATCAATTTCTAATTTTCAATTCTCTATTCTCTATGCTCAATCTTCTTATATTTATTATTATATCATAATTTCTATAAAATGGCATACTAAATATACAGAAAAATCTTGGACATTAGCTAATTATCTCTTTTCTGAGTACTATTAAAGGATACATTTTTACTTAATCAATATCTACGATCATGGGTTGATCCGGACGAGAAAAAATATCCAATACAGAGAGCGCAGGACATCCTGAATCTTTGGATATCAAAAATATCACCAAGGAAGATCTCAAGAGATTGAAGGCGGATGTCAAACCTGAGGATGAGGTCGATCTGGACAAAAAATTGGCCAAAATCAATGACCATGTCGAAGATCATTTCGATGGATTTATCAGTAACAATCGAGATAAAAATATCACGCTGACTATCGGCGGCACTCAGATCATCGATACTGTGAAAAATATTATCAATGCATGAAACCAAGCAAAACTTGATGCGCTTGCAAATCATATCATCGACGATTCATGATATGAACATGATATAGCAGAAATTAAAAATGCAGAAATCCAAACACTCCTTAAGGAGTATTCCTTCGAACTTGATGCCTCTAAAGCTAAAATCATGGGGGTATCAGCTATGAAATCATGAGGCGACGTGTATAGTATGGGACAATCCTGATCTCTCACTGTATCTACGGCTACAGGCACAGAGCACCAGAAATCTACGGTTACAGGCGCAAATAATGCAGAATCTCCAGCCGCATGAGCAAACAAAAAAGAGACCATCACCGTCAAGGAGGATTATGTCGATCCATTTGCTCAAACAGACTATGTCCAGGTCGGCAAAGACAGGGATATAGTAGATATCGCCAAAGATAACAAACTCTACAAGTATATGGAAAACATATTCGATGATGAAAGCGTGGGTGAATTGCATAAATGAACATTCAGAGTTAATCTCAGCTCCAAGGACGGACTTGCCGGTATCATCATCGCTCTCCGCGAAGCGGTTGCCAACAAAGCGAATCCTGATACTAACAATCCTCGCAAACGTCTCTATGATGTGCTTGCTGAGAAATGAATACTCAAAGAAGATGCCGTACAAAATACACTCACCTTAGATTTCACCAAACAAGATCTCAAGCCACTCATCAAAGATGGTCTACTCATCTATACCCATGAGCAGTGATCTGATAACGAACTTAAAAAAATCTCAAAAATCCTTACGAGAGCTAAACGGCAAGATCTCGATACTTTCGCATCGCTCGTCCAATCAAAGACCGACATTACCAAGTCCGTCAAGGAGCTCTCTAATGCTCAAGAGATGACAGGAAATAGCAAAGAGGATAAAGAAAGAACGGAAAAAATAGCAAGTCTCATAGATACAAATAATGTTCTCAAGTTCCTCTGTGACTTCAATAGTGATGGACAAATCTCTGCAGAATATAAAAGAAAACAGAATAAAGAACAAAAGAATCAATGAGATGTCGGAACGCTCTTTGGACAACAGGTGATGTTTACTATCGATCAAGCAATAGCGGTAAAAAATATAGAGCTCGGCGGAGATAAAGGCGAACATTTGGTCATCTCAAATATCATCAAAAATATGACGATAGATGATCGCAGAAATATGAAGTATACACATCTGGTCGCTATGCAAAAAGATCCCACTACATGCACCAAAGATAATCTTGCAAAACTCATCAATGGTAATCTATCGGAAGGTATCTATCCTATGCCGGAGATGAAAATTTTCTTTCTCGATGCCATCAATAAAATCAACGGCGGAAGCAATGCCGTGCAGCCAGATCTCTATGATACCCTCGTAGGTAAGGATGCTGAAAATATCATGAATCTCTATGAAACCGAGGCTGATCTCAAAGCTACGCTTGACAATATCCTCAACGCTGCACAAGACCCGGAGATTAAATTACAAATACGCACGCAATGACTGGTACGTGTCAGAGAGACAGTTTTCACCAATATTATGAGAGCTCTCGATCATAT
Organism: uncultured Candidatus Peribacteria bacterium; assembly: GCA_964463255.1. Taxonomy (GTDB): domain Bacteria; phylum Patescibacteriota; class Gracilibacteria; order Absconditabacterales; family Absconditicoccaceae; genus CAJBLF01. The sequence continues at coordinate 4,346 of CAYXBC010000067.1, read as the reverse complement.
CGAAATCATCGGCAATGATGGTGCTAGGACCCAGCTCCAAGCGGCAGGCGTGGAAAAATGATGGGAAACACATGCGCTCAAGAAAGAACTTCTGGAACAAACTATACAATCACTTATTCTTTCCGGCATCCATTATAGCGAAACAGGGGGATTAAGATTATCTCTCGGATACGGCAAGGAATGAACAAGTGAATCAGGAAAAACCAAGCGAGCACGATGAGCATGAGGATGAGTGATCCTATGAGATGGAAATATCGGACTTGCATTCAATCTCTCGTGAGAGATAGCAGAACAATATAATCATCAACGTGTCATAAATGCCGATCTCGCACAGGTGAAAAATGCAAAATATGTCGGCGTCGAATGATGAGCGCTCGCTGCTATCAGCCCCGCTGATCGATGAGTTGATATAGGTGCATATGCTGGCGTCAATCGACAACAGGATCCCGTCGCTGGCATCAACCAGATAGACAAGCAATATAGAAATGTCTCTGATGAACTCTTCGATATCAGCTGAGCATCTGTAGACCAATTATCCGACAAGCAATCATTCAATGCTTATCTTCAGGCTAGGATCGATGCACTCCAGACTGATACTACCTTCGGAAAATTCGTCACGAAAAATGCCTGACACCTCAAGAACAATCTCGACTTCATGGTTAGCTATATGGAAGCGAATACATTTTTTGGTGAAAATGGAATCATCAAAAAATTTCCCAAAGACAAAATCACTCCCTCGCTCAATGCTTTGCTTGATATCATCCAATCTGGAAATATCGAATCACGGAGATCTGATATTATTTCGGCACTTCATGGCAAGGTAGAACTCACCAAACTCTCCTTCGGACTTTCTGTCGGGACACTTATGGGTTCATGACTCGTTACTCCTTCGTCTCCACTATCTACGGGAGTGGATGGATCACCTACCGGAACTCCTCACGATGCTATTCCTTCCAAAAATACTGATAGATTCTGAATCACTGGTTTTTATATCGGTGCGAGAATCTCTACGCGGAGAAATAGCTATGTGCCGAATGAAGCGCAATATCTTTTCACGCAGCATGATATAGGGCAAGGCATAGGAGCAGAAATTATCAATAATCCTGCCGTAGATCTGAATATCTATGGAAACTATCTACTAGCACTCTTCAACGACCCACAGAAAAGATTATCCTACACCGTCGATGCCGGCAAATTAATCTTAACTTTCGATCCTAAATGATCCGACCTCACGCTCACTAAATTTCTCAATCTCCACACGACTGATAAAGCTGCATTATGATTTTCTCTCAGAGGCAATACCCTTATCATAGGAGATGTTCCCGAAATAGCTGCGTATACGGTCACCGAAGGTAAAGGTGTCAGTAGGATTCTCTGCTTGGGCACCAAGAAACGCGATGAAGCCTATCGTGTCACTGGCGATACCTGACCAGCAATTATAGAGCCTATGAAGCGCAAAGAACTCTGAAATAAGCCATGGACCAAAGAGAAACTCGAAAAAGATATCATCACCACCATGACGGGTGAAGGGGGAAATCTCGCTATTGCCAAAACTGAAACTGCCACATTCTTTGATGCGGAAGGTAAACTCCAAAAGCCTAAGGATGCTATCGTTACCTTCGATCCTACGACATTAGCATGAACATCATTGAAAGATAATTGAACCTTAACCATAGAAAAACTTGCAGACAAAACATATAAGATCTCTTTTGATTCCACAAGTTCTCCCGACGCTTTGACCATCACCTATCTGGATCAAATTATCTACACAAAATCATTATCTGAATCTGAACTCAAAGATGCAAATCGGGTACTCGAACCAGATATCTCTGAGGAAAATATTAAAAAAGCGTTCGACATCCCTGCTCCGATCAAAAATACTTTCACTAGCCAAGTAGAAGAAGCATTATCCGTGTTTGATGAGTATAATAAGACCCTTTATAAGCAATTTATGGAAAGTATCGTCGAAGTCTGAGTGGATAAATTCATTAGCGCAAATAATTATACTGCCGCATTTGATATACTCACCACGGAACTCCTAGAGAGAAATCCTCAGTATGACTCCTTGCCTGAGCTTAAGAAGCTCATGAATGATCCGGCTATGACAGCCGAACAGAAGAGATATATCGTGGATGCATTCAAACCGATCTTTTCGTACATCATAAATCTCACGGATGGAAAACAAGACGGGAAAAATCTCAATCTACTCATCAACCAGAGAAAAAATATCTACAAGACCATGATATGACCAGATGGAGAAAGCTATCCACTGAGCACTGATTATAGGGGAACTCTTGTAAAAAATCTCACATGAGAGACCGAACTCAAACGTACTCTTGTAGAAAATCTCATAGGATTCACAGCTTTCTATAAATTAAATGACAAAGGAAGAAAATATGCGATGACACCGATTGGTGGGACAAATGTGCTTTCATGAACTTCACTTGAAGATGCTATGATTCGCTTGGACGAAACAGATACTCCCAAAGCTCAGGAATGGTTTTTCAATAATCTTGATATTAATCCTGAAAATAAGAAACACGTACTCGAGAGGATTGAAAAGCTCCTAAGTGATAGCAATATTAAGCTCCCTGATGCGAATAAGGAGGAAAATATTATGAAAATGCTCAGATGAAAGGAACATATTATTCAAGATATTAGTATTGACTCTTTTAAGAAAATAAATATAAACGTCGACTGGGTATTCTATCTCTTAGGTGAATGCGGCAACGAATCCCTAGGTATGAATATCAAAAATATTTCCATAAAGAAATTCACACCTGAGAAGCCAGTCTGAGGAAAATATTCTTGAAAAGGTATTCCAGAAACTTCTTATGAAGGGGTAGATATGACGATTAGGAGTCATTCCTTCGCAAATAAAGTCCTTATCGAGGAAGAAAAAGTCAGTGGAAAATTCTTCAGTGGAAAATTATTTGGACGCAAAGGAAAAGACAAAGATAACGTTCCCTCAGATCCAGAAGATCCTACGATTCCAGATTCTACACTACCTACTCACCCTGAAAAACCTACCGTTCCTAACTAATCTATACTTTCATTAATCATACTATTTTATACTTTCTTATCATGACTATGAAAAAAAACATCCTCTGATTGCTCTGACTCTCTACTCTCCTAGGTCTAGGATACGGAACTGTATTTGCGCAAACACTTCCTACCCTGGGAAGCGCTATGACAACTTCTGTCATATCACAGCCGTATACACAATCACAATGTCTAGAACCCGATGGTTCCCTAGTCTATGTAGATAGGCAATTCTATCTCTGAGACACCTATACTACCACTGATCTGGTTCCGAGATGGGGAAATGGCTATGATACGCTGATCTTGAATGCAAGCAATGTGAAGATATATAATCCTTCGCTATTCAATTTCACTACACCCATCACCTATAAGAGTAATGGAATACCCGATAGTGCAACTGTCACTTCCATGCTTCTCGCTGAAGGAGTATTTAAAGTCAGTTCTACCGCTCCAGGACAATTGATCTATAATATCCATAGGACTGCTTTGGAAAATGCATGATCCACTTCCTATGCACTCTCCTATGTCGGCCGGCCTAATCTCACAAATTATACTACACAACTCACCAATAAAACCTTTCATAATCTTGCATGACGAGTCGTTAATGGATTCGAATGTGTCAATTATACCGTCCACTATTGTGGTGACGGTGTCGTAGATACCAAAGCCAGCATCACTAGTTTAGCATGAGGATACGCCAATACGATTGCGAATGAGCAATGCGATGGAAGCGCTGGGGTCCCTGCGTGATATACCTGTACCTCAAGTTGTACGCTTGAAACTTTAGTCGTCAAGCCTACGTGTACACTTTCCCTTTCCTCAGCATCTCTCCAATTCTGAGCATCTGCTGATGTTATTTGGGCGATTAGTGGTAGTTATACCAATAGTCCTCAAATCACGTATACACCTACTAGCTCAGCCATAACTTGACTCCCTTATTGAGTCACTTCTGCAAATGGGCAACGTACTATCACCCCTCAAAATGTCGGAACATATATAGTAAGCATGACGGTCAGCAACAGTGCTGGACAATCTACCTGTTCTGCTCCATTACTTACGGTAATCGCAAATCCTGCTCCTACGTGCTCATTGACTACCAACACGGCAACTATCTCTTCATGAGATACAGCGATTCTCCAAGCATCTTATACCAATGCAACTCTTACTACTTTCAATCCTATTATAGCTGGTCTTTGATTTACTTATCCCAACCGATCAAATTCCAATATCTCCGTAACTCCAGCAATCACTACTATTTATACTATGACCGTAACATGAGCAGCTGGTACTACTCCTGCTGTCTG
>CAYXBC010000066.1:0-14890 GCA_964463255.1 uncultured Candidatus Peribacteria bacterium | reverse complement strand
TATGAGTATACCATCTTGATAGTAATATTTGTATTTGATCTCTTTCAGTTATAGAAAGGTGTTTCATGATGAGTGCCGAGAATATAAAGGTTATACCTATATTATACTCTCAAGTGGCGCTTTTCAAAATTTAATTGACCAAACACATACGTTATGGGAAACAATTCTTTTCTGAGGAATGCTTCGTCATATTTCACGAAGCTCATGCAACAGCAATATATCGCGAAATCTGAGATCATCAAATTGAAACGACAGTTCACTACACTAAGAATCCAGCATCCGGGTTACAATGCTCTTTCCAATAGAATTACCAATATAGCCAACAAAGCTAAGGGTAAAAATACTGTCGACATCCTTCAGGATGCTTATAATGACTTCAATCATCTGAAATCTTAAATCTCTGCCCCTGTATTAGGGGCTTTTTCTTTCTTGACTTTTTTCTGATTATTTATACAACAACACTTAATTATTTATTATTCGTATACCATGTCTTTTACTCCCGCAATCATCCAATATCTCGATATCAAGAAAGAGCATCCTGATTGCATCCTGTTTTTCCGCATGGGTGATTTCTATGAGACTTTTTTCGAAGATGCAAAAATCTGCAGCAAAATCCTTGATATCGTCCTCACGAGCAAAAATAAGAATTCAGAACATAGTGTCCCTATGGCTGGTATCCCCTATCATAGCGCTGAAAAATATATCACTAAATTAGTCAATAATGGCTATAAGATAGCTATCGCTGAGCAGACAAGTCAGCCTATTCCTGGAAAAATCGTCGAAAGAGCAGTGGTAAATATCATCACTCCATGAACCTATATCCAAGAGACCAAAAAGGAGTATACCACTACCATGGCCGTCACTTTCCTGCCTCACACCAATGGAGAGAACTATCATCTTGCTCGAGGCGATTTTAGCATAGGGGAATATCGAACCAAGAGTTTCCCTGATATCGCTGATATGCAGAAATTCATCCTTTCCATCAAACCGATAGAACTCATCTTCGATAGTCTCTTCCCGGAAAAGGATATCATCACTGAGCCACTTACCCGCAGCTCCAAATGTCTTATCTCCCTATGGGACCTTCCTCCTGATCCGGAAAAATTCCTTGTACACCTGACTCATGTGCAGCAAAGCGCTAGTTATGGGAAAGCTCTCGAGAGCTGAAGATTGGAAACGATTGCCTTGTTATTTTCTTATCTGACCTATACCCAGAAACATGCTCTGGCCAATATCACCAGAATTTCCTTTCACAGCCAACACCAATTTCTCATCCTGGATGATGTCACTATCAAAAATCTCGAAATACTCACTTCGACCTATGAAGGTAATGAAAGATATAGCCTTTTTCATATCCTCGATTCTACCCAGACGTCCTGAGGTTCAAGACTTCTCCGCCATATCCTCACAAATCCCATCAAGGATATTACACAATTGCAATGGAGATTAGATATGATTGATCAGTATCGCAGCGATGACACCATAGAACGGATTTCTGATGGTACCATCCACAAGGAAGCCAAAACTAAACGCATACGACAGCTTCTGAGTCATGTGCGCGATATCCCTAAACTCGTAAGTAGTATTCTTTACAAGAAAACATTACCCAATACCTTTATCAAACTCAGAGCGACATTGAGGATAATTTTCGGAAATTCCTTCCTCCTTGAAGAACTGACTGCTCTCTGACTCTCCGATGAGTCTAGATGATCAGTTCAGCACCTCTTTAACCATCTCGAACAAATCCTGAAAAATGATGATGAATACCATGATGATATCGATTTCATCCGCGACGGATATCAGGACCAGATTGATGAACTCAGAAAGATAGCATATCATAGCGATGATCTCCTTATGCAGTATCAGCAGGAATTGGCTCAAATAGCATGAATACCTACCGTCAAAGCGAGATTCATCATAAACCAATGATATTTTCTCGAAGTAACAAATAAAGACATCGAAATGTTTGAAAAAAAAATGGAGGAAAGATTAAAAATGGAGAATTGAGGGTTGAGATTTGAGAATTGAGGGTTGAGAGTGGAAAATGGAGTATGGAAAGAGAGATATAGTATAGTCCGTAGAAATACCCTGAAATGAGGTCAGAGATATTCTTCTCCTTATCTTGAGAATCTAGAAACTGATATTCTGAAAGCCAAAGATAATCTGCGTACGCTCGAATTTCAACTTCTGCATCAAGCCCAGCAGAAAATCTCCGAAGGTATACAATGACTCCATGAACTTGCTGAAAAAATAGCTCGATTAGACCTTTTTGTCTCCCAGGCATTATTATCCCAAGAAAAACATTTCTCAAAACCTGAATTTATCCCCTGATCACGTTTGACCATCGTCGAATGAAGACATCCGGTCATCGAAAAATATCTTCCTCTTGATCAGCAATTCATCCCCAACGACCTACAGCTTAATTACCAATGACCAATAACCAATGACCAATGAAATAATGACGGATTTTTGCATATCATCACAGGACCGAATATGTGAGGTAAATCCACGTATCTGAGGCAAAATGCTTTGATCGTCCTGATGGCGCATTGTGGATTATTCGTCCCTGCCAAGGAATGCAGACTAGGAATAGTGGATGCTATTTTTGCTCGTATAGGAAGCGGCGATATCATCGCCAAGAACCAATCCACGTTCATGACTGAAATGATAGAGGTAGCAAATATTCTAAATAATGCCAGCAAAGACAGTTTCATTATCTTCGATGAACTCGGCCGCTGAACTGCTACTTATGATGGTCTTGCTCTCACCAAAGCGATACTCGAACATCTCGTCACCACTATCGGAGCCAAAACCTTGATTGCGACGCATTATCATGAATTGATCCAGCTGGAAAACACCTTAGCTGGCGTGAAAAATTTTTCCGTCAGCGTCTATGAGACGGACAAGGAAGTTATCTTTATGAAAAAAATCGTTCGTGGATGAGCGAGCAAAAGCTATGGTCTCGATGTCGCAAAACTCGCATGAATACCTGCAACTATCGTAGAACAAGCCAAGAAACATTTAAACAATTACGAATGACCGATTGCACATGATGCATCAAAAAATCAACAAAAAGATTTTTGAACTTTGGACTTTGAAATTTCATCTTCCAACGAAAGCAGATTAGCTTATGAGAAAATAAAATCCTTGCTGGAAAGTTATAATCTCAACAATATCACTCCTCTGCAAGCTCTGCAGTTATTGGATAAGATCAAAGATGAATTGAAATAATGCTTTATGTGGTTTCACTGTGCCATGGCAAAAAATAGTTTCTATGTAAATCTACTTCTCGACTCACCACAATGTACCATGATCAGTCCTTGATATGAATATGATCGTGAAAAAATAGGAATACCAGAAAGAAAGAGTCGGAATCCTGATAATCTTATCAAACTTGAACAGATGGTATCCAATACTATGATAGCACGTCGACAACAGGAACTTACTGATGTCTTGGACAAAAAGCTACCTCTCCTCTATATAAATTGTATGAAAAAATGAGATGATGATATCATGCTTTTCATTTTCAAAGAATATCTCAAACAATCACAAGCGAAGCATATAAGAGATATCGTCACCCAAGCTATCTGAAGACACAGCATAGTAACAGGAAGTAGAGAGCAGTGGAATCAATATATTGCTGCCAATGCACCTACGCTTGAAGAGATACTGCATTATTATTCAACATCGCTCAAAACGTTGTTGGCAGCCAATCCTGATGAGGAATATATGAGAAGGCTTTTGGATTTTGAAAGTGATATCACGACTAACGGAATAGGTGAACTTATGGCGGATGCATGAAAAAAATATCTCTATCTCTATCTTGATAATATTGAATCCCTCAGTATCACAGAGCAGCAACGCATCAATACCCTACTCTATACTAGATGAAGCATCCCAAATACCAGTACAATTATGCTCAAAATAAACAATGGCCAATGATTATGGAAGACGCGATATTCAACTACTGGTCATAGAGTGGAATCACCACATGATTATTCAGAGACCACCATACGTGAGCATGAATTAGTATAATCTTTATATCATACCATTTCATTATGGCACTGACCCTCACGTGAGCGCAACAGCAAGTGAATGAACGAGTACATAGGCATCCTGATGGATATCGGGAAGATGAAAAACTCTTCGATAAGATGTCCGAAGAGCAAAAAGAGATTGAAGAAGCGCTTGATCTCTATCAATCCTTTCCTACCGGAAAAAATCTCCAAGGACTCAAAACTGAGATAGGAGATGAACTTTTTGCAATCATCTGTTTAGCCAACAGCAAAGGCATTTCTCTAGATGAATGTTTTGATCTCATGATGAAAAAAAACAGACAAAGAGAAAAAAATAATTATCAGAAAGAGAAAAAATAATCTATTATACTATTTTCCGTTCACCGGTTTTCACATCACCTAAGCTATATTTCCCTTCACGAACCCTTTCGAGATCCATCACGCGGTATCCTATGGTTTTGAACATCCTGCGGAGATGTCTTTTTTTTCATTCATTGAGGATGATGTTGTAATGATATTTCTTTTTGTTTTTGGTGATTCTTATGGCTCTGAGTATCTCGTCTTCATCCTTGACTCCGGAGAGTGCTCTCTGAACATCTTTGGAATCTAATTCCAGATCAAGTTCTACGATATACTCCTTCTCTATAGCAAATTTTGGGTGTTCGTATTCGTTTACGAGCGCTGGATCATCAGTCAAGAGGAGTAAACCATGAGAATCTTTATCCAGTCTTCAGATATAATAATAATTATTAAATTCTGGTGGCAATATCTCATAAATAGTTTTATTGTGCGGATCGGATTTGGAAGCGACATATCCAACCGGCTTATTGAGTAGGATAATCGTCGGTACTTTCTGTTTTTCCTGAATAATCTCTTCAATGGAAAGTTTTGGTGCTTTGATATTAAGCTTATCCCCCTCTATCACCTCTTGGGTATAGGAGGTGATTTTTTTGTTGTTTATGGAAATATATCCTTGGTTAACGAAATCAACGAACTTCCTTCTGGAAATCTGGTGGCGTGTCTGTATGTAGGTGATTAAGCGCATATTTTTTGATAAACATAAAAAGAGAACCTTACGATCCTCTTTCTACTCCTTTGTCAGCGTATTTCAACCTATGTATATAGGAATTATTGCGCTGTAGGTGTTTGAGCTGGAGCTGGAGTTGCAGTTGTATCTACAGCTGGAGTTACTTCAACAGCTGGAGTTTCTGTACCAGTTACCGCTTCTACTGTAGGAGCTACTTCAACTACTGGAGTTGTAGTGTCTTCGACTACTGCAGGTTTGTTCATACATCCTGCGAATATAGCAACACTAGCTACCAAAGCGCCTAAAGTGAGTAATTTTTTCATGGCAACACATTTAATTATATAAAAAAATATTCTTGCCCCCGCTGTATAAAAAAATCGTCTACAATTGCAAGGGGAAAGTTTATTTTGACAAATGGGAACTAAAACACTATACTTATCATCACTGAACAAAGCTTTATCGCAAGTTCGTCGAGCATCATGGATACCCTTAAAACAAAAATCATCCCGATTTATGCCAAGATATCGCTTTTTACCTTCCATTATCTTATTTTTCTTGTTGCGCTCATTGCTGGATTTTTTCTCTTCAAAAATATCATCTCCCATGCTGATACCGTCCATGTCTTCCAGGCTAATGATGCCCTTCAGGTGCAGAAGATCAAATCGATAGCAGAATTCAAGAGATTTCTCAGGCAGGACGTCCAGAATAATGACCTTCAGGTCAAAATACTCAAATGAGATTTTCAGACCGACCAATGATTTATAAAATCCGTTGATAATCTCATTATCTACAAATGATTTGTTGCACCGAGATATTTTTATATGTACAAAACACTCCCTATCCAGCCGATAAGTTATTTCTCAGGTGGTACCTATGAACTCAGCGAACTAGAAAATTTCATCAATGCTTTCGTATTCACCAAAAGGATAACCGTGAGCCAACCTTTCGAACGCACACCGCTCTCACTCAGTACATCACTCATAGATGATTTTAATCTTTCGTGTCTTTTCGAAAACAAACTATCATCTGCTACCTGCTATTATTATCTGAATGACTTCATAGAAAGTTTTTTCATATTCAAGCTCAGTTCGGATTATCCCTGACTCAAGAGGATATTTAATTCCATAAAGGGCATAGCTACATACAAACAGAAAATGTGCGAATGATTATCCAAATATTCGCTGTATGCTGATGATCAAAGCGATATTATGGGAGAACTCTTCATTGCATGTGGAAAGACCTATGAAGAAGAATTTAAAAGAACGACGCTTTTTATGGAGATCCAGAAATGATTGGATGGTCAATCTTTCGATAAATCTAGCTATAAGGACCCTATACTCAATGAGTATAAGCTACTTTCCTACCAACAGCAAATCTATCAGGATTTCCTCGCAAATAGGACGGACACCTACAAGATCACTATATATCTTGATTTCATCAATGAACTACTCAAAAAAAATAATATCGATATATTTTACAAGGATGAAATCTACCGGTTCAATAATAATTATCTTGCTTCGACGATAGAAAAGATAGCGTATCAGACAACCAAAGTCAGCCAGAATGTATGAATCGGCAAGCTTACTCCCCTGCTTTCCAATATCAATAGTCTCAATGCCTGAGATGCTATGCTAGGCCTTTCATGACTTCTGAGCCAGATACAAAATACCTCTCTCATACGCCAACAGTGAATGACCGGATGAAGCATCATCACACTTTCTCCAGCAGAAAAAATCCAAAAACAATTGCAGAACATCCCGTATATCACCGTAGAAAGACAGAGTATTTCGGAAACCACCATCGATCTCATGGCGTATATGAAGTTTCCTTCATTTTCCAACACTACTAGCACTACCAGTAAGACGCTCAAAGCCCATATCATCATGGAATATAAGAACGATATGCTTATCGTGAAAACCATCGAGCTCCAGGATAAACCCGAAATGAATAATGTCATCAAAAGTATTCTTGTAATACAGGATTTCTCTATCGGAGAGCTGTATTCATATATTTCAAAGAATCTCGTATTCTATGAACAGACAAATCCCACCATCTCTACTGATTTCTGTCCTGTCCTGAAAGATATAAAAAATATTTCTGTCGTTTCATGCAGCCCTACTGCATCGATAGTGGAGAAAAATAGCATGCGTTATGAATTCGGAATCAAAAATAATGGCCTGGAAAGTGTTATTATCTCGGATAAACTATTGGAGAATGCTATCAAATCCTCATATAGCACTATCGTAGCCGACAACTATTCCATCATGGATTCTATCGCCGCCATCCTTAATTATGAGATTCCTTCTCTCCAGGGACATGAAGGCACTACGGATGCCATTCTCGTCTTTGAGAGGATCCAACAATATATGGGCATAAAAAGCAATGATATCGCTAATAGTGGATGAATCATTCTTGTAGATCTCACGGTCTGATGAATCAATTTCATAGTTAATTATACTCTGAAAACCAATGCATTAGGTCCACGGTATTTCAAGGACATACTCACGAATCAAAATAAGCCTTATATGGTACAGAATCTGAATTTACTCCTTGATGCAGCGAACCAAAAAGTTATAGATGCTTTTGTCGTAGACCCGTTGACTGCCATCAAAAACGAAGATTTCACTGCATGGCAGAATTATCAGCAACTCTTCTGAGTAAAATAATATTAATTTAGCATATTAGTTTCCGGATATGTACAAAAGATTCACGCTTGATGAACTCAAAACGGTCCAGAATAATTTTGTCAGTAATTTCTACGGCATCCTCAAAAAAGAGCGTTGTATGACAGCAATCGATCTTTTCAAGAAGATATTCAAGGAAGGAGATGAAATCTATTATATCTCCAGATGAGATTTCGTCTTCAGATTCCAAAATATGCATGAAGACTATGTTCTCATGGATGAAAAAGAAAAAATCCAAGTATTGCTCAATGAACAAGATAAAAGAGATTTCCATGCTATGGTGAAGAATTTTATCCTCAAGAAAGAAAAAATTATCTGACAAAAATCAATCGAACAGATACTTCTTGATGAATTCCATACTGGCAAATATTCGACTATCTGATGAAAGAATTATATGGTATACGATATCGAGACTGATACTAATATCCAGAATCTCAAGGAGACCAAATTCCTTCTTGCCTATGCCATGTATCCGACGGGAGGAAACAAGATGATGTATGAATACGTCGATCAGGAATGACTCAAGGATTTTGTGCAGAAGATGCTTGATTTCGACGGATATATCGTGGGATTCAATAGCATTGCATTCGATAATATGGTTTCCGTATATAACGTAGGATGAAGTGATGAAGATATCAAACACATCAATGAGAAAAGTATCGATCTTTTCTTATTTGTGCGAGCGATGACAGGCAAGAGACTCTGACTCAACAAAATCGCAGAGGCATTGGTCAATGTCACCAAGACTCTGACTTCATGAGCAGAATGAGAAATCTTATATAAGAAATATATAGAAGAGAATGATCTTGAAGCATTAGAAGAATTCAAAAGATATTGCAAAAATGATGTAAGAATGACTATGCTGATTTTCCTTTATTTTATGCATTTCAAAAAGCTCTTTATCGAAGGTGAAGAGATTACTTTCACCCTTGAGGATCTCGTTGAAAAATCCCATCAAGAGATAAAGAATACCAATCATCTCGTAGGACAAAATATCTTTGGATAAAAGAATTTAGCATAATGGAGGATGGAGAATAGTCCCCTTCGAGGATAAAAAAATTTATCATATAATAGCAGATGTTGGATGAATGTTACTGAAGAGCTTAGGAAGTTCTATGATGCTCATGCTCAGAAGTATGCTGATACGAGAAATAAACATCGGGCCGATGCGGACATGTTTTTGGATGCGATTAAAAAATGCTGAAAAAAAACCGTGTATATCCTAGAATTCGGTTGCGGAAGCGGAAGACTCCTTGGCTATCTCAAGACATTGAAAGGAATTACTATCCATTATACCGGTGTCGATATCTCAAAAAAACTCCTAGATATTTCAAAAAAACTCGTCGCTGGCAAAGCAGTATCCAAGCATATCACTCCGACATTCGTCTGTGATGATATAGCTCATTATATTTCCTGACTCAAACAGGAATCTTTTGATTTCGTCATCGGTGCTGCAAGTTTCCAACACATCCCGACTATCAAAGAAAGATTCTTCCTTATCAAAAATATCTATAGGATATTGCGCTATGATGGCGAGATCATTATGACCAATCGATCATTTTCCCATCGATTCCTCAGAAGCTATCAAAAAGAAATCCTGCTTTCCCTCCGACGATATCTCATCTCACTGGGCAAACACCAATGGAATGATATCATGATACCTCGAATCCATGGCACTACAACAGCGAAGAGATTCTATCATATCTTTACTTTGGCGGAGCTCAAGAAACTTGTCTCACTCAGTGGATTCGTCATACAAGAACTCTGATATATCAGCAAATGAACGATGATAGCTTCATGGACATTATCGCAGAATAGCATCATCATTGCAAAGAAAACCTCATTTTTGTAACCGTCATATCACAGGACCTATCTTATGTTTTACTGTATTACCATCATACGCTATGAAAAAAACGCTTTCTCTCGTTTGACTCATATGCATCCTTACGCTCTTCGGATGCTCAAGCAGCAGACCAGTCATCCGTCCAACGACGACGCCTACTCAGACTCCTTCTCAGGTGCTTCAGGAACCTGTCATAGACCGACAGCCCTATACGAGTAAATCTGATGGATTCAGTATCAAATTCCCTTGATTGCGAAAATTCAAAGAAAACGTCAATAATGCTTCAGTCGTCTTTTTCTCTCCCCTCACCGGAACCGATACTCTTTCAGAAAATGTAAGCATCGTAAAAAGTAAGCTCTCTCAAAGCTATACGCTTGATGAATACTTCGCTATGACCCAAGGAGTGTTGACCTGAGAGAATGGATATAAGGAACTAGAAAACAACGAAGTAAATATCAATGGACTGCTTGGGAAAAAGCTCATATTCACTTGCATCATCAAAGAACAGCTGCGTCAATTTGAACAAGTACTCATCATCAAAGATGGTTTCGCGTACATCATCACCTATACCGCTACTGAAGCTACCTTCAATGACTATATCCAGAGTGTCGATGCAATGATCACTAGTTTCTCTATTCCATAAACAGTCTTCACTTTTTCTCATCAAAAAAAATCTCCCTCAATACGGGGAGATTTTACGTTATCACTCATCAATGGATTTGAGCGAGTTGTTTCAAATACTTTTCGGTATTCAATACTCTTTTCCTTTCGAAACGGGTAGTCATCTTGAGTGGAGCCATCGGATCCTGCATGCAAGCGCCACACAAATACTGGCATTTCTCAATATCTCCCCCACATTGTTCATGCGACAATCGCACGTTAGATGTGATTTTGACAATAAATTTTGTGGGAATTTTCTGCTCCTTGCAGCCCTTTTTCTTCTCTCTTTCGAGATCTTTGCTTCTTACTACTGTCATCCCTTCGATGACTGCTTCGTGTCTTTTAGGTCTTTTCATATATTTCATATTTTTTTTATTTCCCTTCTCAGGGAATGTTTTTGTTTCTATTTACTATACATATTTCCTTCAGAATAACAAGTATCTCTTATGCACAGAGTTGGTTACACGCTCGCATAAAAATCGCGGAGCTCTGCCCAACATTAAGTGATTCTTTCATTCCCTGCATGGGGATATGGACGACCTGATCCACTAGTTTCAAGGTACTTTCAAGCACACCATCCACTTCGTTTCAGAAAATAATAGCGATGCTCGGATGATTACCTTTTTTCATCTCAGCCAAGGATACGGAATCTTTGGTGATCTCTGCCGCTATCACTAGCAGTCATAGATCTTTCGCAGAAGTGATAGCTTCAGGCGTATGACCAAATTGCTTTAGTCCTACATTGGTTTCTGCGCCAAGGGAAGTCTTTACTACCTTCTGGGTATCTGCTGGTGATGGCGTATATCAGGTCAATCGTACCTGCCATCCAAGTGCATCTGCCGTGCGAATAATGTTGCCAACATTGTAGGCGGAACGGATATTTTCTAGTATCACAATATTATTCATCGGATTGTTGCTTGTCTATAATAAAATACATATATCACTCCTTATATTTTCCATCAAAATCATATTCACTGGCATTCAATGCATCTATGATGTCATCTTCACTGCTTTCCTTGTTATGTACACCATATATTTTCCCTCACGGCTTAGTGATACGATATGCATTATGCAAGGCTTCCAGGATTTCCTCCTTCTTGGATCATCACCCTTCCAGCTTATCCAGGACAAAATCCAAAAAAACCATATCCTGACTATCATCTCCTATTCCATGGATATCCTGAGCAAGCGAGTCATTGAACTTCACGTTTCCCAACTTGGAGAAATCGTAGCTTTCCCATTTTTTCAAGCCTTCAAGGACATCCTCCTGCTTTGCTTTATTCTCATTCCTCTTCTTTAATATTTCATCCGAGACATCGGTCCTCATGTTATCGATCAATCTCGTGCGATAATCTATCCTCATCCTCTCTTTCTTAAGGAATGTTTTTCGATCATAGGCGAAAATAGGGTCCACATGGGTATACGCTTTGACGCTGGGTGCCACTTCAAATATCATTGTGCTGAACCCTCATCCGATATCAGTTACATTTTTACCCATGAGCTCCGGATATATTTCTCATTTTTTTTCGAATCCTATTATGGATAAAACCATGGCTCATGATGTCTGAGGAGCTACTAACATATTCATATTTTGAGATCCTTCATTGAAATATTTCTCTTCATAGGCATCCCTCTTATTTAGATTGTCGACCATTCTCTTGATTCATGAATAAATAGGTTTATTATAGTTTTTTGCCTTAGATTTTCAATAAGGGTTGCAATATTTCATGACATAGATAGATTAGAATTTAGAAGAAAAAGAAATTTTGAATGTTGAATTCTCCCCTGCGAGGATAAATGAATGTTGAATGTTTGAATTGCTGATATGAGCTATTGTCTATTACAATAGTATATATAGAGACAATACCTTCATCCAAAATCCATAATCTAAAATTTAAAATAAAATTTTTCCTTCGAGGATAAAAGAAATTAAACATTAGTAATTCTTATTTTATTTTTTTTAGCAGTATAGTATGTGAATCACCGAATTCCTAGCGACCTACATCACTGCATTTATCCAACAGACCTGATATATCACGGTCTTTGTTTGAATGATAATGGAAAGTATGATCTTTCCGGTGCCGAGCGAAGCGATTATGCCTTTTGCAGGATTTCTCGTCGCAACCAAACATTTTAGTCTGCGAGGAGTTATCATCATCAGTACCTTGGGAAGCATAATCTGATCGTTATTGTCGTATGCCATAGGATATTATGGAGGCAAACCTTTCGTCAGAAAATTCTGAAAATATTTCCTTTTGGATGAAGAAGAATTACACTCCACCGAAAAATTTTTCCAGAAAAAATGACATATTACTATTTTCATCAGTAGATTTATCCCAGTCGTCAGGCATCTTATTTCGCTTCCTGCGGGAATGGGAAAAATGAATCTGACTGAGTTCATCATCTATACCATCATCGGTGCAGGACTTTGGAATACCTTCCTCACCCTTGTCGGTAAATATCTCAAGGAGAATCGAGAATTAGTTATGAAATACAGCTCAGTCGTCGATATCGTCGTCCTCGCTATCTTGATTGGCATCATCGGACGATTTATCTATCGTCAGTTAAAGAAAAGATATACCCGTAAACATAAATAAAAAAAACGCTATGCAAAAATTTAGTAGATGGCAACTCTTGAAATGGGACATGCAACGGGATTGGGGAATGTCTTTTGTCAGAAGATATTCCCTCATTGTATGGGCCTATATGAAACTCTGGTGGGCATCGAGATTTGTACAAGATGAATTCAATAATCTGCTCAATCTCGACGTTTCAGCTATGACCGTTATGAACGCTTCGCAACTAGGGAATTACTCTAGCTATGTTGCGAAAGTACGATCTAAAATCGGTGGACATTGATGCCCATCTCATGCAATCATTTCTGGTCCGGAGTATGCTCCGGATTTTTCTTTCTCATCTGGAATTTGCAGATGATTTCTTTATGATAGTGGTGAAAAAAAACCACAAACATAAATCAAACAGCTATGATTATCATCAGTCTATTATTAGTATTGATTTGCTTGATGCGCTTCCACTTGCACACCCTCAAGTCACAGTATCAGAATATTCTCGATACGGTTCATCCTCCCTCGAAATACTCGGAGGAATTGACCTCACAGGTCCATGTCTTCCATTCACGGAACGTCAATGACGATCTGAATGAATTCGCAGAAGAGATAACAGGTACTAACCTTGAAGACATAGTCTGGGAAGATGATATCTGTATCTTCGAGTATCTCCTCTATCCAGGTCTAGATACAGCATCCCTCAAAGAGCAGTGGAGAACGCTGGCTCATCAGGTCGACCTTACCAAAGTGCCAAAAAAAATCTATTATGTTTCCAAAGAAATGCAAGAATTTATCTTCGAAGAAAACGTTTACTGCATCGTAGGATATCTTAAATTTATCGATGAACGCTATCTCTGGTTTACCGGTATCGCGCTCAAGAAAGAAAACGATGGCAAAGGGAAAAGGGAGTTGTATCCCATTCCGGCATCACCAAAAGAAGAACTCGTGTATGTATAAAACACTACCCCGATATCTCGGGGTTTTTTTATTGTTTGATTTCCTGGATGAATGCTTTCTGTTCTTCTTCTCATTTGAGCCTATTGATGCCGCTCGTAATGTTGCTTTTTCTTTTGGCAACTCGATAGCTGCGAAGATGATGCTGATAATATCTGGGATTAGGCAGGATAGCTGCAAGCAATGCTGCTTGTTGACGTGTCAATTTATCTGCCGATGTATCAAAATAATACTGAGCTGCTTGCTGTATCCCGTAAATACCATCACCGAATTCTATGATATTGAGATATACTTCAAGAATTCTTTCTTTGCTTCGTCAGAGTTCGATGAGTATGGTGAAATAGGATTCAATCGCTTTCCTGACAATGGAACGCCCTGGCCACAGAAAGAGATTTTTGGCTGTCTGCTGTGAGATGGTACTTCCGCCTAGGCTGATGGATTTATTTTTTAGATTGGTCTCCAAAGCGTTTCGTAGTGCATCGAAATCGAATCCGTAATGATCCAAGAATTTTTGATCCTCCCCTGCCATCACCGCATAGATGCCAGCATCAGATATCTTTTGGATTGGTACTCGTGTATACTTGAGCGTTATCGGTTTTGATGCTGAAATTTGCTGGACGAATCTGATGACCATCAACGGTGTCATCCCTGGGTTCTGCCGTTTGTACAGCAGCACGAAATACAGCGATGCAACAAAAAAAATCAGCAAGACTGATCTAAATCGTATCTCTAGCTTTCGGAATATATGTTCCCTTTTTTGGTGCCACGTAGTTTTCATAGCTGACCTATAGAGTTTATAGAGTAAAAAACAAAGGTTTTTGGTGACTTTTTTTATTATAGATTATTTCCTTCGGAGACATACTTTTTTTATCATTGCCATAAAAAAAGTATGCAAAAAAACCTCTAGCCAGATGCAAAACTCAGTATCTCTATTTCAAATTCACACGAACTACCAACTCAGCTCAAACCCCGCCTATGCTGGTCCCCATTTCGGCTCGTTCCATTTATTTCTTCAACCAAGAACCGTTCACTATCTCGTGGCGTGCATCTGGCAAATGTAACATAGAAAACTATAAGATATTGATTCATTTCTATGTAATGTAGTTTTCATAGCTGACCTATAGAGTTTATAGAGTAAA
>CAYXBC010000065.1:0-11229 GCA_964463255.1 uncultured Candidatus Peribacteria bacterium | reverse complement strand
CATGGCTTATCAATACACTATTCCTTGCAATTTCTCTGCTGATACTACTTGGATTTTTACCAATTAACCCAGCAATTTCTTTCTGCTTTTTTCACTCTAGAAGATGAAAATATAAATTTTCTCTTTCTTTTTCAGAAAAATGTGTATAATGTTTCATGAGAGAGGTTATTAAGGGGTTAAATAAGCACTAATACCTTAACTAATCTCTCTTTTTTTTGTAACTCAATTTATTGCACTTGCTACTTGATTGTAGCAATTGCAGCAATTATAACAAAATTTGACAAATAGAAAATAATACATATAATTATTATTACAATATCATCTTCCCATATCATATATTCGTTGCTTCACCTGATATATATTATAGGAAGAAGGTCATTACTGTCCACGTTGTTGATCCTCACCGATTGGCATCGCTCATCTATCTACTATTTCTTGTACGTTTTCTACTTCAACGTCATTGTGGTGATACTAGCCTTATCATGATGATTATAGTATTGCGATGTATGAGTATTAGTCTGGGTTTTACCCTGTATATTGCTAGTCTAAATGGTCTTTGAGTCTGATATTCCTGTATCGTATCATAGAGTTCTCTTTATGGTTCTTCTTGGATGTCTTATGTATGTTTGGCTTTCTTCCTTTCCTAAAAAAATCGTCTTCTTGACGTTTTTTTTTAAAATTAAATAATTTTGATATCATACATAGTATGTTTTCTTGATTTGTTTCATAAAAAGCCTATTAATTATCTGTTTTATTCTCATTATTTTTATTCTTATGGATTGTATATTTTGTAAGATTGTTGCATGAGAGGTTCCTAGTGTTAAAATTTGGGAGAATGATCAGTTTATCGCATTTTTCGATGCATTTCCTGCGTGTAAGGGACAAACATTGGTATTGCCCAAACGTCATTATGAATCAGATATATTTCTTATGGATAGTGATATCTATCTTCAGCTAATGCTTGCAAGCAAAGAAGTAGCTGCGTTACTTAAACACTGATTGTGAGTAGAAAGAATAGGTTTAGTTGTCGAATGATTGCAGGTGCCTCATGCTCATGTAAAATTGTATCCCTTCCGATGAGGTAGATCATTTGAATGATGACTTACCTGACACACATTGGCTGATAGTCATGACCTCGGAAAACTTGCTGATCAAATAGATAGTAAGCTATAATTTTTTTTATTTCTTAATTATATTTTTCATGATTGCATTTCCAAAATTATTGTTGCTTCGGACAGCATTCTTTATGTTGGTTGTAGGATTACCTATGCTGTTTGCACCCAAAACATTCAGATTGATTATGGAAAAAACATTAAAAAATTCTGATATTGTTAGAATTCGAGGATTTATCACTATGTTTCTTTGATTGTTCTTTTTGGCTGTCAATCCATCAATTAGTAATGGATGGGCGATGTTTTTTTCTATCTTTGGATATATTTCATGGATCAAATGAGCTGTGTTGATGCGATGGCCGCATTACGGATACAATAAGTATAAACGGTTTTATTCAACACCCACATGATCTCTAGTTACTTCTTTACTCGTCATCTTTTTTTCTCTCTTCACTATCCGAGTAGCAATCATGAAAATCTAATTTTCTCAATGTAATATATTTGAAAGACGGCGTATGTCGTCTTTTTTCTTTTATAAAAAGAATTGTATTGACTTTATTGTCTAAAAGTATATTCTAGTAAGACTATTCCAACTTTTACTACTTTTTTTTATGTATTATGACGTGTTCACATACACCCGAAATGAAGATTTATGGTAAGGTTACGGTTTGACCAAAATCTCAAATCGTTATTCCCAAAGAGGTAAGAACCTTGATTGGTATCAATCCTGGGGATGATTTGATAATTGTCTCTAAGTGAGATATGGCTATCGCAATGGTCAAATCTAACGATCTTCCAAAATTTCTCCAATATCTTCATACGGAAATGAATGATAAAATGATACAATGATAAATGTCCTTTGGACGATACATTGATACAATGATATTTTACTTTATTGATTAGTGGTTATGAAAAAATTGTCTAGTATATTTCTTATTTCATTTACTTTTTTTCTTATATCATGATGTGGAAAACAAGTAGACGATAGTATTATATCTACCGGAAGTGTACAATGATTTACTTCTTCCTATACGGTTTGAAGCTCGCCAGTTTTTCAAAAGGCTTTGTATGGGACTGTTATCGCTGATAGTACAAAAACCGTTCTTACCAATAGAGGCGGTATTTTGGATTATATCGATTGTCAACCTGGTAAACAAGTGTATAAAGATACTATCATAGCAAAAATAACAGCCAATCAGGATGATCTCACATATCAGAATTCGACTATTCAATTATCTACATTAGAAGAACAACTGACTAATTTGACGGCAGTTTTTTCTCTTACTGAGGATACTTTTGCATTGCAGAAAAATATCCTTCAGGATCAATATGACAATAATGTCCAACTTCTAGATAATCTGGGTAAATCTCAAGACTATAGTGCATCTAGTATGGATGCTCAACAACAACTTTTGGAGCAGCAGTATACTTCTCTCAAAACTGCAAAATCTATTGATTTGGATAAAATGCAGTGAAGTATCTCTACAGCATATAAACAATATATGATTATGATAAAAGATGCATTGAAGAAAGTGAATGATGTTTTTACTAGCTCTTCATTTTCTGTTTCCGATAAAAATCCTCAGTTAAAACAACAAGTGCTTTCCCAATATTCTCTCTTATATGATAAAATTTCTGATACCATGACTGCAGATCAATTTTCTCACTATATTTCTGATGTATCAGACTTAATGACTTTGGCTGCGAGCAGCATAACTGCTACGACACCATCGACCTCTTTACCTCAGGCGAGCAACGCTTGATTGTCTATTGATGGACTCTATGCTGTTTATACTACATTGTCTACAACACTTCTATGAACTAAATCTGCATTTGATGGTGTGGCTGCTTCCTATGAGTCTGTGAAAAATACCTACAATACTCAATTGCAAAGTGCTGATATCAATACTACTAATTTTGAGAACAATACATCTCAATCTACAACATTACAACTAGAAAATCAAAAGGCTACTATGCAACTTGCACAAAAAACTCTTCAGACACAACTTTCTTCTGCTGATGATACCCAATGAATTCAACTTGCTAATCTTAGGAATCAAGTGCTTACTTTGAAACAAAATATTGTTGTTCTCTCTAATTCGCTTGAAGGGGAGGTCTTGTATGCAGGTGTCGATGGTATAGTCAAAATGAGGGCTATCGGTGAAGATAATAAGGTTGCTCCCAATGCATTGCTCTGCCAGATTATGCCTACGAATCCAGGAAATCTTAGTCTGCAGATATTTTCGTATCAGCAATTACCACTAGGAAGTAAGGTTGGTATTTCTAATGATCAAGGACAATTTCTTGGTACCTGAATTCTGGTTTATGAATATCCCTACAAAGACCCTGCGACACAAAATTATATTTATGAAATCCCTGTCATCAATTTTCCACTCAAAGAAAATGAAAAAGTTCTCGTCACGTCTTCACAACTCGCTGACTCAAATCAATTATGGATTCCTTTGCAATATATCAGTCCAAGACTTGAGGGTAATTTGGTGAGACGTAAGATATGAACTACTATTCAAGAAGTATATGTTACCTTATGAAATATTGATGATAGTTATGTACAGGTACTTAGTGGACTTACTCTATGAGATGAGATAGTACAATAACTTTTATATATTTACTTTGCCTATGAGATTTACTCCAGAAGAAGTAACAAAAATAAGAGAGGTGAGGACTGCTATGGATACCAAACCAGATAAAATTAGAACATGATGGAAAATAAGAGACATTTCGGAAGAGATAGCTGAAACGGTTCTGCAACATGTAAATAAGGTTGTGAAAGCTGTTCATCTTTATTGACTCAAACATCCAGAACTTGATTTACAAAAAATGCTTGATATGGCAAGATACCATGATACAGCAGAATATAAAGAAAAAGATTATATTCCTCAACAATATGGTTGAGAAATTAGTCCAGAAGAAAAACACGGAAGAGAAAAAACAGTTATGATGGAATTGAGAGATTTCTTATGAGAAAAAGGTCAGAAAGTGTTTGCTATTTGGATGGAATTTGAATCGTGTAAAACTTCAGAAGCAAAAATTGTTAAACAATTAGATAAACTTGATGCTGCTGTACAAGCTATGGAATATGAAAAACTCTGATATACTAATGTCGTGGAATTTTATCCTCATGCTATGAAAAATCTTACTGATCCTACTTTGAAAAATATATTAACTATATTATTGAAAAAAGAATATCCTCATATTAATACATACTATCAATATTTTGCTCTTTTAAAGTGTAATGGTGATGAAGCTATTTTCAAAGAAAAAATGGAACATATTTATAGTTTATAAAAATTGATGATTACATTCTTAAAAAAAAATAAAGTAGCGATACTGGTTATGACCATGTTCATATGAGTCTATGGAGTAATGAGTATTTTTACGATACCAAAAGAAGCACAACCATCCGTAAATATTCCCTATTACTATATTAGTTTTACTTACTTGGGAGCTGATCCGTCTTCTATAGAGGAGCAGGTAGTTATTCCCTTGGAACAGAGAGTTAAATCTGTGACAGCCGTCAAAAAAATCACCTCGTCGTGTTATTATAATTTTGGAACGATTATGGTGGAATTTGAAAAATCTAAAAGTGATGTCGATGCAACCAATGATTTGAAATCCGTTATAGATCAGGTCTATCCTACACTTCCTTCTGATGTGAAATATCCTACGCTCAAAAAAATAGCTATCAATGATACGCCGGTATATTCTTTTTCCGTAGCGTGAACTTTGCCTACTCAAGTAATGTATGATAAGCTTAAACCACTTGAAGATCAGCTTAAATCCATAGCATGAGTTTCTGATGTCGCTATCATTGGTAAACCTATCCAGGAAGTGAAACTTACTTTTGATGCTCAAAAGTTGGCTGTATTAGACTTAGATTTCTCTATGGTAGTAAATCAATTAAGGGGAGCCTTTGTAAAATTTCCTGCAGATAAAAAAGATGTGGCAGGTAAACTCTATTCGTTTGAAATCACCAACTATGAAACTAATCTGACCTGATTGATAGATCAACTCAAAGACTATGATCTCCTCAATATCGCTGGCAAGACTATTAAACTTAGAGATGTGGCAACCGTTTATATCTGATATAAACAACAAGAAAAAAAGTCTTTCGTTATTACGGATGTGAATAGTTTTGATACCCAGAACGCATTATCTTTTCAGATAAAAAAATCTCCTGGATATAGTCTTGATACCTTTGTCGATGAATTAAAAACTACTATTACTGATTATTCAAAAACCGTACCTAGTTTTAAATTTGTTGAAACATTATCACAGAAAGAAAGTATTCAGAAAACTTACGGATTATTTATTGAAAACTTCCGAGAAACGGCATTACTTGTATTTTGTATTATCCTTTTGTTTCTTTGATGGAGATCCTCATGGCTGATTATGGTATCGTTCCTTATCGTATATTTAGCTAATTTCATCTATCTCAAGGGTATCTGATATAGTTTCAATAATATCGTTTCCTTCGCACTTATTCTAGTGTTGGGAATTATGATTGATAACTTGATTGTAATTACTCAGTGAATCGTTGTTGGATTACAAAAATATGCCGGAAATATCCGGGACGCAATAGGTGATTCTTTGCAAAACTATGGGAAAGCTATTTTTTTCTGAACACTTACTACTATAGTAATATTTGTCCCTCTCTATTTTTGATTGACGTGAATTATTGGCGAATATATCAAAGCTATGCCGATTACTATCATTTCTAATCTTGCTATATCGCTTGTAGTTACCATGATTATCCTACCAGTACTTGCGTTATTTTTTTATAAACCATGACAAGAATATGTCCCTACATCTTCTTTATCGTTTCTCGAAAGAACCGGTGTCAAATTCGGTAATCGATATTATCGCAACAATCAATCGAGATGGTGATCCAGGTGAATCGTTTTTGGATTCCTTGCGTTTTTTGTCTGAGCATTATCACTTCTTCCTATGTGAATAGTAAAATTTTCCTTCATGGGAAGTATGGATTCCAATAATATCTGGATGAATCTCAAATATGCTCCGTGAATCAGTCTTTCAGATAATCAAGCATATACCGCTAAAGTCGCCAAGGCGACGCTTAAATATTTTCAGACCGTACTATCTGGTGTAGTCAAAGATATATCCATAGATTTATGACAATGATATTCCCTTCAATGAGCGTGAGGTGCTGGAAATAATGTCAGCTCATTTACGATAAGATTGGTCGATACTGCACAAAGAACTACTAAGTCATTTCAAATAGTCGAGCAGATGCAGAAGGAATTATTGGTTGCTATGAAAGAAAAGTATGTATTTTTGAAAGATGTGTCTATATTTACGATGCAAGCATGATGATGATCTGGTAAGCCAATTAGCTTTAGTATCGTTGGTGATGATTATCAAGAAATAAATACCTATGTACAAAAGATATTACCCCAAATCAAAGCTATCCCTGGGGTGTTTAATGTCGGAATCTCTATCGAATATACTAATGGGAAGATAGTCTATGTGCTCGATGAAAACAAAGCGAAATCGCTTGGTATCACCAGCGCATCTTCTATTTCGTCATTGCTTGCACTCAAAAATGCTAGCTATGAATCTAATGGGGTGAAGATAAAAGAATTTTCAGATTTTGGTAGTGATGCCTTGTCAGTCAATGCCTTTTTATCAACTGATTTACCTATAGATCAAACGAAAATAGGTAAAGTTACCTTGGATCAGATTATTAGTAAAAAACAGTTGCTTCCCGAAATAAATGCTATCACGAGAGAGGATGGTAAAAGGAATATTTCCATTCAGGCTGACAAAACCAATAGTGCTGCTTTGAGTGATATTACTTTGGCTATTGATCAGGTTATTAAAGACAATCCTTTGCCTGATAGTCTAGAGAAAACAAGCTGATGAGATATAGCTTCGCAGACACAAAGTTCTACAGATTTATCTAAGGCTATGCTAATCTGACTTATTTTGATGATTATCGTGCTGATCATCCAATTTAATAATATCAAATATGCTATTGTTATCGTCTCCAGTGTACTTCTTTCTATCTGATGAACCATGGTGATTCTTGCATTGACGTGATATGATTTAACATTTCCTGCAATGATAGGAATCTTTTGAGTAATGGGTGTCTGAGTAAATCAGGCATTGATACATTTGGAAGATTTTAAATATTATTATCAGGAGAAAGGAATGTCGGTAGTTGATAGTTTCCAGCAAAGCATCGCTGAGAGGTTTATTCCTATCTTTTTGACCAAGGTAACTACGATTATATGACTACTTATCCTTGCGATTAAGGATGAATTATTCTGATCTATGGCAATTGCCTTTATCTGATGACTTATTGTGTCATTCTTTATCACTTTGCTCTATATTCCATCTCTTATGAATTTGGTGTCTAAAGAATATTATCCAGGACATCAGGAGGAATAATTTTACTTTATGTATGGTAGTTTTGCTATGCACAACTCTTTAGTCTCTTCGTTATATCCGGAAAAATTGGTTCCTCCTCATATTATGAATCATGCTGCATCTCTTTATGAGATACTGGATTTTCTCCACTATGACGTTTCGGGTGGGACGATTTCTTTGTCTTATATTAATAATTGAACCTTGGTCAAACTGTGATGTTGTACACTTACCTTCACGTGATCCGAATGCATGGTCTCTAATTTTTTTACTGCAAATCTTACTGGCATCAATAATTGATTTAAATCTAAAAGTGCAGCTTCAAGTGATATCCATGTGCTACAAACTCCTATCCCTTATATTTGAAAGGTGCTTTTTGGTAAAATCTTGGAGTTGTGTCGTACCAAAAACATTTCTTCTCTTTGGCTTACTCCTCTAAAATTCACTGATTCTCCAAAATTCTATGAGAAGATGATTGAATACTATCCTGATATTATCAGTGAAACTATTACTGATGAATGATGAGATATTTATTTCATACTTACATAATATTTTACCTTCCTCTCCTTTGCGGATATTGATATCCATATTGATATCGATACACACATTTGTGTCTTAAGGTTAATTTAAGGTCATTGTGTATACTACTATCATATTTTTTTTATATGTTTCTCTTATATTTTATGGCGTCAAAAGACATGTTGGATAAGATGAAAGACTTTTTTACCGTCAAGACTATTCTTATCGTTATTATCTGTGTTCTTTCTATTATCTTGGTGCTTCAGAATTTTCATATCTTTGGTTGATCAAGACGTCCTGGTAATGATAATGGAAACCATAGTAATTTTTCTTCTCAGATGAAATTGCCTAGTATGATGTGATGAGGTATGTGATCTTATAAAAGACAGCGTGATTAATATTTAACTATATGACTATTCAGGGTTTGACACGATGTTTTTTTTGAATATACTTGTAATATAGTATA
The DNA here is from genome assembly GCA_964463255.1 of uncultured Candidatus Peribacteria bacterium. Taxonomy (GTDB): domain Bacteria; phylum Patescibacteriota; class Gracilibacteria; order Absconditabacterales; family Absconditicoccaceae; genus CAJBLF01. Next base: position 2,727 of record CAYXBC010000065.1, on the reverse strand, counting down.
TAATAGAATTATAGTACCTATAGAGTATAATAGACGAGGAAAGATAATTTTGTTAATCATGATTTTAATTTTTTTGTATAAAGATGAATATAAATGAAATTTCCAAGAAAACATGGGAAGTCATCAAAAGTCACAAACGATATGTTTTTATCGTTGCTATTCTCCTTGTTTTTGTGGTTAGATGATGTTCTTCATCAACCACTACTTCAACAACTACTACGCAAACATATACGATCATGAGTGGTAGTATCGAAAATACGCTTAAGCTTATCTGAACTACGAAAATAACGAATATGCAGACGCTTGTCTTTTGAGCTGAAGGTAAGGTGAAAGCTATTTATGTGAAAGAAGGCGATAGGGTAAAAGCTGGCCAACTTCTCGCTGAAATAGATAAAAAAAGTCTTTCGATAAGTCTTTCTCAGCAGGCATTGAGTATCCAGAATGCTAGGATTAATTATGATAAGCTTATCCATCAATATACTGATGCTGATATCATCAATGCCCAGAAAAACGTCACTGATACTCAATCTAAAATGAATATTGCAAAAAAAGAGCTTGTTACTTTGCAGGATGCACAAGGTACTACGGTCCAGATTAGCAGTCCAAAGATCCAGTCCATCCTTCTTAATACTATGACTGCTATCAATGATGGAAAAGATATCCTAGATAGTGTCGATGAAATTTTCTATATCACTAAGACTAATTCCCGTTATATGGATGTGCAGATATATATATCAGCGAAGAATAGCTCTTATAAATACTCTACTGAATCCAATTATTACACAAGTAAGACCAAACTCGCTTCATTGGAAAATGCCTATACATCGATTGCATGACAGTCTTCAGCTTCTATGACCAGTATCCATGATCTTCAACAGAAAACCAAGGATTCGCTTGATTCATTAAGTATTGTTGCTGATTCTGCTTACAATGCCGTCAATAATTCCGTCGATGGGAGCTCGTTATCTTTGAACACTATCGATAGCCGGTCTTCTACGCTTAATAGCGCTCGTTCGAAAGCTTCTTCTCGTTTAAGCACGCTGAATAATGATATCTCGAGTTTACAGAATACCTCAAACGATATTGCAAGCAAACAGAATGAGATCAAAAATGATGAAGCTCAATTAGCAGTCTACAAACAGACATTACTAGATATGGAAAATTGACCTAAATCTAATGATAGGACACTTCAATTAAATTCTATAAAACAATCTCAACTTAGTTATCAGCAAACTTCTCAGCAATTAGATAATTATCAAATTATAGCTCCTTTTGATGGCACTGTCGATGCTATATGATTTAAAATAGGGGATACTGTCTCTTATAATGCTGGTTCTTCAGCTAATGGTATTACTGTCTCCAATCCTGATGCATATGAAGTAAATACGCTTATAGATCAGATAGATGTCGTTAAGGTAATGCCAGGTCAACCTGTAGAAATTACCTTTGATGCATATCCTGGATATAGTATTACCTGAACCATTGCAAGTATAGACCCAACACCAGTCACCAGTGCTGGAGTAGTTTCTTATAAAGCAAAAATAAACCTTAAACAAATTACTGGTAAAAAAATATATGATAGTATGTCTGCAAATGTTAATGTTATCGTTGATCATAAAGATAATATTTTGCTTATACCTACAATTGCCATACAGACGAGTGGAGATAATACTTTCGTTTGGACACAACAAGGCACTAAGGATATTTCTCTTGGTATAACAGATGGAACACAAACAGAAATTTTGAGTTGATTACACGTAGGAGATATTGTTTCTGCTCAAGCCTATCAAGTACAGTCTCCTGCCAAATCTACTACGTTTCAGCCTGGTAGTAGTTGAACTCCTGGTGCTTCTGCACAACAAACACAGCAATCATTTAGGATGCTTCAAGGTGGAGGTAGTAGACCTGGAAATTAGTCTTTATTTAGATCAAGATTTTGACGTATGATAGAACTCAAACATATAAAAAAAGATTATATGAGTGGAAAAGAAATAATGACCAAAGTCTTGTTTGGTGTAGATTTAACTATCAATGATGGTGATTTTTTTGCTATCATGGGGCCTTCTGGATCTGGAAAGTCTACACTTATGAATATTATAGGACTTCTTGATACACCCACAAGTGGAGAATATATTCTTGATGGAACCAAACTCCCTGAAATGACAGAAAATGAAAAGGCACAATTACGCTCAAGGAAAATCTGATTTGTATTTCAGGCGTTTAATTTGATTCCTAGAATGAAAGTGATTGATCAGGTTATGCTTCCTATGTTTTATCAATGAGTTCCTGCGGGAGATGAATATCAGAGAGCTGTTGAAGCCCTCGAAAAGGTTGGATTGGCACATAAGGTTGATAGTAAACCCAATCAATTATCGTGATGAGAACAACAAAGAATAGCAATTGCTCGTGCTATAGTAACTAATCCTACCCTGATTCTTGCTGATGAACCTACGGGAAATTTAGATACGAAAACGAGTATTGAAATTATGAATATTTTTACCAAACTTAACAAGGAAGGAAAGACCATTGTTATGGTTACGCATGAACCAGATATTGCAGCTTTTGCAAAACACAATGTACATATGAGAGATGGTTTGATAGAAAGAGTTCATATTAATACGGAAAAATGAATAAATAATGCAGCAAACGCTAAGTCACATGCTGCAGGTAAAAAATAATAGTAAAAAAATATTTTATATTTAATAGTATAAAAAGGATGTGAATATG
>CAYXBC010000064.1:0-16120 GCA_964463255.1 uncultured Candidatus Peribacteria bacterium | reverse complement strand
ACACAAAAAGTTCTATTATCCCTATATTTTTCAAGTGAGGAAGAAAAAATATGGGAAAATATCAGAAGATATAAAAAAATCACCCGGAGATATCCGGGCGAAAGTATTGTATTAGAGTAATCTTTTATCGCGAAGAAACATTGCCATAGGCTGTTGATATTTTTCATGGGCGATATTGGCTGCTGCCTCAGCGAAGTGTTCATCCTTTCCTGCATAGATAATCTCACGGGAAGAATTAACGATTAGTCCACAATGATGATTCATGCCATAAGTAGCAACCTCTTGGAGACTGCCTCCTTGAGCTCCGACTCCAGGGACCAGGAGAAAATGATTAGGAACGAATCTGCGGATGGTGGTAAGCTGGTCTGCTTTGGTCGCACCTACCACGTACATCATAGTATTGCATGTTCCCCATGTTTCGGAGATACTCAGAACATCCCAAAACATCGGGTACCCATTGGGATTTTTTCTAAACTGGAAGTCTTGTGATCCCTTGTTGGAAGTGAGTGCAAGTAGGATGGCCCATTTGTCAGGATATTCCAAAAATGGCGCTACAGAATCTTCGCCCATATAAGGAGCGACGGTGATTGCATCAAAGGGCATGTTGGTGAAGAATGCTTGAGCATACATCTTAGAGGTGTTTCCGATATCGCCTCGTTTTGCATCAGCGATGAGAAAGATGTCCGGATAATTTTCCTTGATATAGCGAGCTGTCTTGTCCAAAGCCTGCCATCCTTGCAACCCTTGAGATTCATAGAAGGCGAGATTTGGTTTATAGGCAATACAAAGATGATGCGTTGCATCCACGATTTCCTTATTGAAAGTGAATATTTCATCACCATTATCCCAAAGATGTTGTGGGATTTTCATTTTATCGGTATCGAGACCGATACACAGAAATGATTTTTTTTTTCTGATTTGTTCGAATAATTGTTCGTAGTTCATAATTGTTGTTTTAGTTGAGATTTGACTTTTTATTTATATATGATATATATAGAATTGTCGGACAAAAATCAAGGGAATCAGAAAAAAGACCATCCAGAAAGAGGATGATCGTTTTCATAGGTCAGAAAAATTATTTCTTATTATTGGTGTCGATGAAGGTTTCAATTTCTTGGATGGTATCGAAGTATCTGATGCTACGGAATGCATAGGACATATATCATTTATCAGTCATATAGATGGTATAAGTCTTGGCGTTGGGAGCGCTATAATCGAGTGGTGTGAATGTGCTATCGATAGTGTGATTTCGGACTTCAGGGAGAGGATTCTTGATATCGATATAGCTACGGAGTTCTTCTAGAGTCGCAAAATATTTTTTCACGCTCATTTCATTGGCCGTATATCATTGGGTATCATCCAGGATGGTATAGATTTTTCCATTGGCTGCGATATGTCTTGTAGGATCAGTATTGTAAAAGACCGATGATGAGGAAGCATAGGTATTGAAATGACAATTTCAGGCATTTCTGGAATCGATAAACATACCCATCGTATCGCGGTTGGCAAAATAGGTCGTTACCTTAAAGATAGACGAAGTATAGCCCATTTTGGTGCTATCGTATACCACCGGATATTCCTTACAGTTGGCAGCGATATAGGTTCAGGTATCTATGGCGCCGGTAAGTGTGATGCCCAATGCCGTAGCGATGAGGTTCTGAAGATAGCTAAGATTGCAGGAGTCTGAGAGATTTACACTACCAGACAACTTTTGTGTCATACCGGAAAGAAATGTAGTATAATTGTTTGTATTTCCGGAATAGCTGAGGAGCTGGATATTGAACTGAGTTTGGATAGTAGCTTTATCGCCAGTAGTTGTAATGCATATCTCTCCTGATGACCATCTGGTAGTGACAGGGAAAGTGAGCATCCTATTGGCTATCATAAGTCCTCAGGTGAGCGTCTTCTGATAGCTATCGCTGGATTTTACGGTGATATAGATTCTATCTCCGTCCTGGAGATAGGTATTTGTACCTTCATTGTATCCATTTCTATAGATTGTACCCGTGCCAATCACGCTAGCCATTACGCTCAGTCATGGTCTGATGCCGGTCAGGATGATGGTATCCGAATCGTAATACGTATTGAGATCGGCATATTTTTTGCTGGTAGATGTCCGACCGGTGAAATCAGTAACGGTGAAACTTCCATAATTGCTGAGAGAGGAATAATTGCCCATCATATCCTTGGCTTTCATCCTCCGGAAATAGGTTCCCGTAGTAGCGGTAAATCAGGTACTCGGAGATCATAGAGATCATGTTATCGTAGTAATGTATCCTATAGCACTGATGGGAGAGAAAGTGGTATTTGGTGATATTTCATACATATAGCCATCTACTCATGAGCCAATATCAGTGCTCGGGGTCCACTCGAATGTCACAAAAAATACTTGTTCGCCATTGAGCAAAGCAGTGAGTACAGGAGCAGTCGGCGGCGTTATATCCGGTCAGGTATAGATCATAGGGATAAGCGCAAACGGCTCTCCGACAGATTTTGTGATATCATAGTGATCAGGGACTTCGACGATACCAGTAGTATCGCTATAGCTCACCGGGACCTCCTGTCTATCAGTGGTGGATCAAAAAATATAGGTGACTGTGCTTGCATACGAAGAGAGAAATCACGGCAGATATCAGCTATTTGAACAAAGAGTATTATTAAGCAGGACAAGTCCGTTGCCGGACAATTTAGGATTGGTGACTCGCTGACAACCGAGGAGATTTCATCAGGTATTCAGGATTCATCAGTTGATGAATGTTCATGCTGATCCGGGAGTGAGATAGAAATCATATCCTGTCGTTCCCTCGAAATCAGATACCTGATTATTGGCGAGCGTTAGTTCTCAGTAATAGGTATTCCTTACGGAATTATTGGTCATTCTGATCCCTACCTTATTATTAAATACTTTGATATCATTGAAGATATAATCATAGGAGTTTTTGAGTGAGATACCGGCATCGCTGTTGTTATACAGAGAAGCGCTGTTGATGACATTGGATTGGGTAGTAAGCTCTCCATAGAGTCCGACCTTGTTATTGTATCATTGAAAGTTATTTACAGCATTTCTATTCGATCCATTAGTGAACCAAATTCCATATCAGGAATTGTTGAATGCTTGCACGTTCGTTACGGTATTATAATTGGATGAATAATAGAAATAGATGCCGGCTACGGTATTGTTGAATGTCTGCGAGTTGATGATGGTATTGTGATGTGAACCGATACCGAAGTACATACCATACGAGCTCGCATTGAATGTCTTGATAGTATTGAAGGTGGAGTTATTAGTGGAATTATCCATCCTGAGCGCTGACTGAGCCATATAGGGAGCAAGGTTCGCATCTATCTTGACGGTATCGATGATAATATTACGTTTGGTGTCGGCATATAAGATGCTATTTCCAGCGCTTGTTTTGGTAAATCTCGTGGTAGGCTTGCCAATAAGTGCGATACAGTTGCCGTTAAAGACGAAGCCATTGTTGGTCCCTGCGACAGTCGAGACATAATCACCTCCCGTAAGGAGATAGATGGTATGATCTTCAAATTGATAGCTAGAGGCGAAGATTCCTGGATTCAGCGTCTTGATTTGGAAAGAAGGGAGAGAACATCAGTTTTTCTGCCAATTTTTCGTGAAGATGGAAGTATCTCAGAAATATTGGTTTACTAATTCTTGCTGGCTGACAAGAAGCGCAGATTCAGGTTCAGTGATATATTTTGCATGCTTATAATCTCGTCAATCCATGCCATATTTTTGCAGGATTGTGCCTTTATATCTGAGTGGAGCAGCTTGTTTAAATACATTTCATCAAAAGACATATCTGATTGGTCTTCTGCTCAGATCAAAAGAGAAGATTGTTCTCAATCATGCTCGGTCTGTTCAATTCAATAACCGTTGTCCGTTGCTATTCTGTACATTGGTCATCCAATCATAGGAGAGTCAAAGATCAGAATCATCAAACATTCATTTTCATCGATCTAGAGGTGTAGTAGATCAGGATATGATTTTTCCTGATGGTGAAAAAGGTGTATCGGTGCTGAAGATATGGAGAGGTCAGTAATATTCTATACCTCAGGAACCATCGAGTATATCCATTCATTGTGTGGAATTATAGATACTGACATTATAGAGGTATCATGAAGCTCATGCATCGGTGATGCTAGTTTCATTATTATAAAGGAGGGAATTGTTGAGGACGATGCGTCATGGAGTAGAATGGGATGTTAGAGCGAGTCCGACCGGTGAATTGGCTATCTGAGCGTTGTTGATGGTCATATAATCCGAATCAGTCACTGCTATCGCTTGTTCAGAGTTGTTGTAGGCGAAGATATTATTGAGTGTAGCATAAGAGGATCCATCGCTGAGAGCAAGACCATACGCATTATTCATAAAATACGAATTGGCAATCAGGAGATTTTTTGTGGCGGAACTTATAAGTCCATACTGGCTGGTTTTGTAGCTCCTGATGGCGTTCAATGAAACATCCTGGGAATAATTGATCTGGATATTGTCTGTATTCGCATCATTGCCGTCGAAGGAGAAGGTATCCAAGATGACGTTATGTTTTTCCGTGATATCGATGTAGGTGCTATCATTACTAGCTTTGATGATAACATCGCCAGTTCCAATCAATGCAGAACAATCGTTGAGGACGATAGGCGAGGTAAGGGTATAAGTACCAGGATTGATGAGATAGATAGTATTGGATTCTCACGCCAATCCATTGAATCCTTGAGGAAGTACTTTGATAGTTGAAGGGATGCAGTTACTTCCCCATAATCTGGTATATGCTGTGGATCATGGTGATCAGTCGCCAAAAAGCGCATAGATGATATTTCAGGTATTGGGACTTTGTTGTCGGAACTCAGAATTTAAGAAACCTCACCGCTGTCGTCATGCGGATGCTTGGCTCAGGATATTGGATGTGCCTCGGAGCATGCCGATGATTGCCAATATGAATATACCAAAAGCATGATGTACTTTCTGATGGAAGTATTCGAAGAGTCATTCAGGATGCTGGAGATGGTGCAGCGGTGACATCATGCGATGGGTCGTTTCATAGAGCTAAAAGCGACGATATTATTTTTTAGGATTATTGTTGGTGATGAAGGTTTTGATAAGTGCAAGTGTTTCGAGGTATTTCACATTCTTGAATTTGTAAGACATATATCATCTATCAGTCTTATAGATTTTATAGACGAGTCCGTTGGGAGCGGTATAGCTCAATGGGGTGAAGGTCCTATCTATGATATGATTTCGGATCATTAGAAACGGATTAGCTTTATCGATGTAATCATTGATTGAGGTGAGTGAGGTGAATGATTTTATTTTTGCGAACTCGGTCGCAGAGTAGCCTCAAGCCTTGCCAACAATATGATAGATCTTGCCGTTTGGTGCTACATGTCTCATAGGATCAAGGATATCGGTCGGTAGATAGTTGGTAGTGTAGGTGTTGATATTACAATCACCGGGGTTATAGAAGTCGAGATATCTTCTGAGAGATTCACGGTTGGCAAAGAGGAATTTTTTGACAGTGCTAGGTGAGTAGAATGCTTTGTTGACGTAATCGTAGACGATCTTGTATGTCTTACAATTTGGTGTTTTATGATCTCTGGTATCTAGGACATTAAAGAGATTATCGAATAATGAATCGCGATACGCTTTGGTACAATCATCTTTGAGTGCGACACTATTTTTATCCAATGAAGCGAATCTATATCTGAAATCATCCTCAGTGACAGGGTTATCATTTCCATCGTATCGTTGTATGGTGCCGGTATAAATAGCATAGATAAGCGCTTGATCTCCACTACTCAGCGTACATCAGCTAGAGATAGTGGTAAGTGAGTATGCTCAGGTATAGCCATTGATGGTAATGAGTGAGGTCAGGGTAGTGCCAAATGTCGGGCTTGCAAGGAGTCAGATAGAGATATATCCTCAGATTTGTATCGTTCCACTCGTTCAAGCAGTAGAGATGTTGTTGATCAAAAGCGTTCACGTAGAGATATTTACCACGCTTGTTCAGGTGAGTCAAAGGACAGTAAGCGTATTTGAAGTATAGACCGTGTTGATGGAAGCGTTAGTAATCGCTTGAGAAGCTATAAAGATACCGGTCCGATTATTAGCACAGTATTGTTTATCGAAGGCGAGTATCACCTGATTACTGGTTCATGTCTTGCCTATGGGATTAAATGCGACCATTCTCGTATAATACGTTCCGCCGGTCAGGAATCTCATTGATGTCCCAGTATCTCAATAGATGGAGAGCGAGAGCTGGAGCTCGCTTGGAAGCATATTCGGGCTGGTGTAAAATTCGTAGGCATAGGAAGAAATATTTCAGGTCCTATTTCGGACGAAGGAATTCCAAGCATCCGGACAGAGGGTTGTTCCGCTGAGTGATACAAGCCTAAATGCAGGAGGTGTTTGTTTGTCTATCATGATGAGCGAGGTATTCAAATCGCCGCCGGTGCTTTCAGTATTTCCTAGCTTATCGATGGAATAATAGGTGACATAGGTCTTACATACCGAACCGAGAGCACAGGTGATAGGTATTCATGTAGAAGGATAGACTGTCGTAGGATTACATGGAGTGGATCCAAGGTAGGTGCAGTAGTAGGTAGTTTCGACGCCCACGCCGTTGATTCCATCGGAAATACTGAGCGGAATCGTGAGGTTATTACCCGTCCATTGCGTATAGAGTTCATCGATTCTGGTGGTAGGTGGCAGGGTATCACGGATAATCGTTCATGTTGCTCAGGCAATAAGATTACCGGCCACATCTTGGATACGGAATTTTATTGACGTAGGGGTATTAGCTGATCTGGTGGTCATTCATGCGACATAACAATATCATGAAAGCGAGGTTCAGAGGTAGGAAGCTGATGCTCGTGATTTTCCTGTCGTGTATTGGCAGGTAGATCCGCTCAGTCCTATAGCGCTACTGACATCGGCTTGTATATCCAAGCTTCAAGAGAAATAATAGCGTCATGTGCCTTCGACTATGGTATCTCAGATAGCATATCAGGTTGTTACGAGAGGACCTACTTTAGATATCCAAGTAACCGTAGCAGTAGTTGATCAAGTATTTCACGCTACGTCAGTGAAAGAGAAGATATACGAACCAGTATTCGTGAAGATATAGAGTCCCGTACCTCCAGAGAAGGTGATAGATTCGCTAGGTGTACAGAGTGCAAAGACATCTTGGTTGGTATAGCTAGCAGGCGTATATGTCATCGTGCATGTTGGTTTCGTAGTATCTACGATAAAGCTGGAAGGAGTGGTCCATACTCAGGAATTCGTGAGTCTATCAAGCGGATAAACATTCCGAGAATAGCTAGTATCTCTCAATCAGATGATGGTGATTCATGTCACAGCTACCGTTCATGTCCTAACAATCTGACTTCAACTTAAGATCTGATAGAAATATCCACTTATGCCTGCTCCATCGTCCGTGCTCTCAGATCGGAGCAGATTGACGATTCAGGTGGTGAGATATTGACCATCAGTTGGTGATTGGAGGGTAACCTGAGTAGGTTGAGTGATATCATAATAATAGATACTCTCATCCCCAGTAAAGGTATTGCCAGCCACATCCTGGATGCTGAATCTGAGATACAGCGTGTCAGTGAGTGTATTCAATCAGGTCTTGTAGCAATATCCTGCAGAGGAAGTTCATTTATAGGAAGCTTGGTACCGATTATATCCATCAGTCGTATACATGCATGTTCAGGTAGCAAGCTGGAGATTGTCACTGACAGCTCCACTGATAGTGATAGTTCATCTATAGTAGTTCGTTGAGCTCATAGGATTGGTTGCAGTAATTCAGCTTGAGATATATCAGATACCTATGACAGGTAGCTGGGTATCCAAGATGATAGTATCAGATGCTCCTGTTCGGTTGCCTGCGTTATCGATAAGGTGTACATAGACGGTTTTGCTACCTTCAGGAGAAGAGCATCAAGATCCATTAATAATATCTCGATAGAAAGGAGTAGTATACGGTTCTAGAGGACTCCATGTCGTTCCATTACACGAGAATTGCATGGATGCCATACCATTAGTATCTGCTCATGTCAAAGTTAGCGTAGTGAGCGGGTCAGAGACATACGTAGCTCAGCCATTGATAGAGAGAGCTCCGGTAGGTTTTGTTGTATCTACGATAAAGCTTCCGGTCTCGCTCCGAGTGGATTTATTCAGTAATCTATCAAAAGCATAGACTTTCCGATAATATCTCCTATCAGACAATCATGCGATGGTAATCGCTTCTGAAGAGGAGGTTCATGATGTATAGAGGAGTGTAAAATTGGCTCAGGTAGAAATTTGATAGAGATATCCGCTCAATCATGCTTCTTCTATAGTATCTCCATCATTATCATCTATGCTAGGCGACCGTTCGAGAGATAGAGTTCAGGTACCTACAAGGAGTCAGGTAGAATTAGAGAGAAGCTCAGGTCTAGATGGTCAGAGATTATCATAGTAGTAGATTCATGGGTCTCCCGTTCGGATATTTCCTGGGACATTTTGGATACTAAATCTGATAGCTAAATCACTCGTGAAATTATTCAATCAGGTCTTGTAGCAGTATCATGCCGTAGGAGTTCCTGCATAGGAAGCTTTGGCTCGGATATCATTGCCTGTAGTATACAAACAGGTGGATCAACTGAGTATTTGTGAACTACTGACAGCTCAGGTGATATTGATAGTTCCTCTATAATACGAGAGAGAGGTGCTAGGATTCGTCGCAGTGATTCCGCTGGAGATAGATCAAATGTCGACGAACGGAATAGCGGTAGTGAAGTCTATAGTATCATAGATGCCAGTTGAAAGAGAGAGATTACCAGCAGTATCAAGGAATCTGACATATCAGGTCTTGGTACCATCGCCTCCCATACATCAGGATCCATTAGTGATATCCCGAGATTTGGAAGTACTATACGGTTCTAGAGGACTCCAAATCGTACTATTGCAGGAGAATTGCATCGATACTACTCAGTTCGTATCGAGTCCTGACAAGCTAAGGATAGTCATCGAATTGGTTGCGGAAACTGCTCCGGTATTGATGGAGATAGTTCAGGTAGGTTTGGTCATATCTATGATAAAAATTCATGTCTCGCTTCTGGATCAGGTATTTTGTAATCTATCGAATGCGGCAATCCTCCAGAAATATACTCTGTCGGTCAATGAAGTGAGGGTAGTCGTAGTTGAAGAGGTGGTTCCACTAAGAGAGATAAGCGAGAAATTGGCTCAGGTAGAGATCTGATAGAGATATCCGCTGACACCGACTCATCAAAGATCCGTGGCTGCAGACCATCAAAGATCTACGCTTGATCAGCTGAAAAATTGTCAGCTATAAGGTGCATTCAAACTTGGTACATCTGGTCATGTGGTATCGTAGAGATAAGTTCTCACTCCACCGACTGAAAGATTTCCTGCAGAACTCTGGATACTAAATGCAATATCTAGAGTAGTGGTGTAATTGAGTCCTGTTTTGTAGCAGTATCCTGCGTTGCTTGTTCATGAATATCCAGCTTTGGCTCGGATATCGTTTCCAGTAGTATAGAGACACGTTGATCAACTGACTCAGTGTGAATTATAGACGGATCAACTAATATTAAGTATTCATCTATAATAGTATTGTCCATCACTGCCTATGGCAGTATTTCCAGAATAGACGAATCAAGTATCTACTGTGGTTTCAGCGGCATTTACAGAGAAGGAATGAATAGTCGACCATGCTCACGAATTCATAAATCTATCATAGGAATAGACTCTTCGCGTATAGGTAATATCCTGTAATCATGCGATATTTTGAGAGACAGATGGATCAATGATGCGTCAAGATGATATCACCGTTGATCAGCTTGAAAGTTCATAAAAATATCCACTGATACCTATTCATGTATCCGTACTTGGAGCCCGTCGGAGACCTGTACTTGATGTACCTAGTATAGCTAAGTCTGAAGGGGAGACAAGTGTAGGTACAGAGGGAGGATTTGCATCATAAAGATAGAGAGCAATATCTCAGGTGGTAGTGAGTGATACTCAGTTTGTTATGCTGAAACTGATAGCCAATCCTGTAGTATAGTTGAGTCAGGTCACATAGCAGTATCATGACTTGGTGGTTCATTGGTATGATGCTGGAATCCATGAACGTCACGTGGTGAATTTACATGATGAGGTATTGAGTGAACTGCCATCACTTACACCTCAGCTGATACTGATAGGTCATTTATAGTATCAGGTAGCTCAATTGATGCCTGCTATTCAGGAATAGACTACATAGGTATCGACTTGAGGGACAGCGGTATTTACGATAAAATTTCACGTATCGCTCCAAGTTCATGTATTGTTGAACATATCGATAGCATAGACTTGCCGAGAATACCCCGTCTCTACGATGAGAGAGATAGTTGTTCCCGTCGTATCGAGATATCCAGTCCTTATCATGGTCTTTGGAGAAGTTCAGGTGTAGACTTGATAATAATACCCGCTGATACCAAGTCAGTTATCCGCCGCAGTATTTCGGAGGAGATCGAAAGTTAAGGTATTGACGGTGCTTAAAGGTTTTATCAGTGTAGGTTTATCGGGTCACGTGAGGTCATGAAGATAGATTCATGTCGCACCAGTGAAGATATTGCCAGCGAGATCGGTGATAGCGAAACGGATTTTTAAAGTACCTGAGAGATTGAGTCAGGTAGCAACACAGATACCATCGATATTGGTAGTAAATGATTGATAGGTAGCAGTACGTCGTGTAGCTCATGTCGTATACTTACAACTGGTCGTATCGAGTCCTATGGTATCACTGACGGATGCATAAATCTCGATAGGTCATTTATAGTATCCTGTGGATCCATTGAGATAGAATAAAGGAGTTTGCGCGCCAAGATATCATGAAGAGATATATCAGGTAGCTACGCTCGGTGGTATAAGATCGACAATCAAAGTAGAATAAGTGCTTACTGATGAGGTATTGAGGAAGATATCATAAGCATATGCTCTTCGATAATAAGTATTGTTAGCCAATCACGTGAATTGCATTCATGTTATAAATCAGGTTCAGAGTTTGAAGATACGGGTAAAGGTAACTCAGGTGGATATTTGGTAGACATATCCGCTAGTTCCTATGCCTGCATCACCTGCTCCTGGATCGACGATAAGGGTAACGGTTCAAGTATTTATAGAAGCTCACTCACTTGGAGATATATTGGTGACAGGATCGGGTCAGGTATTATCATAGAAGTAAGTTCTCGCGGTTCATTCCTTAAGAACACCTGCGGAACTCTCAATACTGAAGGCAATATCTAGCTGGAGAGTGGAATTGATTCATATCTTATAGCAATATCCTGCAGTATTGGATCATGAATAACTAGCCGTAGGCCGGTTTGCTCCTCAATTTATAGTATACAGACAGGTACCCGTATTGAGTCCGACACCATTGCTCACGGATCCGCTGATTTCTATAGGTCATTTATAATAGTAGTTGCTGCCGTCAGCTCAGAGTCAAGCTTTTCATGAATAGACATATCAGAGGTTGACGGTTGTAGATGCAGAATTTACATTAAAGGTTCCTGCAGTGCTAGCGGCTCAGGTATTGTGGAACTGGTCGAAGGCATAGGCTCTTCGATAATAGGTAGCAGAAGCCAGTCATGTAGAGGTAAGAAATAGAGTAGACGCACCAGAGATAACGATACCGGATTTCACAAAAGATGCGAATGTGGGACTTATAGAAATTTGATAGATATATCAGATAGTTCCTATTCAGGTATCGGAAGCGGCATTTCGTTGGAAATCCACGGTTCAGGTATCAGAGGTGGTACTAACAGGAGAGACGAGCACAGGCGCATATGGTCAGACATTATCATAGAGATAGGTTCAGGTAGCACCGGTAGTCACCGTGCCAGCCTTATTTTGGATGCTAAATCTGAGGTTCAGTGTTGAGGTAAAATTCAATCCTGTCTTGTAGCAGTATCATCATGATGCATTGCCGACATAGGCAGCAGATTGTCGTCCATTTCCTGTAGTATACAAACAGGTTCCCGTACTGAGTCAAGCATTATCGCTGACACTTCAGCTGATATCGACGATTCATTTATAGAATCAGGTAAGACCGTTGATACCTGCAGTTCATGAATAGATATATCAAGGATCGACTGTTGAAGCGCTCATGTTTACAATAAAATATGGGAGATTACTTACGGGTCACTGGATATTGAATTTATCGATAGCATACACCCTTCGGTAATAGGTAGCCTCAGGCAATAGCGTGACTTTTACACCAGCCGTGGATCCGATGGATCATGTCGTTCATGATTTTACAATATTTCAGAAAGTATTATCATTTTGTGATACTTCATAATAATACCCGCTGATTCCTATTCATGCGTCGGAGCTGCTCGCCCAAGTAAGAATGATGGTTCATGTATTTGTAGGATATCAGCTGATAGGTGAAGTAGTTACGGGAGCAATTGGTCATGCATTATCATAGACATAGGTTCATGTCGCACCGGTCATAAGATTGCCTGCATTATCTTTGACGCGGAATCTGATATTTACGGTATTGGTAGGTGCTAGGGAGTTTACATAACAGTATCCGGAGATACCAGCAGTTGCGGTATACCCATCAGCAGCAACTCGAGAATTTCAGGTAGTATAGAAGCAAGAACTAGTATCGATACCATAGAGATCGCCTACGACTGCCTGGAGCGAAATAGCTCCATTGAAGTATAATGTTGATCAGTTGATGCCGGTAGTTCAGGCAGAGATAAGCCCGGTGAGGACATTAGGAGCAGTTGTATCATAGATTATGCTCGCATTAGTAGACAGTCAGGTATTCATAGCTCTATCCTGATATCTTACATAGACGGTTTTTAATCACGGGTTGGTGGTACATCCTGCTGAGGTGGTGATATTGAAGGAAGACTTAGTAGCAGCATAAGATTCTCGAGCAGACCATGTTGTAGCATCGCATGAAAATTGCATACCTGATAAGCCAGCAGTATCATCGAATGCAGAAAGTACAAGCGATACGGTTGCACCAGAGGTATAGGAAGCTCATGAATTTATAGTGATGGAATTAGCAGTTGGGGGCTCGTTATCATACGTGAAACTAATCTGTCTGGAAGCAGAAGCATTCGCATTTCACGCAGCATCAGTGAATGTCTCCATACCTATCTGGACGGTTACGAGTCAGACGGAAATGGCGAATAGCGTCAATTTATAGGTAGTTGCATCTATCTTTGTGTGTGACACAGTACAGGAAGTACACGTGACATCACTAGCATCGAAACCGACGGGTGCTTCAGAGAAGTTACCTGTTATAATAAGACTAGATCATCAAAAATATGCTCACAAAGATCATGAGTTTAAGGTTACGGTAGGAGGAGTTCAATCATAGGCATAAACAGTAGTACTAGCTCAAGTAGTTATATTGCCAGCAGTATCAGTTGCAGCAAACCTTGCAGTGATACTTGCACCTGGGGTGATTGTAGGTGATGTACAAGTTCATGCATTATAGGTTCATGCAGCTCGGCTGGTTCATCAATTTATAGAATATTTACATGATTGGATAGTTCCATACGTATCGCTCATTGGAGCATTTAGTACGATACTTCCTGTAAAATATGTAGTGCCATTGTCTGGTGATTTGGTGATAGTTCATATTGTGGGAGGAGTCGCATCAACAGTAGTTGAAGTGGTGACAGTGATGGAATTACTATTATTTCCTGCTGCATCAGTGATGTAGAGCTGACAGGTGGTATACGTGCTTCAGTTCGTCATAGTGTATATTGTACTATTGGAGGCGGAGTTTAGTGCATTAGTTAAGGATCAATTGGGACAAGTGCCAGCATAGTGGACGACACCTGATTCATTTGATCAGAAAGTGTAGGTCAATGAAATGAGGTTGGTGATTGAAGGAAGAGATGTTCCAGCAGTGAGCGTTGGTGCTGTCTTATCTATCCGATTGCCTGTAGCAAGTGATCATCAAGTATTTCCTGCTGCATCCATGAGGACAAAACCAGTTGAACCATTTGTAGTGAAAGTATACGTAGAGGATCAAGCAGGATAGAGATAGGTACTAGTCTCCGATGGGGTACAGGTAGCGGTTATATTTCCGTTGGTCCGTCCTAATGACGAATCAGGAGAATAGCTGATGCTGCTACAGAACGGTTTAATAGTATCGTAGGTGATAGATAATTGAACCGAAGTATCTACAAGTAGATTTCATCAAGAATCTTGGATACCTCATCATTGTATAAAGAAATAAACAGATCATTGAGTTGGTCAAGCTGAGATGGTCCATCTATATTGGGTTGCACTGACTTTAGTTGGGGTTAATGCGGTACAGTTCGAACAGTAAATATTACTTGCATCTACTCCTATCACTGCTTCACTAAATATTCCTGTAGCAGTGATAGTTAATCATGAGTTGTATGTTGAGGCATTACTTATAAAGGATGATATAGTAGGAGCAGTCAAATCAACAGTAAAGGTAGGAATAGTCAGAGGGGTACTGCTACCGACAGCATCAGTGACAGTGATGGTACAACCAGCATATGTTGTAGCAGAAAGACTAGAGAAAGTGATAGGATTATCATCTACTACAGCACCAGTAGTGTTTCTAGTAGCAGGACAGTTTGATCCGAAAGTAATAGTTCATACTTTATTTCAGGTGAACGTATAGATGGCGGATGTAGTATTGATATAAGAAGCTATAGCGGTTTTTTGGGTAATGGATGGTACTACAGTATCGACCGTAAATGGTTGGCATGCCGAATACGTACCAATATTTCATAATGCATCGACAGCTGCTATTTTCCGATAATAGGTTGTGTTTGATAAGGAGGATGAAGCAGTATAATTCGTAGCTGTCGTAGAGATATTTTGAGTTGGTGTGCTACATCATGCATTGGAATATATTCATCATGTGTATCTGGCCACAGTACTACATCAAACATCTGAAACAACAGCACCCCGGCTGAGTGTTGGCATAAGTATATTCACCGTAGCTCAAGTTGATGGGCTTGACAACGTAGGTGTGGAAGTGGGTCAGACTTTATCTATATTGTAGTAGGGACTCGGACTTGTTTGTATGATTCAGCTATTACCCAGATAATCTCCAGCATAATGACATATCTTTTTCTGAGTATATGCTCCTGCTGCTCATGTAATATCTAAATAGTGACTTGATACACCATTGATCATTGAATCACTATTACAAGAAGAACCTATATCTATGGCTTTGAAAGCATATAAAAGACATCCGACTCCAGCAGCATCATCACAGTATTGTTGCACAGGGAAATTAATTCCCGTACAGGAAATTGAATCTAGAGAAAGCGTTGATGTAGGTGGCGTTGCATCATACGTATATGATTTAGATGTTCACGTTCAGCGATTACCAGCAGCATCTTGTGCAGCAAAAGCTATAGTGATATTTTGTCATGGAGTTAAAACATAATCAAAAGTTGAATTTCCAGGAGTGCCTCAAACACCAAATGATGGGGACCAGGTAGAGAATCAAGAATTAAAAAAGCCATAGATTATTCCTATATCATCTGAACCGGTAGCACTAGCAGTTATCGTTCATTTGAAGTAACTTCCAACAGTGGTTCATGCACTTATATATGCAGGATTTACGGTAGGTGCTATGATATCAGTACTGATGTTAAATGATCTACAATTTGTCCCAGAACTGACATTACCTGCAGAATCATATGCCTGCAACAGTATAGAATAGTTACCGTCAGGAAGAGAACTTGGTATAATAGATGGGGTAGTTGTAGTGATACCTTGCAAAACATTTAAACATAATTGACCAGAAAATATAGAACCTCTATACGTTACGACATTGGTAGGACAATCATAGGTATAGGTATCGTCAGATAGAGTCCATGATAGGGTTGGTGTTGATGAATTAAAGGTATATCCAGTAGCGAAGTTAAAATTAAAAGGGCCTGGAGCATGGACATCAATATAAAATACGTCTTTACCGAAAGATGCTCATGTTCGACCTTCATAAGAGGACGTGACATCAAGATAGATACTTCGGTAGTGTATATAATTTACTGCTCCGAAGTCTATATATCATGTGAAGCGATACTGCTGTCTCTTATACACATC
>CAYXBC010000063.1:0-8443 GCA_964463255.1 uncultured Candidatus Peribacteria bacterium | reverse complement strand
TTTTCAAGCAGAAGACGGCATACGAGATTCGCCTTAGTCTCGTGGGCTCGGAGATGTGTATAAGAGACAGCTCTTGGTCCCAAACCAAGCGCTCTAGCCATCTGAGCTAATCCCCGGGCTAGACTTGAATTGACATTGACCAACATAGATAATGTCTAATTTCTAATGTTCAATTTTCAAACGGACAACCCGTTGAGAAAATTAGAAATTGTGAATTGATAATTCCGCAAAGCGGTTGCTGGTGGGCATGGGAGGACTCGAACCTCCGACCTCGTCCTTATCAGAGACGCGCTCTAACCAACTGAGCTACATGCCCATAACATAATTTCTAATGTTCAATTTTCAATTTTCAAACGAATTACTTGTTGAGAAATTAGAAATTGAGAATTAAGCGAAGCGGTTACATGGTGCCAGGAGGCAGAATTGAACTGCCGACACAAGGCTTTTCAGGCCTCTGCTCTACCACTGAGCTACCCTGGCATAAATGGTATTCATATACGTAGTGTTCTCAGTCGACACCTCACGGCTTTAGCGGAACTAATCCTACCACTGAGCGAACTGAAACTCGGCTTGAGCAGAGCTGGCAAAAATAGCTTTCGAAAAACAAAAAAAATTAAGCTGGTTGACTGTATACGAATCTCATATCCAATTTCAAGGTGAAAAACAAAAAAAATTGCTTGTTTCAAAAAAAGAAATAGGTACATATGCCTATATATAGTATTATCTTTGAAAAGACCATGAAAGACTTCAGCATAAAGCAAACAAAGACAAAGACACGAAAAGATCATCTGAAATATATGAATGTGGCGTTTCTGACCATCATCACGATATGTTTCATGATTTTCGCATTCATCGCAAATATCAGCGATATGGTCTTCAAGAACAAGATCGATGTATTCAAAGAAGATCTGGGAAAGATAGCATTCTATTCATGGACATTCAATAAAGAACTCTCTCACTTCTTACTTACTCTGGAGGACATCATCAAGGGATACGAAAAAGGTGAGAATATATTCATAACAAAAGAGAAAGAGATAGATTTCTGTTGGGAATATATTCGAAAGAATAAAGAATATCTGAAAAAGGTAGGATTTTCAAATTATGAACAACTCATCAATCTCTTTTCAGATCTCAAAACAAATGAAAAAGAAGTGTTCGGTCTCTTAGGCAAAAACCAATCCTTCAATTATCTCGTCATTCTCCAAAATACCAACGAAAAGAGACCAAATGGATGATTCTTTTGATCATTTGCCTTCATCAAAGTAAGCGAAGGACATATCAAGACATTGGAAATAGTTGATTCGTATTATCCTGATTTTATCGCATACAAGACACGTATCATAGCACCTGAATGGACAGCACCATTTCTGCCGGATCGCAAGATAGGATTCATCGCAGGCAATAAATTCGGATTCAGCGATATTGACGGAAAAAATCTGAAAGATCTCTATGAACTAATGTTCAACAAGACATATGAAATGCGAAAAGTACAGCAGACTATGCAACCTGATCTCTACAACAAACTGCTAAATCAAAATATCAAAGGAGTAATATTCATTAGATCGGATCTTATCGAGAGATTCTTCCCAAGTTTCAAAAGCAAAGTACAAGAATGGCAGTTTCTCAACGCTTCCGTAGACTTGATCAGAAAAGCGGTCCGCGGAAACAAAAAAGAGCTGTATATCAAAGAAATCAAACAGTATTTTGATAATCAGAAATCAGACATCATCAAAAATACCGTCAACAGATTTGATGAGATAGCCAATAAACAATATATCACAATGTATCTCTCCAATATATCTACATGACTCAATGCAGTGCTCGAAAAACATAATCTGACAAATACTTTTGACTCAGGCCATATCTACTTCCGGGATACAAATGTGAGCTACAATAAGATTGATGACTTCGTAACCAAACACATTCTAATTACGGACCAGCAAGGCATAATCCAAAAGGACAGCAAAAACGACATTGTAGACATCCGTGATATGAAAAACGGTATATATACAATCAGCATCTACTACAAATTTGTCCTCCCTGAATATTACCCGGTATTTATCAAGGAATTAGAGAAGAAATATGGCATCCAGATAACCGACAGAGAGATGGCAATCCTAGGATTAAAATCATGAGTGTACGACGAACCTTGAATTGGAAAAGTAAGGAAACGACGAGAGACTAAAGCGACCATCTACTTCCCCAAATACATCACAGTAACGAATGTGACAGGAGATATCTATTATCAGGCACCATTCACGCCACCATTTGCCAACGGATTATTCTATCAGATGGGTAGCATAGAGAACAACAGTACCAGAGCAATAAGGATACAGATAGAGATCAAAAAATAACGGTATTCGTCTAAAAGAAAAAAGAAACAAAAAGATATCCCATGATACCTTACTGGTTGCTTTTTTCGATAAAAACAATATGTAAGACATGTTTATATTTATCGAGAGACTATGCACATCAAAATGCCAGATATCACGAATGCGCTCTGTGTGGATGCCTCATGCACCGGGAATCCATGACCCATGGAATACAGATGCGTAGAGCTCCATACCTGGAAAGAGATATCCCATTCACCCATCTATCCGACAGGCACCAACAATCTCTGAGAATTTCTGGCTGTCTATGATGCCATCAGATACATTCATGACAGAGAAGAAAAAAAACTGAAGGTCAAATACGAGTGCATCTTCTCAGATTCCGAGACAGCAATCGCACGGATGAGATCCAAGAAGATAAAGACCACGCTCAAATATACCGAAGAAACTAAAGAGCTTTTAAATAAGGTACAGGATGCGCTGACATGGATCAAAACTCATGAATTTCAAATCCCGATACGCAAACGGGAGACAGAAATATGGGGAGAGATACCTGCAGACTTTGATAGGAAATAAATGTTTCGTAACATGCTCAGCAAATTAAAAAATAACAATTGATAATTAATGATGTAAGATTTTGTCTTGATAGTAACTATCGTAGATTACAATAGCCCATAAAAAGATGCCACCAACATTATTCATTTTTCATTATCCATTATTCATTAATTTACTCTTCAACGTTAATACTATGATACTAAATAACACATATAGATATATCTGATTAGATTTCGAAACGACAGGACTCGACATAACCAAAGATGAACCGATTCAGATCGGAATAATAGAATTCAACGGTGAGGGAAAGATTATCGGTGAATATCAATCGCTCATCAAACCAGACAAAAAAACCGATGAATTAAAACACATCGTGGGATTCATCACAGGACTTTCCATAAGTGAATTGGAAATTGCACCGACAAGAGAAGAAGTTATACAACAGATAGCACATTTCTTCTGAGAAAACTCTATCATCATCGGCCACAATATCTGATTCGATCTCAATTTCCTAAATAAGTTTTTTCCATCACTCAGCTACCATGCTCAGATAGATACTTTTCCACTCGCCCAGACGATAGTCCATTATGCGCCGAGTTATGCATTAGAGGTATTGATAGAAAATTTGAAATCAGAAAAATTATTTAGTAGTATATTCAGTGAGGAAAGTCATGGAGAAGAAAAATCACATGACGCATTCTTCGATACCAAAAATAGCAACAAGCTCTTCCTCTATTTTGTGAAATATCTCTATGAATTGATACAATTTTATCCCAATCTCATCCAGATAATCAATCAAACAGAAGGGATACGAAAAGAGATATTGGAGTTGGAAAAATATCAGGATATTCCACAAGTCAAAGTTATGTTTCCCCCATTGGAAAGGATTATGGCAAGCCATACGACGCTACCAAAATGAGTACAAACCATAGATACCGGAGTTCTGAAAAACCAGAAAAAATATTATATCGGAAACCTTCCCATCAAAGAAGTACTGACAGGATTAGGATCCAACAAACAAGTAATCCTAGCATTCCAAAATATCCAGAAATTGGACATCGCCAAAGCCGTGCTCAATGATATCGGGATCAAAAACATCGGATTCACCAAAGAGGATCAGATGATAAATCAGGAAGCATTCCAGAAATTTCTCAATAAAGGAATATTCAGTCAGGAAGAATGTCTCTTTATTATAAAATATGTCTCACATCTCAAAAGAGGGCTAGGAATATTGCATCTCAATAACCAATCCGATTATAGAATCTATTATTACATCAAGGACACGAGAAACCAAACCAAATATCCTATCATCCTGACGACACATCACGGATTATTCACCAGCATGCAGGAGAACCGGACGACCTATCAAGAATATGATATCTGCTTTTTTGATACAGAACAACGGTACAAGAGCTACAATTTTTTCCTCTCCAGTCCCTGCGATCTCTATTATACATTGAATATCCTCGAATCGTTCGTCTATCAAGAAAAGGTCGATCACCAGATCAATGGAACGCAAAAAAAATCTAATGAACTGGAAGAATTTGTAAATTCATTTCAAGTATATATAGGAATCCTCTTCAATGAAAGCACCAAACTCTTCATCAAGACGGAAAATACGATGATCCAACATGATCCTATCCGAGAACATGGGGATTTTTACCAGAGCAATCTTTTGTGGAACCAATTGCTAGAAAAGAAAGAAACACTCAAAGAGATACTTTCCCCAGAAAATTATGTCATCCTCGAAAAGCATTTTGCCCATATCCAAAAAGTGTTTAATAGCATCGTCAATGTCTTCAAGAAGATGTACGGCAACGGAGAATTCTATTTCACCTACGGCGAAGCCCAGAAATTCACAGATCGAAAAGAGTTTATCGATATATTCAAGAATAAGGTGATATTCTTTACCGATACCAACAAGCAAGGGATCAAATTGAGCGATAAGGAAACGATAAGCACACAAAAGATAAAAACGATTCCTCCCGTCGTAGATACTTTAGTAAAATACATCGTCGATGAAGCAGAAAAAAATCCACAAGACATCTCCTACTTCATCTTTTCACCCAAAAAAGAAGAATCCAAAAAAATATTTGAAGATTTGTGCAAAAACGGTATAGATAAGCAAGCAACATTGCTCGTAGAAAATATCACAGGTGGTATAGGCAAAAATATCTTCAAAGCCAAACAAGCAAAAAATAAAATTATTATCTGATGATATAACTTCATTCTCTTCCTCTTCGCAAACAAAATCCCTATCAAGGAAATTCTCGTCTTCAATGCAAAAGGGCCAAGCGAACAGAATATCCTGGATGATATACAACGATATAATATTTCAAACTAGGGATTTATCGATGAAAAACACCGACATGAAAGGAAAAATCATCATGCTCATCAAATTCATTATCATAGCAAGCATATGCTATCTCCTGCTAGCATATAATATTTTTAATATAGGCGAAAAGTTAGTACCTAGCACCAAAGACTATCTTCACATCGACATTCCAGAAGCAAACCAGGATTTGGAAGAGCAATATCTCGATATACCACAAACGCCATCCCAGCAGACAGGACACTTTTCAGCAGCCGATATAAAAAATATAGACACTCTATGTAAGAGTATGGAGATATGCAATAAGATAGATTTCTCAGGGTCATTCACGGATACTGAAAGATATGCCAAGCTCAGTGGGATCAATAAAATCATAAAATTTATAAGTGACAACAGTAAAAGAACGAAGAAGATCCAAGACGTCATCAGTAGTATAGTAGTCAAGAAAGATACAGGCAATAGGAGAGGATACGCAACACGGGACAGTATCATATTCAATATATGAACGGTAAAATCAAACAAAGAGTTTATCGAGCTCTCAGCACATGAGATGGGGCACATCACTGACCTCGGATATATTCAATGAGTTTCATTAAGAAAAGATAGGAACTATACAGAATTTGGGAAAGCAGTATTCGCAATCAATGATCCTTCATTATCCTACTATAGACTTTCACGAGACAAAGAAAGCATCAGGAAAGCTGAAGCCAAGAAAAAAGATTTCTGTAGCGGATACGGGATGAGCGACCCATTTGAAGATTTTTCGGAATGTTTCAATCTCTACATCAATCACAATGCACTCTTTAAGGAGATAGCAAAGACAGACACAATCCTCAGGAGGAAATATAATTACATTGCCGGCATATTTAGTGGCAAGTATATCAGCTCTAACAGCCAGGATATCAGTCTAGTCAAAAACGACACAGTTCGAAGACCACGAGACACCACTAAAATAAGCAATTAAACCAAAGTTTAGAAATTAAAAAATAAAAATTCATTTTAATTGTTTTTGTTTGGTATGCCTATTATCATAGCAGGAATCATCTTAACCGTCTTTGGTATACTTTCCATCTATAGCGTAAGCATATATGAATCATTTACTGTTACCGTAAGTCTGATTGCACAAGGAAAACAGAATGGAGATCCCTCCAACTATTTCTATTTTCTGAAACAGTTGAGAAATATTGCATCTGCGGTAGTGATGGCAGGGATAGTATATGCCGTTCCGATAAGGTTTTTCCAAAAAAATAAAAATATCACTATTATAGCTGTCGTTTTGATGCTCCTGCAGCTAGCAGTATTTATACCGCATGTAGGTATCGTACTCAATGGAGCAAGAGGATGGATAAGTCTTCCATTCCTTCCCAACATCCAACCAGCAGAATTCTTCAAACTAGGATATGTACTCTTTCTCTGAGCATGGCTGATGAGAAAACGCGAAAAGGTCAACACAAAGGAATTCTTTATCTCATTCATAGTACTCAATGCCCTGCTTTTCTTGGTCTTCTTATTAATCCCAGATCTTGGAACAGTGATGATTCTTGGTATTGTAGGATTGATTATGTGCCGATATGCGGGAGCAAAAATCAAATATATCTTACGGATATTATTTTGAGGACTCGCATTAGGATTGATAGCAGGAAGTTTAGCAGGCATGGTAAGTGATAGATTCGCGTATATCCAGAAAAGATTTACCTATTTCATAAGTTCGAAGGTAGATCCTCAAGCCAAGCAGATCTGACGACAGAACGAACAAGCATTATTAGCCATCTGATGAGGTGGTTTTGCAGGAAAAGGATATGGAAAATGACTGCAAAAATTCTGATTCATCCCTGAAGCACAGAGCGACTTCATCTTCGCAGCATTCTCAGAGGAAATAGGGTTCGTAGGGAATATGGTCCTTTTGTGACTCTATATCTATATCGCATGGTATTTCCTCACAAATTTGCGTTTCGTGAAAGATGAACATAAGAAAATGATAGGCATAGGAATACTATCGTTGATTATGGTCCAAGCTTTCGTAAATATCTGAGTAAATATAAAAATCCTACCCAACACAGGATTGACGTTACCATTCATCAGTTACGGAGGCACGGCGCTGATGGTAAACTTTATGGAAATAGTATTGCTGTATAAGATACTCAAGGGAAAATAATCAATTTTATTTATGTGTATAAGGCATGAAAATTGAAATAGACAAAAACAATCTTCTGACCATTGCCAACGAAAACATCCCACAAACCAAGGAATATACCTATCAAGTAAGCGGATATACCTTTTCCGATTTCGACAAATGAATGATAGTAGTCCACAAAAAAGAAGTAAAGATTATCAATCTAAAGAATCTAGGAGATACTATGAGTGTGGTATATATAAAAGATCAAGAATTCAAAAAACTATGCACACCATTCCAAAACTCAGAAGAATACAAAAAAACAGGGATAAATACAGCGATGAAAATGTTCCAATGATTTGATGAAGAAATAGGGAAAAAATATTATTTTATTCCCTGACTTGGAGAAGTTCAACAACAAGAAAAAAACACAATATTTAAAAAATTATGAATAGCATATAGTATAGAAAAAACACCAAAAGGAATGATACTATCAGGGATAGAAGATGATGCTAATGAAATTAGTCTGCTGGGATATTTTTTTGGATTGATGTTAATATATGGGAAATGGGAAGATAAAGGCGATGCACTCAATTCCATCAAAATCCAGATTCCGCTCGCTGGACACTATCTTGCATATGAAGAAGATCTAGATGTAAGAATAGATATGTTGCAACGCCGTGGTATTTTCCTCAAAGCAGATAAATTACCTAACAAAAATGGAATGGTCTACCAGATAAGCAGTAATGATTATGAACTCTTAGAAATCTTCGCACAATGGTACCAAGCTGTTGAAAAATTTGAGAAAATCACTAAACATGAATTCACCCAAGAGATGAAGATAGCAGTAATAGAGTTTATTGAGACAAATCCAGAGATACCTGAGGAATGAAAAGCTGAAGTACTCAAGCAGATGAAGGAATGAGTCATCAAGTTACTGACAAAATAACAATCTTTAGAAGTTACCTGTCCTCGAAGGAGGGGAAATTGAAAATTATTATGGAGTGTCTTGCCCCGCAATGCTGCGGGGTGAATGTAGTGGCTGTCTCTTATACACATCTGACGCTGCCGACGAATAGAGAGGGGTAGGTGTGGGTGGTGGCCGTGTCATTA
>CAYXBC010000062.1:0-5239 GCA_964463255.1 uncultured Candidatus Peribacteria bacterium | reverse complement strand
TCCCAGTATGAAGCAATAGTTGCTGAACTTAATAAGGATTTGTTAACTATGCCAAATACTGCTTTACATTCTAGTGTTCCTATCGGTACTAATGAAACTGAAAATGTGGTGGTCAAACTATTTGGTAAAGTTCCAACATTTGGTTTTGAACCTAAAGATCATATGACGCTTATGAAACAGTATGATATGGTAGATGTGGAAAGAGGAGTAAAACTAGCTTGAGCCCGTAGTTATTTTCTCAAGGGTGATGGTATGTTGCTCGAACAGGCAGTACTCCAGTATACCTTGAAAAAACTTGTAGCAAAATGATTTACTCCTATGAATGTCCCCAACATTGTTAATCCTGAATGCTTAGTTGGTACTTGATATTTTCCTGGTGGTGAAGAAGATGCCTATCGATTGGAAAGAGATAATCAACGATTAATTTGAACATCTGAAATACCCGTGACAGCTTATCATATGGATGAAGTTTTGGATGAAAAAGACTTGCCGAAAAAATATTGTTGATATTCTGCATGTTATCGTAGAGAGGCTGGTACGTACGGAAAAGATACGGCAGGATTGTATAGAGTCCATCAATTTATGAAAGTAGAACAGGTTGTCATCTTGCCAGAAAATGAAAAGATGTCTAATGAATATCATCAGCAAATACTACAAAATGCTATGGATATTCTTGATGATCTCAAAATTCCATATCGTGTATTGCAACTGTGTAGTTGAGATCTTGCTATAGGAAAATATAATTCCCATGATTTGGAATGCTGGATGCCTTCACGTAATGCGTATGGAGAAACGCATTCTGTTACTTCATTTCTTGACTTCCAAGCACGTAGGTTGAACCTTCGTTATCGTGATAGTGAAGGAAAAATAAAATATTGTTATACCATGAACAATACTGCTATCGCTACGCCAAGGATTCTTATTGCTCTCATAGAAAATAACCAACAAGCTGATGGAACCATCAAGATCCCTGATGTTTTAGTCTCGTATATGGGCAAAAAATTTATTTGAAAATAACTATATTAATTATTTATGTTAAATAATTTATCTAATATAACAGCATTTTTTCAGCTATAAAAAAATTTTTTTATACTACAACTCATATCAGTTACTATTAAGTTTGCAATATTGCCCCTAATCTTAACTTTGACGTTTATTGGTGTGACTCAATACATATCCGTAAATTTTATGTTGCTAATTATTTCTATATATCTTGTTATTGCTTCACATATAGCCCATGTTCTTTCTTTTCCTAATTGATCTTCATATTCATTTAATGTTTTTCATGGAACATAGGTAGGATTTGTTATTAACATAGTCTCTTTTGTTTCTATGTTTTTTGTTTCGTATATTCATTGAGGATCTAGATCGAGTATTTCAATGCTTCGTATATCAATTTTTCTCCCATCAATACTTATATCACCAAAATATACCTCTTTCTTTTTTGTATACATATAATGATGTAAGGTGTGATATATTTCTAATATTGTTTTATTTATATAATCTTTCTTATATTCTTTAACAAATATTTCTTTACGTCATATGTGTTCAAGATAACAACTATCAGAATCACCAATGTTTTCTGTCATAGAGATATAATTAAATAAATGTGTATTATTTATATATTTGTTTAATAAAGTCAATATGCTGTTTTTTTTTAAAACAAAAAATCCTCTTGAGAAGGATTTTTGTTGCGACGGAACTTGTTGTTTATCGCTTGGTTTAAGCTAGAGATATTAGGCACCTGCCGGATTTGAACCGGCGAACCAAGGTTTTGCAGACCCGTCTATTGGACCACTCTAGCAAGGTGCCATATATTTTTTTTATAAGACAAAAATACTGCAAGTAACATATAAAGATTTTCTCAATACTTTCAATTACAAATGACTTTTGTTTCTTATATAAAAAAAAGCCTAGTCACGAGACTAAGCTTTGAAGAAGATAAGTACATATTTATTTTAACGTAATTACAGTTTTTTCCATGTAAGGAACCAATATTGCAGGAATCTTAATGGTTCCATCGGCTTGCTGATTATTTTCTGTGATAGCAATAAGAATTCTTGGAGTTGCGATAGCAGTATTATTCATAGTATAACAATACTTTATTTTTCCTTCACTATCACGATAACGAAGATTAAGCCTACGAGCCTGGAAATCTAAGAAAGAGGTCACAGAATGTGTTTCACCATAAGCATTGCGAGAAGGCATCCAGCATTCCAAGTCATGGGAATTATACTTTCCTATAGCAAGGTCTCAGCTACAAAGCTGAAGTACACGATAAGGGATTTTGAGGTCATCAAGGACATCCATGGAATTTTGTAATATCTGCTGATGATATTCATTAGACATCTTTTCATTTTCAGGAAGGATTACCACCTGTTCTACCTTCATAAATTGATGGACCCTATAAAGACCAGCCGTATCTTTTCCATAGCTTCATGCCTCTCTGCGATAACAGGCAGAATATCAGCAATATTTCTTAGGCAAATCTTTCTCATCCAAGATTTCATCCATATGATATGCAGTGACAGGTATCTCAGAAGTTCAGATCAATCGTTGATTATCTCTTTCTAATCGATAAGCGTCTTCTTCTCCACCAGGAAAATATCCAGTTCAGACAAGACACTCAGGATTAACGATATTAGGTACATTCATAGGAGTAAATCATTTCTTTACAAGTTTTTTCAAAGTATACTGAAGTACAGCTTGTTCAAGAAGCATACCATCACCTTTGAGAAAATAGCTACGAGCTCAAGCCAATTTAACACCTCTTTCCACATCTACCATATCATATTGTTTCATAATAGTCAGATGATCTTTAATTTCGAAATCGAAATGAGGTATTTCCCCATATGTTTTGACCACAACATTTTCCGTTTCATCTTTTCCGATAGGCACACCAGAATAAAGTGCTGTATTAGGCATAGTCAATAAAACTTTATCAAGATCAGCCACAATGCTTGCATACTGTTCTTCCAATGCTTGAATATCTGATTTCAAAGCCTTAGCACCTTCATAATCTTTTTTGGAAGCAAGTTCTTTCTGTTGGAATTTCATAGCATCGATTTTTTGCTGGAACTCTTTTCTTTGGTCATCTTGTACAAGGACTCCATCTACATCAATCTTTTTACCTTTATACTGACAGATTTTTTTATATCCCTCGACATCATCACGAACTTTTTTTAGATCAATCATAACCTCTAATAATGAAAAAGTAAAAAATAAATAATAAATAATATAATGCCCATAAATAGTTACCTGAAAAAAATCTTCTTATAAATCATCTCTCCTGCCAACTTGATACTATTCGAATTCTTCTGTCATTTCTGGATACTATATTCTGTATACTTTATATGGACAGGCACTTCCCTATATTTCATATGATGCCTTTTTATCTGTTCATTCACTTCGTTAGCGTAATGCATACCATCAGAAGTAATGACAAACTTCCTCAATGTAGGAAGCGAAATCACCCTATATCAGCTATGAGGATCCGAGACATCAGCTCAATAGAAAATTTTGGTCACTAACTTTGCTATCCAAAGGATCACTTTCTTAATTCATGGCATATTCTCCACTTTGCTTCACTCTAGAAATCTCGATCAGAGATACAAATCAGGCTTTTTATTTTCAAGGTCCAATCACAAAGATTCATCAGTACTAATATGTTTCATAAAAGTCTCCATATCTTTGACATCCATCTGACCATCAGAATCGAAACCAACAAACCGTTTGATTTTGAGCTCGTCACCATAGTGCTTAATGAAATTATATCAGGTCTGATTAGCAGCACCACCTCATCTATTGATAGTATGGTCGAGAATTATGATAATAGCATCAGGATATTGTTGTTTTTTGCTTTGAAGAACGTGTAAGGTATTGTCACTCGAGCCATCATTGATAAGGACTAATTTTCTGAATCACGCAGCTAGTATTTCATCGATTACCGAGCCAACAGCCTGTTCTTCATTATAAACCCTAATATTGAATACAAAATCATCTTTTCTGTCAATATTATGTCGATGAGCGATTTGTTCCTTATTATCTTTATATCATTGGTTGATAGCAATCTGAGAAATAAGTCTAGTCAATTGAAATTTATCTTTGGTATGTTTATTGAGGATATCAATATAGAAGTAGAATAAGAGGATGAGCGATATATATACCAACAAATCAGCGCCCCTAGCCAAGCCGAAGAATTTACCGAATTGATTAAGAAGCGTCTGGTTGAAAGCAAACATGACAATCATACCGCCACCGACAAAAAAAACGAAGAAATGAAGAATATTCATTTTTTTGCGTTTGTAGAGGTCTAATCAGAACAAAATGAATACGACAGCAGCGACAATAATGATGAACTGAAGTAATGACATATGTACACTCAGAAGCTAAAAAAACAGGTAACAACTTATATGTACTTAACAGGAGAAATCAAGCAATTAAGAAAAATACAACAATATTACCAAGCTATCTCTTGTTCTTCGCCAGTCTTCATATTCTTGATTTTATATCTCTTCAAATCTCTCTCACCTTCACCGAAAATAACAACTTGAGGAATTCATTTTTTATCTGCATAAGCAAATTGTTTTCCTAATTTTTCAGCAGATGGATAGACTTCTACATTCTTACCTTCATTAATGAAAACATTTGCAAGCATAAGGATATCTTGTATAGTTTCAGGAAAATGTACGAATAAATATTCAGTTTGAGTTGTATGTTCAGGTTTCATAGTTTCTAAGATCAGATAGACCATTCTTGAAAGTCAAATACTTCATCCTACTCCAGAATAATTACTTTTTTTGGGATTGATATATCAAGTAAGATTTTCATATCTTCCTCCAGAACTAATACTTCCTAAAGAAATATCATCATCAAAAAATGTTTCATATACCGTACCTGTATAGTAATCTAAACCCCTAATAATATAAGGATCCCAGATGATAGTATATTTTTTTTCTTGATTAAGCCCATCGACAAAACGAAGTACTTCTTGTAATTCTTGGTATCATCTGCGATAGAGATCATTGTCTACGAGATTAGGATCTAGCCTCTCGAAATTACATTGCACAAAAGCAACTATTTTTTTTACATCAGTATCAGAAACCAATTCTGCAAGTTCTTTTTGAAAGACATCAAATCACATTTTATAATATTTATCAAGCAAGTTATAGAGTTGTGGTATAACTTTTTCATCAAATTGAGAAAAAAATCATGCAAGGAGATATCTATTGTTTACATG
>CAYXBC010000061.1:0-8447 GCA_964463255.1 uncultured Candidatus Peribacteria bacterium | reverse complement strand
GATAATCTCTTTCCACATCCGGATTACTTTCCGAAGATTTCAATCTAGCCCCAATTTGTAGGTGACGAAGGTCTGGAGAAAAAACTGGAGCAGAAGTCAGATAAAGAAAAACTTCGCAATGAAAGTAAGGACGTTGATAACTCTATTATTATTCATAAGAACACAAATAAACTATAAAAGGGAACAGTGACCAGATACCAGATACCGGGAACCAGGGACGAATACTCAATATTGTATTTTTTGTTTGTCTATTTTAGTTTATAAACGTCTTATTAAATTGGTAGAATAATATGATGATGGTAATGACTGCGAGAATGCCTTGGATAAACCATGCTTTCATAACGATGGTCGTCTCATGTATTCCTCGATGTTCGAAGAGATGATGGAGTGGCGATACGGCAAATAATTTTTTCTTGAAATATCTTTTCCAAAATATCTGCAGAAAACTAGAGAATAATTCTATGATAAATAATGAAAAAAGAACGATGAAAGGAATCAAAATACCCATCCTCATATTGAGGAAATAGAGTAATGATGCGATAAGTCCTCAGAGTGCAAATGCTCAGCTATCACCCATAAAGATCCTTGCAGGATGGATATTGTAGAACATAAACGCTACTAGCATAGCCATCACGATAGCAATCACCGTCGCAGCGATATAGGTCTGGTTAAAAAATAATATGACAGCAAGGACAAAGAGAATGACGGTCATAAGTCCTCCTGCAAGTCCGTCGAGTCCATCCGTGATATTGATGGCATTGACAATCGATATGGTCGCCAGGAAGGTGAGGAGAGGATAGAAGAGGCCGATGGATACTTTGCCAGCGATAGGCCGGAGGTTGATATAATCTATGCCTAATCTGCTATAAAACCATCGACTAATGAATGCAGAGAAAATAACCATACCTATGAGTTTCGCTTTTGCGCTGAGTCATTTCACTGCACCGTATCATTTGATATTGAGGAAATCATCCGTCAGTCAGATCAGCCCCATGCTAAAGAATCAGAAGAGGAGAATATATGTTTCCTGTCTATTGAAAAGGGTATTATTGATAAATCACTGGTCCTTGAGGACGAAAGATATCCCTATCATCAGGAGCATCACTATCAAAAAAATACCGCCTCACATCGTAGGCGTTCATTGTTTATGTTCATGGAGCTGAGTGAATATAGGAGATTTTTCTCAGGTGACAGCAGCTTCGCGGATAGTCTTTCCAAATTTAAATTTCTTCAATAACGAGATATAGATAGGATAGAGAATCCATGAGATAAAGAATGCAATCATAGCAAACATGATAATATTATTGAGCTTCACTAACATGAAATCGTTCTCAGGGCATAAAATATAATTGTAAGCAGAAGCTTAGTTAAATTTATAGGGTTTTTCAAGCACAAATGCTATACACAGATATTGTCAATAGTATTTTTGACAGAAGAATAATAGTAAGTATGTATTGAAAAATAGGAGAGAAATTTTTATAATCAGCAGGTGGTTTTAGATCAAAGCAAAGACTCATGAATCATCAAGCGCTACTTTATTCTCTGGATCCCAAGCTTCCCTTGTCCAAAATCCAAGAGGATACCGAATATGACCCCATCAAATATGCCAAACTCCAAGACCGGATGGCGGAGCATAAGATAGGAGCGATACTTGCTTCTGATACTGATTTTCCTAACAAGTTACTTCCTATCAGACCCAAAATACATGGTCTCTATTATACAGGAGATATCTCCCTGCTCAACAGAAAAACGCTCGGCATAGTGGGTCCCAGACTGATGTCCTCCTACGGCGATCAGGTGGTGGCATCACTGTTTGAGGCAGCAGACAGCTATGCTATCGTGACCATTTCAGGAATGGCGGATGGTATAGATACCCGTTGTCACACGCTTTCCTTGCAGCAGCAGATACCTACGATAGCCGTCCTCGGGTGAGGACTGTGACGATATCTCAAAAGACCAGAAAGAGAGATGATTGAGCAGATTGTAGCAGCCGGCGGACTCGTAATTTCAGAATACAAGCTGGGCGAGCAACCGAGCAAGTACACCTTTCCTCAGAGGAATCGCATTATCGCAGGGCTAGCTGATGTCCTCTTTCTTCCCGAAGCGGGCGAGAAATCAGGGAGTCTGATTACGGTCCAATGTGCTTTGACAAATAATATACCAGTCTATGCGACGCCGGGATCTATATTCGCACCCACGAGCAGAGGTATATTATCCTACATCGAGTCAGGACAGGTGAAGCCGATCATAGATTTTCATAGATTTTTAGCCACGCATTTTGCAGCAAAAATATCCTCCATGCTCGACTCTCCACTCCCTATCCTCACGGATCAAGAACAGAAAATTGTTTCCTATATGACCCGCAATCAAACTGTTGCTTTTCAGGAGCTTGCAGATGCAATTCGTCTCGATACACAGGAGGTGATGCAGATACTCACGATGCTAGAAATCAAGGGAGCAGTGACTCAGGAGGGGCCAGGCAGATATATGCTGACGATGCATAGCCAGTGTCAGAGGGAGAGATAATCCTATAAACCTGTTGCTCTCACAAAAATACTATTGAATTTAATGTTATATTCGCTAATTTAGAGCAAACAACTTTCAACAATTTTTATATTTTTCTTACATCAGATGTTTTCTCCAACAAAAAAAAAGAATGCAAAGCAAGGATTTACCTTGATTGAAATGCTTATCGTCATAGTTATTATCGGTATCTTGATCGCTGCCCTCGTTCCAAGACTTTCAAGCGCGAGAGGAAGAGCAAACGATATTGCTCGTAAAGCTGATCTTGCTCAAGTAGGGGTGGCATTAGTAGCATATCAGATCGACCATGCGAAATTTCCTAAAGAGACGATGTACTACTGAGACTTGAAGAATATGTCAGGATTGTTGATGTCGGTAGGAATTAATGGTATACCGAGTGATCCTATGCCATGAAGAAATATTACCTATGGTATAACATGAGCAACATGATTTACTGATGGACAATACTCGTACTTACCAGTTATCAAAGGAGGGATAGACTACAATGGATTCGTTCTGATGGCGAAATCAGAGACGGAAGGGGGATCAAATCGGGTTTCAGATGCAAACACGGGATGGATTTCTACGGGAAGTACTGCAGAAGATATTGCCAGCAAATTATGTAAAAGTTTTGTCTGAATAACAACTTGATCTGCAATTATGGCAAGTTCTACGGGGGTCTGTATATACAATAAAAATGGTGGCGATATGCTCAGATATATCTACATCTACTAGTATCGGATATATGCCATAAAGACAAGAGAATATGTCAATAGGGAAGCGATAGTGACCTATTGCAATTCCTCTCAAATTACATATTACTACCTCATTATCATCCATACCTTTTATTATTTTTCTTGTATATCATGTCCTGTAAAACAACAAAAAAAAGCACCAAAAAAGGATTTACTTTGATAGAGATGCTTATCGTAATTGTTATCATCGGTATCTTGGCAGCAGCACTTATCCCGAGACTTGCAAGCGCAAGAGGAAGAGCCAACGATGTTGCTCGTAAAGCTGATCTTGCTCAAGTAGGTGCAGCATTGGTTGCATACCAGATAGATAATTCATCATTACCTGCTGGCGATTGAGTATCATTAAATGCTATTACTGGATCTTTAATATCAGCAGGAATGAATAGCATACCTTCAGATCCTAACAGAACCAATAGGATTGATTTTGGATTTACAAATTCTATAGAAACAGGACAATATGGGTATGTATCGATTAGGAAATGATGAATTGATAATAATGGCTTCGTGGTGATGGCAAAGACAGAGACAGAAGGATGATCAAATCGGGTTGCTAATTCGACAACAGGTCACTTTAGTGGTGCGACAAACTATGAGGATGTAAAATTATGTAAAACATTCGTCGCTGGAGATACTGCAGCAATAGCGGATGGTACATGACTTTGTATATACGGAAAGAACTTAGGTGAACTCAGATACATCTACGTCTACTAATCTTCGTCAATCGACGATAGAACATAAAAAAAAGCCTGCACTTCGGTGCGGGTTTTTTTCTTTATATTTAGTCTAGTACCTCATTCCGGCGTTATGAAATTGGTGCCGGAATCCATAGCTACGAGAGCTATAAAGCATGGATTCCGGCCGCAACACGTATCGCCGGAATGATGCAGTGGAGGTTTTTTTATAATGGATTCCTAGAGGAGAAGATAACACTTGTCCCTTTCCCCTTGTTTCTATCTTCCTAGTCCCTATCTTCCTTGTTTCTATCTTCCTAGTCCTTGCTCTTCGTTCCCTCATTCCGGCGTCCCAGATTGCGGCCGGAATCCATCTTTCCTGATCCCTGTTCCCCGGTTTCTCTATAAAATAATCACTTCCGCTTCCAGCACCACGCCAAACATCTCATTAACTTTTTTCTGGATTGCTTGCGCGAACGCCCATACTTGTGCACCCGTCGCGCCTCAGGTATTGATGATGACGAGGGCATGCTGCTCATAGGTGGCGACTGGTCACTCTGATTTGCCTTTGTATCCTGCGAGTTCGATAAGCTGACCTGCGGATAATTTGATACCTTCGGGAACTTCGTTGCCTTTGACCTGTGGATACGTCGAAACGATGGGATCGAACTGAGCTTTGGAGACAACAGGGTTTTTGAAGAAGCTGCCTGCAGTGCCAATTTTGGTCCAATCGGGAAGCTTACTTTCTCTGATACTGATGATGATTTCAGCGATATCTTTGGGTGATAAGAGTTCGGGACGTCTGCCAAGAACCGCGATACGATCTTGGATATCTTTATAGTCGATCGTAGGGATATAGGTCTGCGAGTATTTTTTGAAGAGGAAGCTCACTGAGGTGATGATAATTTTATCTTTGAGTGCATGTTTAAAAATACTATCGCGATAAGCAAACTCACATTGTTTATTGGTCCGTATTTTTTTTTCTCCCGTGGAGAGATCGATACCTTCTACTTCCTCGATGATATCTTTGGCTTCCTTGCCGTAAGCACCGATATTTCCTACAGGTGCAGATCAGACGAGTCAAGGGATAAGGACCATATTTTCTCCGCCTGCGAATTTTTTTTCTATGGATCGCATCATGGTCTCATGCCGGTTCTCTCCTGCTCAGACATTGACGATCACCGAAAAGCCCTGCTCTCTGAGTATGGTTTTACCTTTCAGGGATATTTTGATGATGAGTCCAGGATAGTCCTTCGTAAAAAGGATATTCGCGCCTCATCAGAGAATTAGATGTGGATGGGTAGTGAAAATTTCTGTCGAAATCAGATCGAGGATATCTTGTTCGTTAGTGATTTCTACCAGATATGCTGCCTTCACCTCCACGCCAAACGTTGTGTAGGATTTGAGTGAGACATCCTTTTGGATATGCAGCATCGGTCAAGATGAGAAAGTAAATCTATGATGAAGTATATCCTTTTTTTTTACAAATCCCAGAGCAAGCGATAGTATACTTATGCAGTATTTTTGAGGAGATTTTCATAGGAGTAGAGGATTTCTGCGATATCGATATAGATCTCAGTATATAAGGTATTGAAGGTATCAGTCTTATATTCAAATTCATATTGATCTTCTTGATCAGCGAAGGTCATAGTAACGCAATCCAGCGATTCACGGATGAGATTAAACTCGGATTCATAATGATCTATGACGGATTTCATCATGGCGATATGGTCTTCCACATATCCTCTAAAGAGCTGTCCTTCTTTCATGAGTTTTCTATTCCTGAGCAGTGTTCTTTGCTCTTCCAAGAAAATTCTGTCAAAATCGATAATCAATTGTCCGGCCTGCGAATATCGCGGATCGAGTTCATCTATCCTCAGGGCAAAAGAAGAAAGCATACCAAGGACGCTTTCAACGAAATCAGCGGTATCGAGTTTCATTTTTTCTACTCCAGAAGGAAGTCAGATATCATGGATAATATCTCAGATGATTTTGGTTTCACGGTATCTTTGTTCTTCCTGCTTCATACGACCAAGTGGCTATACATAAAAAAACAGGAGATACTATAAGTATTAGATTATTTATGTCAAGACTCAGATACATTCGATATGATGGGTCTGGGGAAACATATCCACCGGCTGGATTTCTTTGATGCTAAATCCTCAAGCTATCAAAAGTTCGATATCCCTAACCATAGTGACAGGATTGCAGGAAATATATAACAATTTGAAATCAGATTCTTTTTTGAGATCGCAGATCATCTGGACGACGTTTTTGTGCAGACCATCTCTGGGAGGATCGATGATGACGAGTCCGAGATTGGTGAGTTTATCTTTGATTGCTGGATTTTGAGTGAATGATTTTTCGGCGGGCGTAGCGAGGAATGCGACATTATTTTCAATGCCGTTGATCTTCGCATTATATCGTGCATCAGTAATCGCTTCTGGGACAATCTCTATACCTACCAATTTCTGGCCTTTTCCAACCTTGAGGAAACTGATGCCGATAGTCCCAGTTCCACAGTACAAATCAAGGATTGTGCCTTCGATATTTCCGACCATAGTCATCGCCTGACTAAAGAGCTGTTGTGCTCAGAGCGTATTGGTCTGGAAAAATGAGAATGGAGAGACTCTGAATGAGATCTCAGACTCAGATTCCGCTGTCGTTGGAAGATTTTCATCTCCGGTAGTAAGCGAGTTTTTCGCAGTATTTTTGAAGATAAGCTTCTCATAAATATCTCCTGTTCATCGAAATGTCTTGGTTTCGCACTCTTGCGATCTGATGATATCTGCTACGCCGTTGTTATAGGTGATGACAAGCGTTGTAACGTGTGCTTTGAGGAAAGGATCTGCTTTGAGGGTTTCGAGGAAAAGTTCCCATGTTGCTTTCTCCTGCTCTTGGAGATTATTGTCTGCGACGGCGAGATTGACGAGGAATTGCTGGGTATTAGTCCCTTCTCTGATGACGATATGTCTAAAAAATCCCTGGTGAGTCATCTGGTCATATGCAGGAAGTGTCGATGCTCTGCAGAGTTCCTTGAGATATTGAAATATACGATTCGCCTCATCAGAGATAAGCGCACAGGTATCGATATCTATAATCTTGCTAAATTCTCCCTGCTTATGAAATCCCACACTCCAATCTGACAATACAATATTGGTTCCTGGTCCCTTAGTTATATATTTCCCGAAACTGAATTCGATTTTGTTCCTATAATTTTTTTCCTGAGGAGATCAGATGATAGACAATATCTGAAGTTCCGGTAATTTTTTCTTGATCTTGGTGAATGCATCATTGACGATATCCTCCTTGAGTTTGAGCTGATTTTTGTAACTCAGCATCTGCCATTTGCATCATCCGCAGCCGACTTTCCATGGCTCTGTGGGTGACTGGTCGGAGGAGAGCATAGAAAAAAAATGAGGACAGAATACTTTTCCATCCACGATAGTGGGATCAAGTTCTTGGATATGGGTGATATGTGCTTCTACATAATCTTTTCTCTGTTTGACGATCCTGAGATCCACGATACTTCACGGCAGAGCGCCTCATTTGATGAGGATTCTTTTCCCATCGCTCATCCTCGCAAGTCATACTCATCCATATCATATTTTCTCTATTTTTACTCTCGTGAGGAGTTTCGCCATGGGATATATGAGAAATTAAAGCCCTAGTTTGGTTTTCAATTCTTTCTGGACGTCTTCTATGCTGCCGTCAGCATTGACGGTGATGACCTTGCCCAGAGACTGGAAATACTTGATAACAGGAAGTGTCTCATTGATAAAAATAGAGATTCTACTTTCCATCGCTTCCGGAGTATCGTCTACGCGAGACTCAAGAGTAGCTCTTTTTTTCATCCTTTCCAAAGCCTTTTCTTTGGAGAGCTCAAAATGAACAATAAGATAATCTCTATGATATTCTTCCATTTTTTTGATCATAAATTCCGCCTGTTCCATCATCCTAGGAAATCAGTCCATCATGATTTGTTTATTTTCTTTTTGTGCGATTTGTATGGTAGAATGCAACAAATCATGAGTAATGAAATTATCAATCATAAGCCCATTATTTACAATATTTTTGATATAATTTCCTATACAGTTATCATTGGACATCAATGCTCTACAGAGCTGACCCATCTCCATATATATCGTATCTGGGAATTCTTGTAAAAGCTGTTTACCTTGAGTACCTTTGCCGCATCCTTGGATGCCGAGAAATATTAAATCTTTCATCTTGCCAGCCATAATAAGATAAAAATCTGAATAATACATTCATTCAGGCTATACTACCGATATTCCCCCCATTTTCAATGAATTTCCCGGAGGACATAGAAAAAAAGTCCTTCAAAATTTGACAAAATTATTCTGTTGCAGAATCAAGGTTACACTTTTATAAGTGAACATAGACGATATTTTTGGATGGGCGTTAGCCCATTCATTCCTAATCATCTATGTTTTCTTTTATTATTGTAATAATATTCCCGTAGTTTCAATCTATAATT
>CAYXBC010000060.1:0-14227 GCA_964463255.1 uncultured Candidatus Peribacteria bacterium | reverse complement strand
CTAAATTCTCTTGTCCTCGTAGGGGAACGTTCAATAGTAAAAATTAATTGTAGATTTTCCCCTGCGAGGATAAATGGATGATGGATGTTGGATGAAGGTAGTGTCTACTTATGCACTATTATAAGATACAATAGTTCATTGTAGCAAATCCTACATTGGAAACCTGCCTGCCGCAGGCAAGGTTAGAAATTGAAAATTAGAAATTCTAAAATTCCCTAGAGTTTCATTTTTCTTGAAAGTTTCTCGAGAGACGTCTGAGCATAATCACCGAGCATAGGCAGATGTGCATTAAGCTGGATAAGGAAATCCCTGATAGTATCGATTGAATCATCGAAGGTAAAGATGAGATGAGATTTCGGAGTCAGCAAAACGACATTCTTGATTTTTTGGGTAACCGGATAGATCTCCACTACATATCATACAAAGGAAGTGAAAGGATAACTCTTATTTCAGATAAGGAGGAGATTCTCCTGGATGGTCATAGTGATGACTTGGTTGTTGAGTGTAGAATAATAGAAATATCCTCACAAAAGGAAAAGAATTAATAATGCTCAAACAATATTATTATTGAGGAGAGAAAGCACGAAAACGCTTGCGAAAATCACAGCGAAAATAAGATATCGTACTTTAGTCCTTTTGAATTTCTCTCAGTTATAGACATGGACACTCATGACGGCAGAGAAAGATATAAAAAAACAATCTTCGGACAATATGATAGTATGATGTTTTCATGGATATTCAAGGAAAAATGCTATCCTAAAATAGCACAGATTTGATCCCAATCAAGCTCTTCCAGTCTCTTGGAAGATAATTCCGACGGGATAGTAAAATTGCTCCCTGATTTTTTTTGGATCATCTTATATATCGCTCCCAAAGTCTTCCTACTAAATGGAGCAAACAGTTCCAAAAAATCGATTAATTTTTCAAATGGAATACTAGGGTGTATATCTTTCAAAACCAATTGAATAAGACAACTTTTGACTTTTGGTACAGGTTTAAAACACTTTGCAGGAACTCATTTAAGATAGGTAACCGTACATCAATAATTAATCAACCATCGAAGATAAGATTTTTTCTTAGCATCACTTCTGAGCTTCTGACCTACCTCATCCTGCACCATAAATATTCCTCAGGAAAAATTCTGTGCACCAAAAAATTTTCTCAAGATAGGCGAAGTGATATAATACGGCAAATTTCCGACAACCAAGGTCTTAGCAGAAAGAAGATGCTCCTCTTTCAGCATTGCTTCGACATCTAATTCCAAAATATCTCAGAGAATGAATGCTCAATGCTCAATATTCAATGTTCAATTTTCAAAAAAGGTAGGATCTTTATCTACCACAAAAAAATGATCAGAAATAGACTGAATGAGTTTAGTGATAGATCACTTACCAGGTCATATCTCAATCAATGCATCACATCAGAGCTTATGATACAATGCCAATATCTTGTCAGCAATATAACTTCTGACTTTGGCATCAATAAGAAAGTTTTGTCCAAGATAGGTTCACATAGATACTAAGCTAGTCAATAAGGGGAATAAATAGAATACTCTTGATAATCTTGTAATGTTTTAAGCTATCAGTGCAATATCAAAAAGCGCCTGGATAAAAAATCCAGGCACTGAGAAAACAAAAACAATTACATCTGAAGTACATTATGAGGCTGATAAGTTCTTACGAACTTTCCAACACGTTTAGCTACAGTATCCAGCTCTTCAAGTAAAAAGTGATGGATAGAACAGAATTCCTTGGTGCGTTCTTTTTTTTCAACTAAATCAACCGATTGATTAAGAAGAACTAAGACCTCCCAAGATGGTTTTGTAGAGGGAACTTTGATTTTTTGGAGATCTACATGATGTTGTATCAGCAATATCAAGTGCTGAGCTCCATAACTCAATCCACTACTAGAAATCTGAGGAAAGGTAATGGTCTTAACCAAAGATGACTTTTCTTGATGGACAATAGGAGAAGTGCCCGTTGTAGGTTTTTTACGCAAGCGGCTCAAAAAACTTCTCTTGGAGCCAAAAATTGCAGAAACAGCTTTTTTCTTAGCCATAAGGATTAATTTTTAGAATTTGTAGGAATTTTTTGTTTTTTTAGTGCGTTGTTTGTAATAAAAAATAGATAAAAGTCAAGTATTAGTGAAAAAGACGCCATACGACGTCTTTTTCATCAACATAACATACTAGGTAGTCGGTTATGCACTCTTCAATGCAGCATGTGCTGCAGCCAATCTTGCGATAGGCACTCTAAAGGGTGAACAGCTTACATAGTTCAATCCGACCTTATGACAGAATGCAATAGATTGAGGATCTCCTCCATGCTCTCCACAGATACCAAGTTTGATATCAGGCCTTGTCTCTCTTCATTTCTCAACGGCCATCTGAATGAGCTGACCAACACCTTCCGTATCCAATGTCTGGAATGGATCCTTTTCGAAGATATTCTGATTAATATATTCTTTGATGAATTTACCTGCATCATCTCTTGAAAATCACATAGTCATCTGAGTAAGATCATTAGTTCCAAACGAGAAGAATTCTGCAGTTTCCGCTACCTTGTCGGCAGTGAGTGCACCTCTCGGTACTTCAATCATAGTTCCAAGTTTGTATTCGATAGTCATACCATATTTGTCCATAGTCTCTTGAGCAACTCTTCTGACGATATCAGTATTGAAATCAAGTTCAGCCTTAAATCAAACCAATGGAATCATGATTTCAGGTTTGACATCTACACCTGCTTTTTTGAGTTCACACGCAGCAGAAATAACTGCTTCTGTCTGCATCTCTGCGATTTCAGGATACGTAATAACCAATCTACATCCTCTATGTCCAAGCATAGGATTAAATTCATGAAGAGAATCTATTCTCTTTTTCAAGACATCGAGTTCGACACCCATATCTCTTGAAAGCTCGACGATATCTTTTTCTTCTTGAGGAAGGAATTCATGCAAAGGAGGATCCAAATATCTAATAGTCACAGGCAATCCAGCCATAGCCTTGAATATACCTAAGAAATCTTTTTTTTGGAAAGGAAGGATTTTCGCAAGTGCCTTCTTTCTT
The DNA here is from genome assembly GCA_964463255.1 of uncultured Candidatus Peribacteria bacterium. Lineage (GTDB taxonomy): Bacteria > Patescibacteriota > Gracilibacteria > Absconditabacterales > Absconditicoccaceae > CAJBLF01. Next base: position 11,163 of record CAYXBC010000060.1, on the reverse strand, counting down.
CCCGCAACATCATCAGCAAGAATCATCTCTCTGACCGCTTTGATCCTATCTTCAGCAAAAAACATATGTTCTGTTCTACAGAGTCCAATACCTTGAGCACCAAATTTTCTCGCGACTTCAGCATCATGAGGAGTATCAGCATTGGTCCTGACTAATAATTTTCTATAATTGTCAGCCCAGGTCATAAGAGTATGAAAATCTCCGCTAAGTTCTGGATCCATTACTCAAAGTCCACCAGCAAATACTTCTCCAGTAGATCAATCCAAGGTAATCATATCTCCTTCATTATATATTTTTCATTTGACAGTAAGTGTCTTAGCGTGTTCGTCGACCGCAATATCTCAAGCTCCTGCGACACAGCTTTTTCCCATTCCTCTTGCAACAACCGCTGCATGAGACGTCATACCTCCTCTAGCAGTAAGGATTCCTTGAGAAGCGACCATTCCGACGATATCTTCTGGAGAAGTTTCTGTCCTAACAAGAACGACTTTTTTACCTTCTTCAGCTCGATCATGAGCAGCTTGTGCAGTAAAGACAATCTGTCCAACTGCAGCTCCTGGTGAAGCAGGAAGTCATTTAGTAAGCAATTCAGCACTTGTTTTGGCTGCGGGATCTATCTGTTTGTGAAGCAAGCTATCAAGCTGTTCTGGCTTTACTCTGAGTACTGCTTCTTTTTCATCGATAAGTCATTCATGAACCATATCTACTGCCATCTTGATTGCTGCAGCAGCAGTCCTCTTTCCATTTCTTGTCTGAAGTATGTAGAGTTTTCCTTCTTGGATAGTAAATTCCATATCCTGCATATCTCTATAATGTTTTTCTAGTCCATGATAGATATCTACAAGTTCTTTGTAGCAATCAGGCATCACTCTATCAAGTTCTGCGATTTCCATAGGAGTCCTAATACCAGCAACCACATCTTCTCCTTGAGCATTCATCAAAAATTCTCCGTAGAATTTATTTTCTCCCGTAGATGGATTTCTTGTGAAACATACTCCAGTTCCTGAAGTCTCCCCCATATTTCCAAACACCATCGCTTGGATATTGACTGCAGTACCGAGCAATCCTCTAATATCATTGAGTTTTCTATAGATGATAGCTCTATCATTATTCCAAGAACCAAACACTGCATCAATAGACATCTGTAATTGTTGTCTTGGATCACTCGGGAATTGTTTACCTGTAGCTTTTTGGATTGCTTCTTTGTATAAAGCAACAACTTTTTGAAGATCAGCAACATCAAGCTCAGTATCAAGTTTAACTCATTTAGCATCTTTTACTGATTGGAGTGCGAGTTCAAAATCATGATGAGGAACTTCCATCACTACATCACCAAACATTTGTAAGAATCTTCTATAACTATCTCGTACAAATCTTGGATTACCAGTCTTTTCGATAAGTCCTTGTACTGATTCATCATTAAGTCAGAGATTGAGGATAGTATCCATCATTCCCGGCATAGAATCAGCAGCTCCGGATCTAACGGAAACCAACAATGGATCCTTAGGATCACCAAGATTCTTTCCCATAGTTTTTTCAAGCTTCTGGAGTTTCTCTTCAATCTGATCCAATACTATCTGTGGATACGTCTTATTGCTTTTATAATAGAGATCACAAGTTTCTGTTGTGATAGTAAATCAGCTAGGAATAGGGAGTCCCATCTCCACCATTTCTGATAAGTTCTTTCATTTACCTCCAAGGATATCCTTTCCGAGGCCTTTTGTTTCACCAAAAAAGTACACATACTTTTTTTCACTGCTTCCAAATAAAGACATAGTTCGTTAGTTTATATAATAAAAAAAATGCACAAAAAATCGTGAAGCACCATCATAAAGTATTGGATTTTTTTTTCAAGGATAAAAATACACGGACAAGACACAAAGTGGACATGTGTGATATAATTGGCCATAAGTTAATTATTTGAATTTACCTATGATATAATTACCATAAGTGACATTTATTTTATTATGCAGACAATGAAACAGACCAAGAAACAACTTAAAACTTCACCTGCCGGTAGGCATAGCTGAAGACGGATACTGCTCCTACTCATTATCATCATAGGTAGCTATCTCTTTACCAAAAATATTACGCTCGACACAAAAGTAACGATAGAGCAAGGAGAAAATGTCTCAAAGATTTTCAATCAGATGAGTAGCATCGATAAGCTGCGCATAAAACTCTATCTCTTCAATCATCGCGATATCTCATTTTCCAAACTCGAAGCAGGGAGTTACACCTTCAGCGGCAGCTACACGAAATCAGAACTTGTCCAAAAGATATTGCAAGGATCAGAGAAAGATTATTTGCGTCTCACGATTTTGGAAGGACGATCCATTTACGATATCGACGAAGCATTAACAAGAAAAGGATATATCACCCCATGAAGCTACGTCCAATATCTCAACGATACAAACACTATCACATCATTACAACAGACCTACCCATTCCTTTCATCCTCAACCCTTAACGCTCCACTCTCCACACTGGAAGGATTTCTCTACCCCGACACCTACAATGTAGACAAAAACAAGGATGTAATTCCACAACTAGTAAGAAAACAATTGGAGACATTCGGTACTAGAGTACGGAACAATGTCAGCAATCCAACAGATTGGTACAAGACTATCACGTTAGCAAGTATCCTAGAAAAAGAAGAAAGAAACACAGCAAACAAAGCAATCGTCGCAGGGATATTTCTCAAGAGATTAGAAATCTGAATGGCATTGGATGCAGACATCACTCTCTGCTATGGTCTCAAACAATCCTACACGACGTGCACACCAGCAGTGATAGGACAAAAGATAGGAGACAAGAGCAACCCATATAACACCAGAGGGACACGTTGACTCCCACCGACACCAATATCCAATCCAACGCGAGAAAGTATCAACGCTATAATGAATCCACAGACATCAGACCATTTATATTATCTCCATGATATGCAAGGGAACATCCATTATGGAAACACCTTGCAAGAACATAATGCAAATAAAAACCAGTATCTGAAATAATATACCGTTATTTATCAATACACAGATATTATGAAGATAAAATCAAAAGTATGGAGTAATATATTCTTTCTTTTTCCTCTATGAATAGCACTTTATCATAGTCTTTTTGTCTATACAGTACTAATAGCGTTAGTGAGTATATTTTCCACACTCTATCATTTTTCAGATGAAAAAGAATATAGAATAATAGACAAAATATGTGCATATGGATTGATTGGCTATAATTTTTATAGTTGCTATCTATCAGGATTTAAACAACCCTATTTTGCTTTGGCATTGTTAGGTATTGGTATTGGCTTTTACTTTTTTTTCTTGAAAAAAAAAGATGATTATGAATGGCATATATCATCAGCAATCATTACCATACTGTGTATACTTGGATATAGTATATAATTCACAAATATCAGATCATCTCTATTATTTCTATGATATACAAGGGAACATGGATTATGGAAGTAGCTTGGAAGAACATAACGCAAACAAACAACAATATCTATAGTGGACTTTGGATATGTTGTAAATGATTGGTAGCAACCTGAGTATATATCTGAGTTGTTTTGATGCTCGAATGTCCCAGCAAAGATTGAATATAACGAATATCTGTTCAACTTTCTAATAAATGTGTAGCAAATGAATGGCGCAGCGAATGAAAAGTCGCTTTTTTCTGTATTCATGCTTTGGTCATTGCATGCTGAAAAACATGTTGAGCAGTCCTTTTAGTCAAAGCACGACAGCTCTGCCTAGCGGACAGACAGGCTTGTTCAGAATGGAACAACGGATCATTATACGATTTTCACTCCATCAATCCCTTGATTTCATCAATGATTTTATCTGGCAAAAGTGTTATCCTATCTTTCTGTCCTTTAGCCGATTTGATGTGAATAATTTTTTGATCAAGATTGATATCACCTACGCAGAGATACACAATCTCGGAAACTCTGAGTCATGCGCCATACGCTAACGCCAACAAGGTTTTGTGCTTACTATTCATAACACTATCAAGAATTCTCTGAATCTCAAAGCGAGAAAGCACGACAGGTAATTTTTTAGGTTCTTTGGATAATCTGATTTCCTGCCCAAGAGAAACTTTCAAAATCTGACGACAAAAAAATTTGATGACTTCTTTGTAAAGATTAATCGTTTTGGGCGCTTTACCTTGATGTTGAAGAAACAAAACAAAATCTAATATTTTTTCACGAGAAATCTTGGAAACATCATGATCAATCCATTTCAAGAAAAATCTCAAGCAATTAGAATAAATCTCTACCGTCCTCGGACTATAGTTTCTTTGTTGAAGCTCTCTGCTGAGCTGGATCAAGTAATCTTGCATCTTTCAATTGTTTAGATATAAAAAACTAGTAAAAATATAAACATCCAAAAAAAGAAAAAAATAGACAAAAAACGGACAAATCAAGATATCGCACAAACTACGGTTTTGGATACATTATACGCAAGCATATATCGCGATTTATATAATTACCGCTTCTATGACGACACTCTATGTCGCACAGAAGCTAGTTGTCCGATATGCCTCATAACTTTATATTAAATACTAAACTCAATGAACAATATTAAAGCAATAGCTTTTGACTTAGGATGAGTTCTAATAAGAGAAAACGATTATCCTTTATCGGAAACTGCTCAAATTTTGGAAAAACAATTTGGAAACATCAATACTAACGATGAATATTACAATTGGGCGATAAAGGAAACCAACCTTTCAAAAGAAGAAATCAAAAATATCGTGGAAGAAATTATTGAAAATATCTACGAATTAAGAGAAGCGGATATTTTTGAACATTTACCAAAAGTAAAACTTGCAATAGCAAGTAATCATCTTTCAGCCATTAATAAATGGATAGATAAAACAAATCTTAGAGATAGATTTAATTGTATTTTGATATCTGCTGATATTGGTATAGAAAAACCAAACAAAGAATTTTATGAAAGGTTGATATTAGAACTCAAAGAAAAACCAGAAGATATATTGTTCATTGATGATAATGCAGAAAATATTGAAGGTGCCAAACAAGTTGGCATTTCTGTACTGCATTATGACCGCTCTAAAAGTCTAACAAATGAAATTTTGAATTTTTTTAAATAGCGGTATTCGGCACAATCGGACAACACATCCAGTCTGAACATGCAAAGAAATGCGCACGTCAGACAAGGATGGAACGTTAGGCGATATTACTTCAGACAAAATTATTAGAGTAAATTACCTAAGATTTATAATATAATATTACTTATGAAATCAATAGAAAGCACTGAAAATCAACTAAGAAAGATAATAAAACTTTCCGCAAAATTATATGAGAAAGCACAGAATCTAATAAATCAATACCTAGGAGAAAGAAGTTTTCTAAGTAAAATTAAAGAAATATCAAAAAGCTTCGGATTAAAACCTGATATTAAATTTGATGTAACTATTATTTCAGCAGAAAAAAAATATCTATTTAATTACCTTTCAGGGGGATTTTGAGATGAAGATCATAAAAGAATTGCCAAAGAATTATCAGAATTCATTTATACCACCAAATTTACAAATAGAATCCAACATTTATCAGGAAGAGCCATACACGATAAAAGTATAATAGAAAAAGTAATATGCAGTTTAAATGAGCTAAAGAAATTGGGTTATCCAAGAGAAAAATGAAGTTTTTTTTCAGAAATAGAATCTTTGTGTAATAATCTACTTAAAACAATAAAAGCTAATAAATGAATAATTCTTATAGGAGTATCTTCTACAGAAGAGTTAGAACCTTTTGACAGATTACTAGCTCACGAGATATTTCATTTAATTTTAATATGAAATGATATTTGGTTTCAAGGGATTAAAAGAGAATATGATGATTTAGATGAAGGACTAGCAATTTTGCTTGAACGTAGATATTCAAAACGTAAAAAAGATATCGTGGTCTGATTTTGGGAGGAAACCTTAATGTTGGAAGAAAATTTTAGAATTAAAAAAATCAGGAAACTTTATAATGATTTAAGAAAAGGTAAATCTTTCTTGGTTACTAATTAAAAAAAATAATTTTGTCTTTCGTAACATTCGCTCGATTTCAGCTCGCTCGCACAACAACTTCTGTCTGTATATCTAACGACATCAGACTAGAAGTGGACGTTGTATAACATACTCGTGTATCATAACAAAAAAGGAAGCATATATTCCCCCTAAAGGACAATGCTTTAAAATGCTCCTTCGGAGCTATAAATGGGGTGTTTTGCCCTTGGGGCAATCTTCTTTTGAAAAAAGAAGCAAAAAACTATTTATTAATAAATTTATAAAAAGCAGCTGGTCTATGGTTTACATAAAGCTCTTTTTTGTTTGTTTTCTGAATCTTAAAATGGGATTCTATATATTTAATAAAATTTCTTTTTTCGAATTTACGATTATAAATAACCTCACAAGAAGACTTAAGTTGATCTATAGTAAAGTATTTAGGCAAAAAGTATTTTACTATATCAGAGTTTTGAACATCTTCCTGAAGTTGATTATATGCCACAGTCAAAACATCATTATGATCGAAACCGAGAACACCAACTTCTCTAAACGAATAAAATCACGCAGAAAGTTGTGTTATTCAGGGTTTAGTTTGAATAGAATTATTGGATATAATAGAATAATAACCAAGACTAACAATCCTTCCTCTAGGATCTCTATTTGGTTTTGAAAAAGAGCCAAAAAGTTTTACATGATTGCAAAAAACACCAGTTTCTCTATATAAAACCTTTGTTACCGTCTGTTCAACAGTTTCCTCATTTGATACAAAACCTCCAGGCAAACAAACGTATCAATCATATGGAATATTTTTTCTCTTAATTAACAAAATATGAAGCTGATTATTTATAATATTAAAGAGAACAATATCTACAGCGAGATGAAGGAATGGTATAGATTTAGGCATTATAAAACAGGATTTTATAAGGTATAAAAAGCGGGATTTCTAAATACTTAGTGTATATTATTATATTAATTATTGAAAAAACAAATACAATACATAAATTCTGAGAAGAATACCTGACAAAATACAAATAAAACATATAGTATAAATAATTTACCAATAGAATATAAACTATGATAATAATTAACGCTAAACTACCGACAAAATATGGATTATCCACAATTTATTGATTCAGCGAAAAAGAGAAAGAACACTGCTATTTAGTTTTTTGAGATTTGTGAAATAAAGAGAATATATTGTGTAGAATTCATTCTTCTTGTATAACAGGAGATATTTTTCATTCAACAAAATGTGATTGTGGTGATCAATTAGATTATGCATTGCAAGCAATTAGTAAAGAATGAGGGATACTTATATACCTCAATCAAGAATGAAGAGATATTGGATTAGTAAATAAAATTAGAGCTTATGCATTACAAGATCAATGATATGATACCATAGAAGCAAACGAAAAATTAAACCTTCCCGTAGATAACAGAAATTATAAAATAGTAAAAGAAATTCTCAACGAGTTACAAATAAAATCAATAAGATTAATGACGAATAACCCTGATAAGATAGAACAATTACAAAAATTATGAATAATTATTACATGAAGAATACCTATTATAGCAGATATAAACATTCATAGTGAGAAATATCTTAAAACAAAAAAAGAGAAAATGAATCATTATTTATAAATTATTAAGTCATGAAAAAATTAGAAAAAACAGAATTAATAGAAATGAAAGAAAGCACAGACGAAGAATCCAAAATAGCGGAAGCTTTAAAAAGATTTTCTAATATAATCAAATACCCATTATTAGACATTTGAAGTTGATCCTGAAAGATAAGTAGTAATGCATTCTGAGATAATAAAGTTATTCATATAGACCCATTAGAATTCTCAAATAAAGATTTTCAGCTTCCCAAAGGACACGAAAGAATTGTATGAAATTTTTTTGAATTCAATAACACAAAACAAGAAATTAAAACACTGTTATTTTGTCATAGTTTACAATATCTAGATGATAATGGAATAGAATCCGTCATAAATAAGATCAAAAAAATAAACCCGGAATTTGTTTTACTAGTCATCAATAACAATGATTGAATTTTATGAAATGTATTAAATTTTTTCAAAAGCAATAATCGAAAAGAGAATTGAGAGAAGTATTTTAAAGACTTTCCCTGAAACAATTTTTCATTACTTACAGAAAAGGAGATAACAGGCAATTTTTACTGCAAAAATATAAACGAAGTAAGTCATACCATTTGTAGACTACTACTAGATACAACCATATCAAAAGAACAAGAAAAAAAGACGAATATTTTATTAAAAAGTCACTGAATAAACAATGAATTTGAGGTAAAACAGAAAGTAATTCTTTATAAAAATAATCAGTTCAAAAATGAATAAAAAAATCATAGGAATGATTCACTTATGAAAAATAAGATGAATTAAAAATCATGAATTAAGAGAAGTAATTAAAAAATGAATATATGACCTTTCCCAACTAGAAGAAGGAGGAATTCAATATGCTTGTATAATTAATGAATCAGATATCCCATACAAAATAGTAATTTCAGATGAAGAAAAAAGTATGTTTTTACAAATAGCCAAAGAAATCCAAAAAATAGCAAAAATAAAATTATGAGTATGTGTTTTGTACAATGATTGGAAAGCTACATTAGATATTGCCAAAGCCATCCATGCAAATTTTGTCAGAATAGACACTTTTGTTGATTTGGTAGAATCTGATGCTGGAATAATTTATCCACAAGCAAATGAGATAAAAAAATATCAAAAAGAAATATGAGCAGAAAGTATAGAATTATTAACAGATATTCATCCAAAACACAAAAAAATGATTGAAGAAAAAACATTATATGATTCAGCAAATCAAGCATTCAAGTCTTGATCTAACTGAATAATAGTCACATGAGAATGTTCATGAGACATCGCTTGTTTAAATGAAATAAAGAATCTTAGAGAGAAATTATGAAAGAGGAAAATATATCTATGAAGCTGAGCTTCATCAGACAATATTAGAGATTATTTTAAATATGTAGATGGAGCATTTGTTTGAACCTCATTGAAAACAAATTGATCAGTAGACAAAAAAAAAGTAATAGAACTAATAAATAACTGTAAATAAAAATTGAATTCTAAATAATAAAAACTGGTTATGAAAACCAGCTCTCGATTAACCAGTCCTTGAGAGAACGAACGGAAAAACCATTAAAGTTTGAACAATCGGCGAACGTTAAGCGTTTAAATAAGCACTAATACCTTAACTAATCTCTTTTTTTTGTAACTCAATTTATTGCACTTGCTACTTGATTATAGCTCTCTCAAAAGAGGAAACCAGACTTGATTTTCAGATGAAAATATCTAATTCTAAACTAGAAAAAAAATATACTATATGAAAGTAAAAATTCAAAAAAAAGGCAAAAAAGAGACAATAGAAATATCCTCTCTGAATGATCTTACTTATGGTAAGATGAGCGAATTAGTGACAAATCACGGACGAGATCCTATAGCTAAAATAGAAATTATCATAGAAAACAAAGATAATTATCTAGGAAGCAATCCTGTCGAAAGAGAAGATCTTGAAAAAAAATGGGCTGGCTTAGGAAGTCAGTTAACTGAATTGTCTCACAGATATTCTACTTTTGGTAATAAAATCAAGATCAAGATTATCGTGGAGGCATATACTCATCCTAGAATTTATTAAGTATTTCGCTCAGTTTTTCTGAGCTTTTTTTATACTTTGAATTTTCTTTCTTAATTCATATATTTTCCATTAATAATTTACACTCAAATACAAAACATCAAAAAGTATATGAAAAACTTGCAAAAACACCAGTCATCCAAAATTTCTATCCTATACATCTCCATAATAAATTTTTAACAAAGTACTTCAGATGAAAAATAAAGGGTAGTTACATACATTTTTATTACATTAACAGCAAAAGAATGACAACTAAAATTAATTTTTTGAAAGTTTGAGATGCAAAACATCATTTTAGTGAAAAAAATCTTCCAGCGCTGATTCATTATAAATGCAAAGAATGATGATCTCATTATTCTATGGTATTGATAGAAAATCTTGCTTTACAATGATCCAAGGTTTTATTAGTTACTTGATATCCTCAAGCAAAAGAACAATTTTATCAAGAGACAAAAAAAATCGCTAAAAATATCATAGTAGCAAATACCATAGAAGATATCAAAAAGCATAGAGACAAGCAAGTTATTGTTATTCATGATGACGATGAAAAACTATGTCTAGAAGCGATTAAATCACTTGATGATATACATGAACGCATTATTTTCATAAAAAATATAGATATTTTTCATAAGAGATTACTAAATACGTGCTTGAAATACGACAAAGTTATTTTGTCTGGAGAACTCGATGATTGTTTAGCAAAAGAAAATATTCTCAAGAAAAAATATAATTCCATCCTTCTTTTTTCCCAACCAAAAATAAAACTTCCCTACAAGTTTATCGAATCAGAACAACATACCTGATACATTCGATCAGAGAATAAAGAATGATATGTAAGAAGCACATAATAGAAATATACGTTTGTAAGCTTCATTCATATACCAGTGACTAAAATATCTCCTTTTTTTTATGTATAGGTCGTCTAATTTTAACCAACAAAAACATACATCATGCACTACAAACACACACAAATCAGTTACCTGATGATAATCATTACCCTAACCATGCTGGTACTTTTTGCATGGATATATATCACGAGCGCTAACGAACCTGTCTCAGTAGATTCCGGGACAAATTTTGCCATTACTGCTATAATGGTACTTATTCTAGGTATTCTTTCTTCATTTGCTTCTCTTCAGGTACGTATTGATGCAAAATATCTCCAAATCAAATTTGGCTATGGTATATATAAGAAAAAATTTTTACTCAATGATATAGTGTCCGCTACAACGGTAAAGAATCATTGGTGGTATAGATGGGGAATAAGATATTCGTTGTACCCCAAGATGCGGATCTACAATGTGTCTGGTTGGGATGCCGTTGAAATACAACTGAAAAATGGCAAAATATATAGGATAGGTACAGATGAAGCTAAAAAATTACAGGAAGCAATCCTTCATTCGATGACATAAAAAACGAAACCATTGAAACAATTTTTATCTCTCACCATCAGATATGTTGCTCAAT
>CAYXBC010000059.1:0-12059 GCA_964463255.1 uncultured Candidatus Peribacteria bacterium | reverse complement strand
GATATGTATTATGTATATATCTTGAAATGAAAAAGATATTATTGTTGATATACAAACAACATTAGAAGAAGATTAGAAGAACACAAAAGAGGAAAAACAATAACAACAAGAATACTAAAAATAGACAATCTTATTTGATATTATAGAGTTGAAACAAAAGAGGAAGCTTTACTATTAGAAAGAAAAATAAAAGATAGTGGACATATAGAAAGACGAACAACAAATCCAAATTTTATAAACTTAAATATGAGGGATTAGTGTAGCGGTAACACAACAGTCTTCGGAACTGTTATCGGGGGTTCGAACCCCTCATCCCTTGAATTACAAAAAATAATGAGTTACAAATATATGACGGTCTCTCGGTCCGCTTTAGCTGACTCCGAACCGTTGTCAGGGGTTCGATCCCCTTACGCCCTGCCATACACATTTTTCTAGAACTAGCCAAAATTTGAACGGCTCAAATACCATATACGAACTGATGTCTCTATTACTAATAATAGAGTTCGGTATTATGTGGAAGAAGATAGAGTAGAGCCTAGAACTCCATAAAGGGTCATCCTTAAAATCTAAGATAGAACCATAGAATTCAAGCAATTGGATGAAATCTATGGTTTTTTTTGAAGCAACAATATATTCTTGTTGATTTTCCAATCATTTAATCTCATTCTTTAGTCTATCAATACTTTTACTTATCTCTTCTGAAGCGATAACAAACACGTCATTGTTTATTTGCCCATTGGTAAAGTTCTGGGTCATAATTTTTAATTTAGTATTTAGGGTATCTATCTGTTGTAGTGTTTCAGAGAGTCTCTGGTTTTTATTCAAACTAAAACTCTTTATATCATTCTCGATATATGCCACCATTTCATTTCTGACACTAGACGTTGGTAGCATACTCCTAATAATACCCTCAACTTTGCTATCAATAAAGGTCAAATCAGTTGTCCTTTCATAACAATCATTAGGGAATACACTATTTTTTTGCTTCTGGCATATAAGATAACGATATTTTCACTTTTTATTCTCTCTACACAATTTCCTTCCACAAGAGCATTGGAAAATCTTTGGAAACTTAGATGTTCAGGTTCTCTTATTTTTATATGGGCTTCTCCCTATCCTGATAATTTGGCATTGGTCAAACAACTCTTTATCTATAAGAGGCTGAATATATTTAAGCTCAAAAAATTCTTCATATATGCCTGGCTCTTTAGCACCAAAGAACATATAGTCATCGTTACCAAGTATCCATTTTTTGTTATATATACCATAATAGGAGCTATTTTTTAGTATTTTTTCTACGCTTCTCCAACAAAACGATTTGAGTTTAAATTCATTCCTTACTAATTTAGCTACCTCTTTTACACCATACTTTCATTCGCCATATGTTTTAAATATAAACACCACTATATCTGCTTTCTGTTGATTTATATCTGGAATAAGATAACCCGATTGTTTTGTATATCAAAAAGGTGGCTTACCACAGTAACCACCCATTTGCATTTTTTTTCTTTGTCCTATTTTTACCCTGAAACTTAGCTCTTCACTATACAGAATTGAACGATTTTGTAAGTCTCTTATCATATACCTACCAAGGTATGAGCCTATCATAGGCTCAGTGACTGAAATAACGTCTACTTGATATTGGTCACCTCTTACTCTCTGGAGTTTGAGATAGTCATCAGGATTTCTACTTATCCTATCCCATTTCATAACAATTATTCCTTTAATATGCTTGTTCTTTTTTAGGTCTCTAAGCATTTCCTGAAATTTTGGTCTATCTCCTTTATAGGCACTATGAACTTCCTCATAGAAATGAACTATTTCTATAGTGTCTTGGCTTTGGATATATTGGTTGATTTGGTCTGTTTGGCTTGGTATACTAAGATTTCTGCTTCTTTGTCAGGCTCAACCACTCATTCTGACATACGCATAATACTTATTTTTTAGCCCTTGGGTAAGTGTATTGTCGCTATCGGCGATGGGAGTCATAGAATTCTTTGTATTTCAGGGTAAAAATGCACCTCCATTGTACTTTTTGATTTGTTAATAATTATTTTTTCCATCATAAACCTATATCCTAAGCCTCTAAGTATTCTTGTTTTTTCATCTTTGGCTATACGAGTTGTCCATTTTCAATCTTTATCTTTGGTTGCATATAAACCTGGCTTGATAATTTCTTCAAAATTATTTACTAATTTAGTTCTTACTTCTTCTATTTTACGAAGATTTTTCTTTGCTATTTCGAGTAAATCTTCTGTATATTCTATTCTTGCATATACTTTTTTAAGCTCATTTAAATCAGTAATCATTGTAGCATCTCTCTTAATCTTGAGGGTTTGTAATTGCATTTCATATACACGAACTTGTCCAATAGACTTAGTCATGTTTCAAATTTCATACATATTTTGCCTTAGCTGTAGAAACTTAATTAACTCTTTTTGTCTTTTCGACTGACTGAGATTTGATATGTTTTTAAATAACTCATTATTTTGCCATAAAAATTCTTCAATTCTTCATTCACTCATTTCTTCATTTATCATCTTCCCTTCTTCATCTAGTTCAAGACCAGCTTCAGTTCTATAGTGCCAAGTTTTCTTTTTTGGCTTAAAATATACATTTCATTCACGAATAGAATACTTGTTCTGAAAATATATAAGCGATGAGAATAATGCTTCATCCTTCCTATCGTCTTTTATTGGAATCATTGTTTTCTTTGATTCTCATTCTCTATTTATACTATCCTGTACAAATTTATATTTTTCGCTTTCTATAATCTCTAACTCTGGAAAGAAAAATCTAAACAAAATTTTGGTTCCAACCTGTCCTGTACCTTTGAGAATTATATTTTCATACTCTTTATATTTTTCTTTTACTTCTTTGAACAAATTAGTGACTATTTCATCTTTAACATCCAATTCAAAATCTATATATCAATTATACTTCATATCACGGTCATTTTTTAATATATTTTCAATAAGATTCCTAGGTGTAGTAATTTTTTTCTTTGCTTTAATATACTTCTGTAATTTTCACGAATGTTTGGATTCTATTTCTTCAAGAGTTAAATCAAAAGCACTTTTTCAAAATAAATGTCAGTCTTTTATCAATTCCTTTTGTTCTGCATAACATTCATAAATTTCTTTTACAATTTTCGCTCTTTCTGTATGTTGAACTATTTTATCTTTCGTTTTTGTAAATTCGTATCAAAAAATTATTCTATTACCTCAAAGTCTTTTAAAATCATTTGCCATAAGGTTTTTTACATAACTGAACCCTACTCTCGCTGAAAGTTTTTCACTTTCATAAATTGCAAAACCCGCTAAAATTCTGAAAAGAAGCCTTCCTGTATATGTATTTTCTATAGTTTCTGTGGCACTGATAAATTCATACCCCTTATCCATAAGTAAATCTAGTTTTGCGAAATCTTGAAAATTTCTTGCAAGTCTATCTAGTTTCCAAAACAACACACCACCATATTTTCTCTTTTCCATATTCTTACTGTGTATTTCCGCATCTTTTTCTAGCTTTTTTACCATTTCATTAAATTTCTCTCTATTTGTTCCTTTTTTTCAACTTTCATTTTCTGTAATTATATTTTCTGGACGAATTATTATTCATTTCTGATGAGCAACGCTTAACATAGTGTCTTTTTGTGCCTTAATACTAGTTTCCTTACCTGAAGATGAGCCAGCTGCAGATTTAGCCTCTTCAGCTTCTTTTTTTGAAACTCTTGCATAAATAAAATACTCATATGGATTCACATATTTTTGTTGTCCATAAGTTATTTTTGATAATTTCTTAGAAATTGTTTTTTTTGATTTTTTCTTAGGTTTCACTTTTGACATTCTTTTCTCTTCATTTTTTCCCCGTTTTGATTTAGGATTATTTTTAACCATAGAAATTTTATAAAACAATAAAATATATAGTTATATAACTATAAATATATAATTCTATGCTTATAAAACAATATGATTCTGTACCATTTCTCATTTTTTAAAAGAAGCCAATTGAGTCTATTCGTCTTTCTGAAATAAACATTGGTTTGTTGCTTTCCTTATAAAATTTATGGTGAAACACATTTAACCTCGTTCTCTATGTTTTATTGGATGGTGAGAATTATAGTTTCTTGCATAATTTATGATGTGTTTTATACTTTTTCTTTCTTATTTGAATTATTCTCATTTGAGTTTTCTAATTGTTTGTTCAATCTCTTGTTGTTTATTTTTATTGTCTTGTTTACATTTTAATACTTCATCTCAAGTAGAACTAGCATCACAACTTTCTGGGGTGATTCGTGAATTTCCTCATAACTGTTCATTTGTAAAATAATCTTTAATATATTTGCTTGTATATGGATAAGAGGTACTCATAACAGTATATATACAACTATTTTTAATTGGACTATAAAATAATGATTCTAATCTTCGATTTCATATAGAAGCGTGTTCTTTCTTTATTTCTTCTTGGATTTTGTCTTTGTATTTAGCACATTCTTCGTTTTTTTGGAATAGTTCATCTTGTGAAACATTTATTGATGTGGCGTCTTTTCAAATAGATTGAATACTCATCACCATCCAAAACATTGACATTTTGATTGATACAATTCAGAGCCATATTAGTATATACAAGACTATTTTCAAAAGAAGATTTAGTTTATAATACTTGTTTATCCACTTTGTTAGATATATGCCAATTATTATAACAAATGGTACCACAAAAATTGGTTGTTCTCAAAAAAACTTTGTTGACGTAAGCAAGATTGGAGATGCCATTAAGGTTAAAAGAACTATTTCTATAAGAATGTTTCTTTTTTCTCTTTTCATACGTTCATACACAAAAATTCATAGTATTATTTCAACTCCGGTTAATAACCAGCTTAATCACATTTGTCTTGTGTTAACATCCATAGTAGTTGACATTCACGCTACAATAAACAGGCAACTAATAATATATGATATATTCTTTCGCTTTTTCATATTCTGAAAGTAAGAAAAATAAAACATATGGACGAATTATTTTCAAATATATATACCATTTTCCCATTGTCAGCTCTTTTGACTTCCGTCAGAATAGGTCATTGTTCATTGTCAATTTGGCTTATCATCAGACCGGAGTCAAACATATTTAATATATTCACCTCAAGCTGGGAATGTCATTGTTCATTGTCATTTTCTAATACCTTCTATGAAATTTCAAATATATTTGCTTCAATCAGAAAATGAATAGGTTCATCGTCAATAAAACATATCATTTTTGAATGCTCAAATATATTTATCTCAATCCGAATAAGTTAGTGTTCACTGTCAATTTTTTTTACCATCTATCCATTTTCAGACATATTTATCTCAATTAGCATATATATATGTTCATTGTCCATTTGGGTAGTCATTTTTGTATTCTCAAATATATTTGCCTCAATCAGGGAATATATAGGTTCACGAATCGGCCTTAGTATTTGCTAATCTATACAATAATAAAGCAACTTCTTGTCTTTTAATGTTTGTGGAATCTAGACCATAAAAATCAAAGAATAATCAGCTAAACATTCAATAATTTTCTGCTATAGTATAATACTCAGAATACCATTGAGCTCATTTTTCATCTTGTAGTCAATTTTTAACTCTAATCATTATAGCTATCGCTTGTGCTTGAGTTAATTTATCAAATGGCATAAATTTATTATTCTTTCCATTTATAATTCACATACTATAAGCATTCCCTATATAAGGGATAAGCGTAGAATCTGCATTTTTTATATCAGTAAATTGATTGTTTTTATGGGCAGCATCATAATTTCAAAATCGATTAGCAAACTTTACAAAAATCTTACTTGCTTGTTCCCTGGTAAGATAATCATTTCACATAAACTTATCTACCGTACTATACGAAGTTAATCAATTAGTATACATCCACGAAATAGCATTTAACAACTCATTTTTATTATTGTTTCAAGTACTAGATAAAGACATACATTGTTTTATTGATATGTCTCGATAATCTCAATCATCACAATAACAACCTGGATTGTTCATTTGTGAAAAATCCATACATTCTAATAGTGTTATTTTGAATTTTCCTTTATCCGTATATCAGGTGATTTGATTTTTCTCTTGCATTATTTTAAACATCATAAAATTATATGTTTCAGTAGCATTTAACTGTCTTTCTGGCTCACGGATAGGGATTGTTAATCCCGGTGATATATACATTTCTGTATTAGGATTTGTTTGTATGTTTGAAGAACTACAAGAATTAACAAAACTATATCCTAATGTATTTGGGACTGCTGTTATTGAACATCAATTACTCATATAGATTGTTGTATATCAATAAGAAACTCATAAAGAAATAACAAAAGAAATTATAAGTAATGTTAATAATTTTTTCATATTCTTAGATTAAGAAAATAAATCAATTGAGGATGTCCCTTTGGGTTTATTATTTCAAAAGAAGAGTACATAAGTGAAACGCTTATAGATTCTTTTAAATAAGGTAAGAGTATACTTAATAAATAGTTTCTTTACTTTTATGTATGTGTTTATAAAATTCAACGAATAGTCTCTGAAAAAAGAAAAAAGCCTTATCGCGTATATACTACTTTTTTTTCTGTAATAAAAAGGTTCCTGAAAATACCAAGTTTTTCACATTTGGAAAATGTATGATAGTGTCTGTTTTTAGACATAAAGTATAAATCCTGAAATAGAAAGTCACAAACATTTCGAGAACATTATAAGAGTAGTGGCTATTCATCTATTTCTTCATATTCATCTTCGTCTTTTTCTTTTTTTTGGCTGGA
Source organism: uncultured Candidatus Peribacteria bacterium (assembly GCA_964463255.1). Classification (GTDB taxonomy): domain Bacteria; phylum Patescibacteriota; class Gracilibacteria; order Absconditabacterales; family Absconditicoccaceae; genus CAJBLF01. The sequence continues at coordinate 5,263 of CAYXBC010000059.1, read as the reverse complement.
TTTATAATACCTTGAGCGATTCCATCATTGAGTGTTGATATACATTTGTTGTATTTGTATAAATTTGAACTGCACCTCAGCTCGTTTTCTAATAGATTTTTTATCGTTTGGCTCATCCTGTAAAGCTAAAAGACATTTTTCAACAACCTCTTGTTGTTTGTTTATTCAGGCTTCTATTAACATTTTTTCTTCTTCATTTTCATAATATATTGACCGTGGCTTTAGGCTAAACTTTTCTCTAATTTTATTGATTGCACGAGTGTTTTTTAAAATCCCTCGTCCTTCTTTCTTCTCTCTAGCATTAACCATATCCAGTATTGTTCTTGTTTTTAATCAAGCCCTTGAAAGTAGTATAATCCTAGTGTTTCTTTTTTCTAAGAGTATTCTTGGTATATACCATCTTTGGGGTTCTTCTTGTTCACCCCCCAGTATAGTATTTTGAAGTCTCTCCTGAATAAACAGGTCTTTTTCTACAACATCGCTCATTGATTTAATCTCTGAAGAGATACCTAATGCTTCTTTAAACACTTTGGGTAAGTCAGCCAAATTTACCCTTTTAGGTATTTTTCTTCTTTCTGGCTTCTTTTGGTCTGACGATGCATTTGTTTTTTCAGTCATTTGAAAAAAATATAGAATAAAAAGAGAGTTTGAGGTCCGAACGGACGAAACTCAAACATTTTTACATCTCATATTCATCTTTGTCAATTTGTTTTATTATTTATTCTGTTTTTTGACTTAAATGGCCATTTAACTACAGGTCCATTTCTAAACACACCTTTTGAAGTTCAGAATCTGAAATACCCAGATATTTTTTCGTCACTGACATACTAGAATGATTGAGGCGGAACTGTAGTAGCTCCATAGCCACTCCTTTCATACGAGCTTGGTAGCCTCGTGTTTTTCTCATTGTATGTGTTCCATAGTTCCCTTTCAAGCCTACACTGCTACACCATTCAGACACAAGCCTCCACGCCATATTGGGTGAGATATGATTTGTTCCAATCGTTTCTATTTTACTATCAAACCTTTTTTGACGGAAGAATATATAGTTTTGTGGATTTGTGACGACTGAAGGATATTTCTCCTTATAGAGCTTTAGGCTTTCAGCTACTTTGGGTGTAATATAAACAATTCCGTTTTTATGTGTCTTCTGTTCTTTTAAAGTAAAACTCTCCTTTGGATTAAGATTTTCATCAAATACATCACATACTTGGGTTTTTAAAAGGTCTGAAATTCTCAATGCACTGTTAATCCCAAGCTCAAAGAGAACAAGGTCACGAATTTTATCTGCTCCTTTAAGTTGGTTTTTGATTCACTCAATTTGTTTTAACTCTTTGATTGGGTTTACTACTAACATCCTTAAATTATTCAATATAAAATAATCTTAGATATATTATATTGAATAATAATAGTTATTTTCTAAAAATCAATAACAATAACATAATTGAGAATTGGGTTCTCAAAATTTACTCATTAAAATATAAATTGTATTGAATAAGAGAAATTACATAGTTCAGAAAGTATGCTCTTTAGGGATTCACTCATCTACACGTTTATTTGTAATCCTAGACATTACCCCATAAGGTAGAATTTTTTCAAATTTCAACCTTCCAACGAGAATAGCAGGATGGACATTTCCTTGTGCTGAAAAGAAAGAAATAGCTCTTGGAGTCAAAAATGGGTTCGTGATAAGTCCTCTCCAAACGGTTTCATCTATCAAAACATCTTGAGCAAATTTATTTGCTTCTTGTTCTTGTAATTTTTGGATATCTCCAAGACTATCAATGTTACCAAATTCGATGAAAGAATTTTCATTAGTTTTTAGAAAATCTTGGTGTTTGATTATATGTCCTATCTCATGAGATAGAGTAAACCAAAAATTGTCTAATCTATGATATCTGAGACTAAGTACTATCACTGGTTTATCAATCATTTTATTCCAATAACAAGCCCCATCGATTTTTGTCTTCTCAAAATGTTTAAGAACAACTACAATTACTCAGACCTTTTTGAGTTCTTCAAATACTAACGAAACACCTATTTCTTCCTGGGTAGACATACCACTAAGTTTTTTCAATAACTCAGTTAGCCCAAGTTCATTATATGCAGGGACTGAAAATTTATTGTTAATCCTAACTGAAGCTATTTCAGATAACTTAAGCCAAACATCAAGATTTTTTTTATTTACACCAGGAAAATCGTTTTTCCTATAATTTGTAGCCTGAGGAAATAAGTCTGCTTCCAAGTTAGTTATACCAAAAAGTTGTTTGGTCTGACTTATCAACACATTAACATCTCTTGTAGGAGTTAGTATTCATCTTCTTACAAGTTCGTGTACAGGGAAATTTTCATATAATTTCAGCCTTCACTTTACTTCGTCAATCTTACTTTTTTGCTTCTCTTGAGTTTCTTCTAAATCTATAATTTGCTGTAAAGCAAGCCATTCACTAGCTTTTTCTCAAGTAGCCTCTTCTAGGAGGATTGCTCGTTCCGTATTTATTTTTTCTTTTCCATTTACTATTTCTGTAATCTTGGTCCTACTTTTTCACATTATTTCTGCTAAATACTCCTGAGTTCGCTGTTTTTCCGCCATTATTTCTAATAGACGGGTTCCAGGTGTTTTATCCATTGTAGAGTGCTGATGAGATTAAATATATTGGTTGCATAAGCCATATATACGCATAAAAAAATGAATTGCAAGACTTTGTTAACAATAAGTTAACAAAATGTCTAAAATTATAGACACATTGTTTGCAAAATCTCTTGCAATTACTCCTACAAAGTATACTATTCAAATAGTCGTTCATCTTCAGTATATTCTCGAACAAGAAAATGAACGAATTGCTATCATAAATTTGATAGCAAAAAAGTAGGTTTGGACGACCTACCTCTCATTATTCAATAGCTTATTTGTTGTTTAACTTGAACGATTAAACAATATATAAATGTTTTACATAATCAAGACATTTTACTAGTTTTTTTGGAGAAGATAGGAATGGTCGCGAACTTACGCTACATTTTTATCTTTTTATTTTATTGCCAATGGAATTGATTTGATTGTTCAAACTCGATGGAGCAACTGATTTTTTAAATGTAGACACTGGAAGAGACACTCCCCTCTACATTGACCCTATGATGATAAGGGTATCTGAGAGTGTTTTTGGTAAAGAGTGTTTAACAAAGTTAGACTCATTTTGGAAAGTAGTTCGTTCAGCATTAGAAAATGAGGCACACTGAAAACTCCAAAAACTCTTCTCTCATATGAAAGAAGAAAATGCTACTCATCTATGAGTATGCTTTAAAAAACTAAGCTGAAAGGGTGTTTGACCAAAGAAAGCTAATGACTTATTGGATGCTATTATCGGTAGTAATGCTATCAAGCAAGGTCTTGTAGCTGAAATTCTGGATATGAACCTGTTTGTAGAAAACATTGGTCCAGATAATATCTCTGATATGGTAACCAACATCATTAAAAATGAACTTTGTAGCTATACACAAGATCAATGCAAACAATATAACATTCCTACAAAGCAGTTTAATATGTGATTTTACCGAGACTCTGATTTACTAGCACGGAAGAGACTCAAAACTTTCTTGCCAACAGATAACAAAGGGAAACCAATTATTTTTGTCCCAAAAGTATTCATTTCTGATTATAGAAAGTATAGTTGACGAAGGTATTTTAACCTCACGATATTGGATTCTAAGTTAACAGAAGGAACCACCAAACGTGAACTAAAAAATGCTTATCACCTCCGCTATACACCAAAGTATATTGAGTCAGAAAGTATAATAAACATTGGTCTACTCAAAAAATTTAAAGAAAGAGTATATACTGAACTCAAGGAAATGCTCCAAGTATATTGAACCCACGATTCTGTATTCTGTTTGGACTTTCGTATAGGAAAAGCGATGCTTAGGTACAAGTTATTCCAGGAAGCAATTAGAGGGTTAAAAATTAAATTTAGTCCTGAAAGAATGGAAAAATTCGTTATGAAACAAAAGGAAATTATAGACGTATTTAAACAAAAAAAGAATATAAACACAAAATCAAAGAAAAAAATATAGAAAAACAGACCCTCTTATTGAGGGTCTTTTCTTTCTATAAAAAAAACCTCAGTAAATTTGAGGTCTCTTTCTATTTGAAATTCTGTAAATCATTCGTTCTCTGGATTTCTGAAATAGCACCACTTTCAAGCTCATTCCATTACTACATACCCATAAAATACATCAGCTTTCAAATGATATTCTGAGAGATACCACTCCCAGTCATTCCAAGGAGCATAAAATCTTGCAAGTATAAGTGGATTATTTGTATGGATTTGGTCTCCAACTTCTTGGAACCTCTTAATAAGCTGTTCATTTAATAGTGACATAGTAGTTCTTAACTTATAAAACTACTATTTTTTTATAGGAACAGCTACCAAAATCAATAACAACCCCACTTAAAATGCATTTTAAGTAAGACATAAATACAGCTATATATAAGCATATATAACATATTATTTATATAACTAAATAATTATATATAATTAGTTCTAGGGTTTTTTGCGGGTCCTATTATTGCTATCATACCTTTCAATCCTTCTAAAATTAAGATAGGCCAAAAGTATTTATTTTATTTACTTGTAGCTTTCTATTGAAACCCAGCCCACTAATAATTATACACTTACCAATCAACCCTCCCAAATTGCTCATATTGGAAGGTTTTGAGGCTTTCAATGCTGAAACTAGGATTGTCCATAAAAAAAGTTCTAGACTCATCAATGATGGCCTGCCATAACAAAACTGAACTAAATTAGCGTAATTGCTAATTTTTTTATTTCTTTTGGGAACAAAGACCAATCACATCGATGATGAAGATAATCGTATACATGACAAATCCATAGAGACATACAGGAATACCAAAAAGCGATCAGCATCAACCAAGAGGACAAGACTTCCTAACAACCTCTCCATACGAAAGATACCCAGAAAACAACATACCAGCAACAGCAATAATCATGATAATGCTCAGCGCAACATTTTTTTTCATAAGCAAGAAAAGAGAATAAAAAGTACGATAGAAAAAATATAGCCAATATAAGCATAAATTCAATATGACCAAATTTTTGACTTTTACTATTCTGTTGCAGAATCAAGGTTACACTTTTATAAGTGAACATAGACGATATTTTTGGATGGGCGTTAGCCCATTCATTCCTAATCATCTATGTTTTCTTTTATTATTGTAATAATATTCCCGTAGTTTCAATCTATAATT
>CAYXBC010000058.1:0-6243 GCA_964463255.1 uncultured Candidatus Peribacteria bacterium | reverse complement strand
TTTTTTCCTCTCCGTCTATTATACCGCAGGATGTATAACTAATTCGTAAATAGGGGATGGATGCAGTTACTGTTTCAATAGAAAACGCAATTCATCCATTGTCGTCAGGGTAAGCAGCGCAGAGCGTACTTAGGAGTCTGCTGAAAAAGTGGTCGATTTCTATCCAGCAATTCTCAATATGGAAAAAAGAGAGGCAAAACCCTTATGCAAAAAGGGAAAAAGTAGTAAGGTGGGGGAAAATTATTAACAGAGAGGAAGTAAAATGTTAGAAGGATTTACACAACCAAAGTTGATCGGACGAATGAAAGAAAAAATGGGCGAATTGACGGATAGCCGAACAGGAAAAAACACCCAGTATAAAATGGAAGATGCAGGAATGGGAGCCTTCTCGGTATTTTTTACACAATGTGCGTCGTTTTTGGAACACCAGGAAACATTGAAAAAAGCAAAAGGGAAGAGAAATGCGGAGAGCATATTTGGAGTTATGCACATACCAAGTGCCAATCAGATACGAAACATGCTCGACCCGGTAACACCGGAAGTGCTAAACGGGATGTATCGAGAAATATTCAACAGACTAGAAAAAGCAGAGATAATCAAGGGGATGCGTTCATTTTCAAACAAAGTGTTGATAGCATTGGATGGGACGGAATATTTTTCATCGAAGAAGATCCAATGTGACAAATGTAGCCATCGGACATTGAAAAATGAAGAAATCAACCATTATCACGGGGTCATAACGCCAGTGATAGTACAGTCGGGGAATGAGCATGTCATCTGCCTGGAACCGGAGTTCATTATTCCGCAGGATGGGAATGAAAAGCAGGACTGTGAGATCGAAGCTGCAAAACGATGGGTGAGAAAACATGGTGCATACTATACCAGTAAAGGGGTAATCCTTCTGGGCGATGATTTATTTAGTCGACAACCGTTCTGCCAACTCATCAAGCACACCGGACTACACTTTATTCTGGTTTGCAAGCCCGATTCACATGAGATGCTCTATAAAACCGTAAAGTTTCTGGAAAATAATGGGACACTTTCCACCTATGCCGTTCGCGGCTGGAATGGTAAACAGGGTGAAATCTATACGTATCGTTATGCCAATGATCTACCTCTCAATGGTGAACCGAATGCTATGCTCGTCAATTGGTGCGAACTCACAATTACGGATGAAGAAACGGGAGCATTCGTGTATCGTAATGCCTTTGTAACCGATTTTGATGTACTCGAAACGACAGTGGAAGCGATCGCACGAGATGGACGCTCCCGCTGGAAGATTGAAAACGAGAATAACAACGTTCTCAAGACCAAAGGCTACCACCTTGAGCACAACTTCGGGCATGGTAGCCAGTTTTTGGCTTCTTTTTTTCTCTCACTCAACTTGCTTGCTTTCCTATTTCACACCGTTTTGAATCTTGTCGATATGCGCTACAAATTGCTCCGCCAGATACTGCGTAAACGGGAGCTCTTCTTTCACGATATCAATGCCCTTTTACGCTATATTGTTTTTAACAATTGGGATCACTTGCTCGACTTTATGATCACCGGACTTGAAATAGAAATTCCCTCCTCAGCCTGAATTAGACCCTGAATTAATATTATCACCGCTGCGGAACGTTTTTGCTCGTATCCGCTAATTTGTGATTCCTCCTATCCAAATCTCATTTCTTTTTCCATTACGTTTCCCGTTTTGCCTTCTTTGCTTTGTTCTCTCCAGCTTTGTCCTGGCATTCTTTTACCCCCACTTTTTATCCATATTGAGAACTGCTGCAAAAATCAATTGGCACTGGAAAAAAAATAGGGTATAATGTTATTTACCCGGATGGGTCCGGCGCGGCAGAAACCTTCGAACCCCGCCAGGTCTGAGAGGAAGCAACGGTAAGGAGGCATCTCTGGGTGCCGTCGGGAAGCCTATCCGGGCTTCTTTTTTTCATTAGAAATTTTCCTCATAGTATGGTATGAAGACTCGTTTTTTTTTATCTTAATGTTAATAGCCATTATCTTTTTGTTAATAGTATGTGTTCTATTAGTTGGATTGCGAAAAAATGTAGATATAGTAATTGATGGACAGTCCATCTCAGTTTCAACATATGCCTTAACTGTGGGAGATTTAATTAAATCTGAACATGTCACGTACACTTCAGAGGATAATTTAATACCAGGCTTTGGAACTTGGCTTACGAATGATATGGTAATTCATTTGGATCATACGAAACCAATTTATCTACAGGCAGGTGAAAAGAAGACAAGTATCAATTCTGTTTCTCTTATACCCATAGAAATTATTCAAAAAGAAAAATTGAAAATAGATTCAGAAGATTCTATCTTTGTAAATGGGGTAAAGACATTACCTTTTGAAATGTTAGAACGAAATTATACTTATAATATATCTCTAAAGAGAGCAATAAAAATTCGATTACAAGAAGGCGAAAAGATCAAAGAATTTCGTTCTTCAGCTTCTACTCTTGGAAAAGCTCTTTGGGATGTAGGTGTATCAGTATATAAGGGGGATAGACTTCTACCACCCGTTGATACAGTGATATCATTTCCTTTTGATCGGTCTACTATTAATGTGTCACTTCTGCGAGCAAAAAATATAAAGATTCAGACGAATAAAGGCGAAACTACTATCCTTTCTGCTAGAAATGTTGTTGGTGATATTCTGGCAGATATCCATAATGTTCCTCAGGGATGGGATTATAGCCAACCAGCGTTCAGAAAATCTATCTCCGACTCTGATATCATTCAATTGAATCGTGTTGAGGAGCGCGAATTCCTTGACATGAAACTAACGCCTTTTCATGTCTCATATCGAAACGACGTAAGCATTGACTTCGGTATTAAGCAAATCCTTCAATCTGGTATTATGGGTTTAACAGTTCAAAGTACTCGTATAAGATTTATTGATGGAAAAGAAGTATCCCAATTTAAACAAACACCATGGATTGTGAATGATGTCCAAGAACAAGTAATTGGTCTTGGTACCAAAATTGTTCCCCATACATTAGATATACCAGGTAGCAAAATAACATACTGGATCGTATTGGATATGTACGCTACTTCCTATTCACCATGCCGGCTCGGTATACCCAATCATTGTAACAATTCTACAGCTTCTGGAAAGAAATTAAGCAAAGGGATTGTTGCAGTTACTAGAGAAGATTTTGAGCTTTTTAAAAATGCTAAGATATATATACCTGGTTACGGATTTGCTGAAATAGCAGATATTGGTAGTGGGGTTCCTGGAAAACGATGGATTGATCTTGGTTTTAGTGATTCTGATTTTGAGAATTGGTCTCGGCAAGTAAAAGTATATTTTTTAATTTCGTCGATAGATGAGAAGTAGTCTGAACTTATGGAAATTCCTCCCTTTAAAATTAAGGAGATCACACAAAAATATAATATTAAGGCAGATAAGAAATTGGGACAAAATTTTCTTGTAGATCCTAATGCCTTGCAAAATATTATCAATGCGGCTGAAATCACTTCTGATATGAGCATTTTGGAGATTGGTGCAGGATTAGGATTTCTTACTCGCTATTTAGCCGGTTCAGCCGCACATGTAGTGGCGGTAGAGATTGATCAACGGTTGACGCCGGGATTAGAAAAGGTACTTGATTCTATTGGAAATGTAACTTTGATTTATGGGGATATCTTGAAGTTAAATCCTGACGAAATAATGAAAAAAGATCATTACCTGGTTGTAGCAAATATTCCATATTATATTACCTCTGCGATTATTCGCCATCTTCTTGAGGCAAAGATAAAACCTCAAAGGATTATACTCACGATTCAGCAAGAAGTTGCCGAAAGAATTTGTTCACAACCCGGTAAGATGAGTATTTTAGCCTTAAGTGTGCAAGTTTATGGAAAAGTGAGGATCGTCAACCTTATACCATCTGGTGCATTTTTTCCGGCTCCAAAAGTAGATTCTGCCATACTTCGTATAGATATTTACGATGAGCCCGTAATTAATCCATTATATTTAGATATTTTTTTTCGCCTTATTAATGCAGGTTTTGGGCAAAAGAGAAAAATATTAAGAAATGCATTATCGCATGGTCTAGTTCTGGATCAGAAAGTTGTGGAACATTGGCTGCACAGCTTAGAGATTGACTCGAGAAGAAGAGCAGAAACACTTAGCATGAAAGAATGGCAGATTCTTTCTGAAAATTTCACATCATTATTTTAAATTCCGTTTTTGTAATTCGCTTGTTATATCAGAAGGATTTAGTCCTTTATATGCAAGTAGCACCAGTGTGTGGTAGGTTAAGTCGGCTATTTCTTCAATAACACGTTGGTTACTTTGTGCTTTTGAAGCTAAAACTACCTCAATTGCTTCTTCTCCAACCTTTTTTATTATCTCGTCCTCTCCTTCATCGAAAAGGTGATTAGTGTATGATCCTGGTTGTGGGTTGGTTCTCCGTTCGAGAATAAGATTAAATAAGTCATTAATATTGAAATTTTTATCCATGTTTAAATACTCTAAAAAAACAACTGGTTTCTCCTGTGTGGCATGCGGCTCCCAAAGGTTCAACAAAATAAAGAATAGCATCAGCATCACAGTCGACTCGAATTTCAACGATTCGTTGAATATTTCCTGATGTTGAGCCTTTATGCCAGAGTTCTTGGCGACTTCGAGACCAAAAATGGGCTCCACCAGTTTCTATAGTAAGTTTGATAGCCTCTTCATTTGCATATGCAAGGATAAGGACATCCCCGTTTGATGCGTTTTGTACGATAACAGGTACAAGTCCTTGCTCATCATAACGGATTTTTTCAATATTCGGATCAAAAGATCTCAAAAATCCCTCCTTCATGTGTTACGGATAGATATATGTTTGGTAATAAGATATTTTTTTAAATCTGAAATTTGCATAGTCCCATCATGAAATAATGAAGCTGCTAAAGCAGCATCTGCTTTACCGGATGTCAATATTTCGGCAAAATGAGCCATTGTACCCGCACCTCCAGATGCTATTACAGGTACTGGAACAGCATCCGCCACTGCTTTAGTAAGTTCAATATCATACCCGGCAAGAGTTCCATCTGCATCCATGCTTGTTAACAAAATTTCTCCTGCTCCAAGCTTAATACCCTGGATTGCCCATTCCAATGCATCGAAGCCAGTTGGCATTCTCCCACCTCCTATGTACACTTCCCAAGTTATTGCTCCTGATGAATTCGGAATCCGCTTAACATCAATTGCTAAGACAATACATTGAGATCCAAACTTTTCAGCACCTTCCGTAAGAAGATGGGGAGAATTTATAGCAGAAGAGTTAAGACTTACCTTATCTGCACCAGCGAGAAGGGTTTTACGAATATCTTCAATATTTCTTATTCCGCCTCCAACGGTGAAAGGCATAAAGACAGTATCAGCTACACGCCGAACAACATCGAGAACCAAATCCCGGTTTTCGTGTGTGGCTGTAATATCTAAGAAAACCAATTCATCAGCCCCTGCTGCATCATAAATTCGTGCTTGTTCAACTGGATCACCTGCATCCCGCATATTGATAAAATTTACACCTTTAACAACTCGTCCTTTACAAATATCTAAACATGGTATGATTCGTTTTGCGAGCATATTGATAATTAAAACCTGATTTTTGATATTTGACAATCCCGAATTTACTTGACATTATAAAATAATGATGATAAACTTTTTAGAATTCCTATAGGATTAGTATGGTTTACATTCTAATAGAAAAGAGATTTGGTTCAATTAACCCAATACAATCTATATTAAAGGAGATTCTCATATGAGATATATAAATAAAATAATTGCAAAGATATCGATCATATTACTGATTATGTCGATTTTTATTACAGGATGCCAGCCGTCTTCACAAGGACAATCAGCTAAGGACCAACCATCTGGAGGATCAAAAGCGATCATTTCAGCTTCTGGTGCGTTTGCTATTTATCCTTTGATGGTGCGTTGGGGAGAGGAATATCAAAAAATCAATCCAAATATCAAGATTGATATATCTGCTGGTGGGGCTGGCAAAGGGATGTCAGACGCGTTAGCTGGCATGGTAGATATTGGGATGGTTTCACGAGATGTTAAGCCTGAGGAAATTACAAAGGGAGCTTTCGATATAGCAATTACTAAAGATGCTGTATTTGCCACTGCGAATGCGAAGAACCCAGCTCTTAATGACATCTTACAAAAAGGGATAACTAAAGAAGCTTTGCTGGACATTTATATTAATGGTAAAGCACTTACATGGGGAG
>CAYXBC010000057.1:0-36438 GCA_964463255.1 uncultured Candidatus Peribacteria bacterium | reverse complement strand
TAGTTATAGGTGCAGATGTTTGTTTTGGTGCTTGTGCCAAAGGTTGTCTTGGTGCTTGTGCCAAAGGTTGTCTTGGTGCTTGTGCCAAAGGTTGTCTTGGTGGTGTCGTCTGAACGACAGAAGGTACCGGTCTTGGTGTTTGTACTAAGGGTTGTCTTGGTGTTTGTGGCAAAGGTTGTTTTGGTGATTGTATAAAAGGTTGTCTTGGTGTTTGTGGTAAAGGTTGTTTTGGTAATTGTGTTTCGTTCATAATAATGTATAAGTATAAAAAAATAAATCAATGGATTGCAGATGATATGTAGTCGAATTGGTAATCCGAAATTTGCAATCAAATAAATAATGAATTTTAATCGTGGTAAAGTAAAATGGAAATATTGAAGACATTAAGAAAGACATGTGAAAGCAGGAAGATACCGATCATATCCGTAGCAACGGAAAAGTTCTTATGAAAATCGCTAATGAAGCGGAAACCGAAGATATGTATGGAAATATGAGGTGCAGTAGGATATAGCAGTATATTCATGGCGGAAGTAATCGATGCATGGAAAGGAAAGATAACTTCTTTCGAAGTCTCATATCCCGCATATTTAGAAAGCTTACAAAACGCCAAAGAGTGACTTTGTTACAATAGTATCATCTATCCGTATGATGTTCGCCAGGCTCCTATCGAAAAATTGATGAAAGCGAAAGTGGATTTCGTATTTATCGATGGACAGAAAAGCCAGTATGGTGAATATATGGAAATCATCGAGAAAATAATTTCACCGCACACGGTCATTGTCATAGATGATGTGATCAAATATCATAACAAGTTGGAATCATTATATGGATTTCTTAAAGAAAAGCAAATCAATTATGAAATCATACAGCTGGAGCCGGATGATGGCATCATGATCATTAATGGATAGATTAAAATAACCTATACATCATAACATCTCACAGCTTTTATCATGTTATCATTTCATACCATGGAAAATCAAGAAATTATCGACAAAACAGTCCGGTTTGTAAAAAAAACCTTAGCCAACGCTGAAGGTGGTCATGATCGATGGCACATCTATAGAGTATGGAAAACAGCCAAACACATAGCAAAATCAGAACAAGTAGATATGCTAATCATTGAGCTATGAGCACTGCTTCACGACATTGCTGATAGCAAATTTCACGACGGAGATGAAGATATAGGGCCACAGAAAGCGAGAGAATTCTTGGAATCATTTCAGATAGAAGAACATATTATCGTGCATGTAGAAAATATCATAAAACATATTTCTTTCAAATGAGGGAAACAGGAACAAACATTTACCTCTCCGGAACTTGATGTAGTGCAAGATGCAGATAGGCTGGATGCTTTGGGGGCGATAGGCATTGCAAGGACATTCAATTATGGCGGACATAAAAACAGAGAAATATATAATCCTGACATCAAACCAAATTTGGATATGTCGAAAGAAGAATATAAGACAAACAACGAACCTACGCTCAATCATTTCTATGAAAAACTTTTGTTGCTCAAAGACAGGATGAATACAAAAACAGGGAAAGAAATGGCAGAAAACAGGCATATCTATATGGAAAAATATCTCGAAGAATTCTACAAAGAACGGGAATGAGAGAAATAATTTTTATCAACTTTTATCGCAGACAAAAAGCGAGCATTATTACATCACAAAAACCCAATTTGGAAATGGCTAAAATAGCCATTTTTTGTTTATTTTACTATGCTTTTGGATATAGTGATGTATCGCATATTTTTTTCGATAATCGAGTATTTATCATTCAGCTTCTCACCTTATGAATTGACCGAACAAACTCGCAGTACGGATATTGATCGCAATCTATGGAATTTCTAATTTGCTACAGAATGGTGCATTCATAGATCGAAAAAAGGTCTATGCAGCAGAAAATCCAAGCACGACCAATATCATAGCAGTATTCGTAGATAAGGATACATATCAAGGTATCCAATCGGATATACAACGGTATACAACCGAATATATCCAGCAAAAAATAGGAAACAGTAAGGCGATAGTATTTCCTATAGATACAAAAAAGGTCAAAGCACAGGAGATCTCACAAATATTGGAGAATATGTATTTCGAATGACTCAAAGATAGCAGTTCGAAGCTTATTGGAACAATTCTCATCGGTGATGTTCCCTTGCCGGTAGTACAAAACAACGGATTCGTCTATCCGAGCATCTATCCATATGTAGATTTTGAGAATCAGCAATTTATCTATGATGCGAGCAAAAAATTTTTCGTAGCCAATGGAAACATTAATGGTCAAGCAGAAATACGACATGGCATAATAAAATTCGATACAACATCCCAATACGATGACTTCTTCGCAAAAGTAAAATCATACTATGAAAATCCGACAACATTCATCGATAAAGCAATCCGGTACGAGGATTATATCTGATTGAAAAAATATTTCATTCCGGAAAATACGAAATACTATATCAACAGTTTTCTTTTCTGAGAAGATATAGCATATCATAGATTCAATAATCTGCTGCTCAATCAGCTCACTAACGAACATAATAAGGCAGCACTCGACGTGGAGAATAGTTTGCAGACCGACCTCCAAAACGTTGAAGATCCTGATCTCCAAACATATGCTGCAGACATGAAGACAAGAAATGATACAGCAGCATCGGTCTCACAGGAGATAACATCATTCATGCCTACGCTAACCCTCAAAAAATCGACGCAGGAGATGCTTAAAGGTTACGATGGTCTAATCAGCGCACAATTCCTCACCAAAATAAAAGACAATGTAGCGTCACTCGCAAGACGATACAAAACGACCGAAAACGAAATATTCACAGAATATAGTTCCTTGACCGATAAAATACTCCAAAAGGATAATCGAATACTTGGGGATCTCGACAATAACGTCCAACCGCTCCTAGTCCAGATGAATGATTATTTGGAAAGCGGACTCAATACAAAAATTGATCAGGAAAAATATTATATGACAATCCCGATTCCATTGAGTGAATTAGATTTCCAAGGAAAGAAAAGATGAACAATAAGAAAGAAATGTACACGGGAAAGATATGATTATTTCGAAAATTACCTTTTCGGGAATAATGCGAATCTAGTCACCAACGCTCAACAGGCAAGCATCTATAGAGGTACATTCCAGAATTTGACATCCATAGCCGGACAGAAAGTGCCGATATCCTGACAATCCGTAGGCGCATCGTACAAAATATTTTCAGCACAGACAGAGGCAAATAGATGATACGATTTCAATAACACGATAGAAGAAATCCAGAGATACGACAAATATAAGACCAATAAGCAGAGCCTCCGAAAAATGGTATGTTCCAAATATTTCCTATGACGGAAATGGCTCAATATCTGTCTAAGGCCAAGACAACGGACAGTTGATGATAGCAAAACCCAGAACAAATGTGTGATAGGCAATACATCGCTCCAATGAGGATGCGAGACATTCACATGATTCTCCAATAGGATGCGATGATGAGCATCGCCGTTAAATCTAGATGCCACAACGCAGAAGCTAAATAATTACGATTATAAAAATGCAGTATTGCCAATCTACAGCATAGCATGATCCAAGAAAATCGATGTAGTACAACCGGACGCAAACACATACAAAGGACTAATGACCTATACCAATCTGATACAGGAAAAATTCGGAGCAAGAGACATCCAAAACAGCAGTAGCATACAGACGCTCATCACTAGCCCCTTGAGCGATGGAAGCGATCTTGTCTTCCCAAACCAATTCCCTGCCGGAAACCTTGAAAGTCCGACATGGCAATATACTACACCCAAAACATATGCGCAAACTAATTTCTTTTCGCTCTTCAATTCCATGCCAATGCGCATAATTCAATGAGGAAAAGCGATTATCTACAGAGTCTTACCTGGAGAATGTGGAGGATATGGGTCTATTTATACCTACAAAACGATAGACTCGAGAGTCAAAAATATCTCACCAACACGAGATCAAATATCAGATATCGAATTGTATAAATTCAAAGATCCATCCGATATCTATAAATTCTACACTTCAGTGATGAGTAATCTTTCATTGACCAAAGCAGATATCCTCAAAAAAAATGATGAATTCAGTGGAACGGATAGCTTAGATATCACAGGTGTTGTAAATAATCTGACTCAGGTGAAGCTGGCAGTAGCCTCATGAAACAACGGAATGCAGCAGATAATTTCATTCAACCCTTCGACACTTTCGAGCTATCTACAAACAGGTATACTCCAATTAGCACAAACACGGAGCTGAGCAAATCTGAACCTAAAAAAGATTGCCGAGATGCAATCCAGAATTACGAATATAAATGATGGATTAGAATCATTACTTTCCTATGTGAACTTCGCAAACATAGATACCATAGGAGCAGTTTTTTCTGGCATCATCCAATCGGAGAATCTGAAAGGACAGAAAGTGGAGATCCTGAATACACGAAAAACAAATATAATACAGAATCTGGATTATGTTAATGCGAACATGAATATACTCAAGACATCATTCATCAATGCACGCAACATCTATACAAGCATAGGAAAGCTCAACAACAATATCGTCCAAATCCAGAATATGAGGACGGCGATAAACGGATCTGTTGCATGTCTACCGACAGTGTGCGGATGCGATGCAAGCCATTACAAAGTACTCTGTGATGTATTGGATTCTGTGATAAATACGCTCAAAACAAATATCACCGTGATAAATACAGGCATAGCGCAGATAGGGCTCTATTCCTGATATGATTCCGATATCGGCAGCGTGGTTACCGTGACACCATTCGTAGAACTGGAACAGACATTCGCAGTGGGAAGCTTAGCAATCCAGATCCAAGCAATCAAGATGGTGCTAAATACATTCTCAGGTTCCAATGATCCAGAAAAGAAAGAAAAGAATAAAGGCATGAATCTAACAACACAAGATAGACCTATCGACAACATCAGAAATATCACATTTCAAGGAGTAGGGTGAGATTCGGTAAGACTGAATTATCCCAACTTGTATGAAGTATGAGTATTCAAA
The DNA here is from genome assembly GCA_964463255.1 of uncultured Candidatus Peribacteria bacterium. Taxonomy (GTDB): domain Bacteria; phylum Patescibacteriota; class Gracilibacteria; order Absconditabacterales; family Absconditicoccaceae; genus CAJBLF01. The sequence continues at coordinate 31,392 of CAYXBC010000057.1, read as the reverse complement.
AAAGTAAATGATAAGCTGATTCTGAAAGGTACAGGAGAGATAAAAGAAGCGATAAAATTATATCTCACCAACAAAGCCAAAGAATATAATATACTCTTAGATGCTCAGAATAAGAAGAAATCACAATACTATCAGACATATGCCAAACAATTCACTTTCCTAGGACAGCTTGATTCGATAGCCAATCCCAATACGCATAATTATAGTCTCCTGCCAACGGATTATTTCATCAATCAGCTAGGAGGATTTTTAGATACGCTAGCACAAAGCCCAAAATACGGAGAAAAGGCGATTTACGGAGATAGTCCTTCTGCGACCATCGATGATAAATTAGCGATAGTAGCCAAGATGCTCTACTATCAGAATATCTGACGACAAGAGAGATCGTACCAGACTGCGGTTGACCAAGATATGACGGCGATCAAAAGTAGCTTCGATATCAATCATAAGATAAGCCAAGTCACAAAAACCTATCTAACAGATGGTAACGATCAGTGAGGATTTATCACACCACTCTACAATAGGACCGGATATGAAGTAGGATATATCAATTCCGACGGACAGGATTATATTTCTGCAAACCCTACTCCAGCATTCATCCAGCAGATCCAGAGTGCACAAGAGACCACGACAACCGTAGTACCACAAGAACCAGAAGATTCAAGCCAGGCAGATCTCCAAGCAGAAGTAGATAGTTGCGAATGAGTAGATGCTAATGGCACGGCATTGATTTTTGATTTCAAAACATTCAATTCGCCTCGAGCCAAAGCTATGGCATGTCGGCTCAAAAATGAATTGAAAGTCAGGATCCAAGTGAGTTTCAAAAATTCTCTCGGACCGGTCATCGGAAGCAATGAGATGATGCAAACAATAGCACAGACGACAGGACAATGGAAAGCGTACGGCAAACAACGAGATCCAAAGTACAATTATGATTTCATCAACCAATATGCAGTAGTAAATATAGATAAGACAATCATAAGCGTAGATTCAACAGGAACCCTTCAGCTAAAGATCGGACTAATAAAAGATCTAGGAAATCTTGATGTGAAGATCCGATGAACCGGAGATAATTGTTTCTCCATCCAATCCAAAGGCAAGGTAATCACCAGCAATATATGTACGCAAAAGGGACAGATAGCATTCAATCCGTATGCCCAACAATCGACCTTCGATATCGTTATGACGGATAAGAAAGCAGGAATCACCGCATTGATTATAGAATTATGTCCGCCAGGTAGTACAAACGCATGTATAGGCAAACAACAGATCATTACCGCTATGCCATGACCATTAGCAAGCATCAAGATCCAATCTCCAGATATCGTCATGGAAGGATCACAAATACCACTGATTGTAAATGCGCTGGATAGCCATCAAAACAATATAGGAATAAGCACACAAGCATATACTATCAGCGTCCAGAGCGGAGATGGTAAAATCTATGACGGATCGAGTGAAAATTCTAGCATAAAGTTTTTTGATTTTGCAAGAGCATGATTCTTTTATCAAGCACCTACATGAATATCGAGTGACAAACAAATCACGATAAAGGTAACTCCGGATCTGACATGATATGCGACAGGAACTTCTACGGTAGCGAACAAAACAGTCCAGAAAAAAATTACTGTAATCAAAGGAGTCATCACGGTAGTACAAAACAACGTGGTACTCTACCAAAGCAGCAATGCAGCAGCAACTCCATCCAAAGTAACCTACAATCTTCCAAAATATGAAACAGATGTCCAATACAAAGATGCAGATGGCTATCTACAAGTCAACCCACAAAACATACCGAGTTTGGTGATTACCGTCAAGGACAAAAGCGGAAAACCTTTGGATACCGTGGTAAACATCGTGAGCAAACAAGGAATAGTATTGCCTGGGACGGTGACACAAAAAACCATGGCAAGGGGCGCTACTACCAAAACGATAACTACCTTCAGAAAAGGCAGTGATTTCATCGTTAGCTGAGGAAAACTCTCCATCACGCTATATCCTAGTTTCAAAGCAGGTAGCGACATTATTGCTATCAGCATACCATGAAGCGTTCCAATAAATATTCCCGTCCTAGTAAATCCATGACTTGCCAAGACGGTATTGGTAAAATTAAATAAGAAAAGAATGGATCTCACAACAACAAAAAATAGCACATGAAGTATTAATGTCGTGGATATGCGAAACAATAAAGTAACGAAAGCTACGACCATCAAACTTTGAGTAATCTGACCAGCAAGCAGCAACGTGGCAGAATTTAGCTATAGCGGAACAGAATACATCTATACCGTCACCGCAAATGCAACAGGAGCAGGAGGTGAAGGATATGTATTCGCCTATATCAAGGATAGACAGATAGCGGACCAATCACCATGATATGAAAGATTCATCATCCAAGAAAGTTTATTACCAAAAGAAAAATTGAATATCATGTACCTCAGTCTTTTCTGAACTGACCGATGAAATCAGCGATGATATTTTTCTGAAAACAACAAAGCAATCAACACCATGACCGACAAATCGAAGAAGTTGCTAGCAACGACCACAGAACTCGTAGATCCAAGCAAAATTAAACAAATAGAGTTCATAATAGATCCACACGCACAGATTCAAACCATCATGGACAAAACATCTTCGATTATTATAGAAAACAAAGAATTAATAGTATTGATGCCTGAGGTTGCCAAAATACACGTAGGCAATGCTTCAAGTTATCAAATCCAAAAAATAGCTGATACCTGATCACTGAAAGGATTCGGAAAAAATGCGAATAGAATACTCTATATCCCTGAACCTACGGATAGCATAATCACGGGAAATATAGCGACCAACCAAAAAATCACCATCAACTGATCCGATGTGATAGACCTAAGCAAAGGGACAATGGACGCAAGAATATCGATAGACGCAGACAATGAATCAATTGAAGATATGAATACATATACAATGACGATGAACGGAAAAACAATAGGTAAGCTATTAATTCGGAGTACCAACGACATCACGACAAAACCTGCAAATATAGATGTAATGGATCCCGTCACCTACGGAAAGACAAATATCTTCACTGAAGGATCGACCAACACGCAAGGCATAGGTATCTACATCAATGCAAGCGCCTTCACTAAGCAATGATTCTTATCTATCGAAGACAGTACTGATGCATTGTTAGGGATTGGATTCACCAATGATTTCAAAAATGTATCCAATTTTGCTAATGGAAAATCAGTAGGAGATGCAACCAAACCATATGGATCACAATTCCTCATAAATTTCTGAGATCCATTGTTGCAAAGAAGAGATAAAAATACCGTTATTCCAAATAGTGAGTATGACGCATCAGCAGGACAAACGATTTTTGCAGATCCAAACAAGACAATCTTCAGAGTAGTACCAATAGATGCCAACAAGGACGGATTGAAAGATCTTCTCGTAATTTATACTGATGGAGTGATAAAACTCTTGAAAAATTATTGAGGTACCGAAGGTTACAAAGATTTACAAGAGATGATGATCATCGCACAAGCCATCAAAGATGTAAGGGTTGGAGATGTGGATGGAAACGGATACGAAGATATTATAATTATCACAGCAAACAATAAATGAAGAATATATCTCAATGAAAATGGTATATTCGCAGTAGATGGAAAAAATCTCTGTCTCAATGCCAATGCAGAACCAAATACGGAAAACATTAATCCAGACGACCTTTCAAGCGTCAGACAATTTTTCACGCAAGACATGGATAAGGACGGAAAAATGGATATCGTGACCAATGATAGCTATGGCGACATCAAAGTATTCTATGGAGGAAGCACCAGCAAAGGAGCAAATTATGTATCCACAATGACAGGTATCTGCGATACTGGACGATATGATAGACAGAAATCCAGTTATCAGACCGTCAAACGCTATGGAATAACAGCCGGCGTAATCCAACAAGATAATAGCCTCGTACACCGAAAAGGCATACCTATCCCTATGGAAGGAGTACAAGAAGAGGTAGATGTAGAAGCTCCCGATCCATGAACGAATATGACCAAGGAGCAGATGAAGAAACTCAAAGACGAGACATTGAACAAAGTAAAATCCATAATGACAGGAAATACAGATATGATAGAAACATGATCAGAACGAGCATCATTCACCGATAATCCATTAGAGAGCGTGCCCGTCTATGAAGCATTGACTCAGGACCAGATAAAATATCTCCCTATCAATGTAAGCAATACCTCAGTAAGTATCTATAAAGAATATACGGATATCGATGGAGGCATTCTAAAAGACGGTGATGAGGTTACCATAACGACAACCATCCTCTCCAAGAAAAACGGCAATAAGCTGACCTACATCGACCAACAGAAATGACCGCGAAAGATAGTCAAAGATGATGAAAATAAAATACCATCGTTCCTCTTCACAGCAGGTAAGACATGATTACTGATAATGCAGCGAAATCCGACACAAGGATATCAATTCATGATTGATAATATCCTGCTCAATGCAGGAGAGTCATTGAGTTTCTCCTATACCGCAAAATATACAGATCAGCAACTTATCAGTATCTCCGTCAAAGATGAAGATTTAAAACCGAAAAGTATCTCCAAAGACGGGTATCCAGATATTATAGTAAATGCAAGCGATGCATGCCAGAAATATAGATGGATATTCTTCAATAAGAAAAGATCATATCAGCAGGTCGATGACGACATCCAAAAAGAATTAGATGATTACACGAGTTGAGCATTGGCGATGCAACAATCAGGATTGAATTCATTAATCAGCCAGCTCTCAGGTATCGACGGTTTGAGCGGACTCTCAGCATTACCAAGCATGATCGACATGGAATGATGGAGACCTGGCAATCTGCTTTCATCGATGATTGACGAAGGTGGATCATCAATAAATATAAATTTTATCGACAATGCGACGGCGAAGGTTTCCAAAAAGATAGATTCGACACTTGAAGGAATGTGCCAAGGATTCACCGTCGGAGGAAAATGATGCCAATGAGTGCCAGTACCGTTCAATCAGGCATTTCTAGCACCAGGCGAATATCATGTTTTCGGATGTGTACCTAAGTTGCCTAATCCATTGTATCCAGTATTCAAGACACTCAATTCTACGATAGGGAAAGGGATGCCTCTACTCAATATCCCGGGAAATCGACCTTCACCATTCGGATATCTTCCTATCCCATGAATCTTCGGATATCCATTCAAATGAGTGAGTGACGGATTCTTTCTGGGAGTCCCCGGAGGACCATATTCATCATTCTTCAGATTATATCTTGTACCGACACTTACCCTCGGGATGGGAATGGCCATGTGTTTTGGTCCATATTCCATGGGTATCAAATTACCGAAACCATTTAGAGATATTGCAGGTAACTGTATCGTTTTTGCATTGCCACCATTGACGACATGTGGATGAGGAACCACGGGAGCCAAAGCGGAACCACAGATGGATACCTACACCCAGAGTATGGCAGCAGCAGCGACCCAATGAGCCTGCAACGCTCCAGCAAAGATCACGAAAACAATAGTAAAAACCGCAGGTTGAGGACAGATGGAAGTCAACACCGCAAGTTCGCCATTCAAGATGGTAGCAGCAAACGCAGGATTTGTAAGTTACGTATCAGCAGTCCCTCAAGGAGATTTCGGATGACTCATTTCCCTAGACGTCGAACCTATCAATGAAAAATACGATAGTACCCAAGAGACCTTCAATGGATACAAGCTCGAGAAATGAGAGACCATAAATCTAAAAATCATCGGAGCAAAATCCCAAGGTATCATAAAATGTGTGGTGCAAGACTGGATGACCAGACAGATACAATACATTCAGAACAATCTGACCAAGATGACCATCCAAGTAGATCTGCCCGATCTCAGTACAGTCTTCGAATGATTCGATAAGATAGGCAATCTCTCTGAGACCTACAAAGCGATAACAGCAGCAGAAAAATCAGCAGGATATATACAAAATCTTACTGGTGCAGGTGGTATACTATCAAACACATGAGCAGGTAACCTATCAGATAAGCTCACCAAGAAAGGCTTACGCAATCTTTCGCAGAAGATAGGAAGAAATCCGTTCGAAGCAATCCAAGACATATTCAAACAAGTGCCGTTGGTCAATATAGATAGTAGGGACGTAAATATCAAAGTTCCAGCACTTACCAGCGATGATATCAATAGATATGTGAACTATCTCAAACTATGGATAGAAAAAAATCAGTATACCGTAGATCAGCGAGGAGATGCACTATCAGGAACCCTAGCCAGTGCAGAAAACATTAAAATCACGGAAAATATGACACGCACGATAAATGCAGTCAAAGCAAACATCATCGCACTAGAGAAATACAAGGACTTCCCTTCCCAGCTTTATGAGCGGACACATATCAATGACAGATATCTGACAGAAATATCTGCGCTACTCTCAGACTTTGTATTGGGGATAAATAATTTCTTTACCGTCAACGCAGCAAGATATTCTTCATACGTAGATGCGATTATCCTTATCGTAGGTACGATAAAAACATGGCAGGCCATCATAGATTTTTCTGTCAACCGATCAGAGAAATGTTCCAAATGCAGCAACGACAGCTACGGTTCATACTCATGTAGTCTTTCCTTCCTCTGTCCTAAACTACCAATATTTCCAATCCCTCCATTCAAGATACCAAATATCTACCTCGATCTCTCACACATGGAACTTGGAATGAATATATTACTTCCAAAGATAAATTTCGTTCCCATCAAGATACCGTTGCCACAGCTTCCGGATATTCCAGAACCGCCAAGCATAGCAGTCAATATCAAGACAATAACCTTTCCTACTATTCCGGTCATCCCAGAACCACCGACATTACCGGAACCTCCATCATTCATTCCGAGCATCAAATTGGATCTCCCCGTATTGCCACCAGCACCAAAGATTCCTAAGATCATGCCAGAGATAAAAGCGATTCTCAAAGTAGCCAACTTCATAGGAAAGATATTCTGTATAGTCAAATCAAGTATCGGTCTTGTAGGAGAAAAATGAATCAAAGCCAAAGTCGAACAGATAACACAAAGAACATGGAATGTTCCACTCTTCGATTTCTTCAATATGACAGCAAAATACAAGAATCCACCACTCCAATGATTCGATTATAAACTCGATGCGTATACTATGTTGAAATTTAGTTTCGATGGAGTATATGAGGTATTTGCTACAATCGCCCAATCAGTTAACAGTTTCGTATCCAAAAATGTCGAACAACCAATACAGAAATCAATCAACCAAGCGACCGATACATTACAAAACAACCAAGCGACCGACATGCTTAATTCAATACCAAATCTTAATATCAACATCAATCCAAGCGGCTATCTACCAAACACATGAAATGAAACAGCAGGGATGATAGACTATGCAACAGCATATAATGAACTCAAACAAGGATTGACGCTCTTCACAAACAGCACACAGACAGACAAAAAGATGAATGACAGAGTAAAGACAATCACTGCAACGATAGAACACAAAGCAACAGTACAGCCAGCGACCAAACAGCTCCAAGAGGTAGAGCAAGCAGCAAAAAATATAATCGACAAGAAGATACAGGAAAACAAAGACATACAGGAAAAAATTAAAGACTACGGCACCTTCATCAAAGATATCGAAGATAACCAGACGGTATTGGTGGATGAGAAATCAGAATCTGTAAGTCTCAAAGCACCACTCTTGACAATCGATACTCCGACAAAAAACGTTTTGGATAATCAAGAAGATCCGACCAAGACCTATCTAGATCTAAACAAAAGGATGGTCCAAGGGTATCTCGATGCAGTAAATAATGACGGACCAGAAAAACTCAATATGACAGAAACGACCTATACACAATCCAAGAAATATCTAGAGACAACGAAAGAGAACATAGATACTGCACTACTAGCATATAATGACCAACCAATCCTCGCTCAAACACAGGGAACATGTACCAACTGTTCAACAAGCGCACAAAAGAATTACAGCACAGATATCTCAGCATACGTCAAAGGAGTGTTTGTAGAGACCTACAGCGGAAACAAGAAATATATGACGAATACCGTAAGTTCGACAAAACTTACAGAAAAAGTAGAAGAAAAATACCAGACAGATACTGATCTCAATAATGATAGCTTGCCTGATATCCTGATGTATGATGGAAATTCTATCTATATCAAATATGCAAAACAAGAATCGGAGAATTTTACGCAAGGAGGAAATTCATTAATTAAGCACTACTCCACATTCTATAGCTATGAAATCCAGTCCATCGAACAATTGATGAATGCTACAGACACGTATGGATTCCTTACTATAGATGACATCTCAATCAAAGTCATAGATATCAACAGGGAAGCAAAAAATTTCAAGACTGAAGGAGCGACATTCGATAATCTAAGTCTAGGACGGACGAATAGTTCGATACTCGGAGAACAAGCAGATGGATATATCATCAGACTCAGCTATAGGGTAGATGCCAAAGACATACCGTCTTCATTCCGAAAAAACCTGTTTTGAACGAGCGAAAAACCAGAATATATCTTAGTCCTTCCGGAAGGCACACAGTATACATGAGCAAATATATCAATAGATAGCAGTATGGAAGAGGTAAGTATAGCCAACCAGTTATGAGACAGCATTCTAGGAATAGAATATTACAACTCGAACCAAAAGGATATTAGTGTGATATTAAAAAATCTGCCGAGAAAACGAATCTATACATCATTGGCGACACTTACTGCAGCAGGATCACCAAGCCAGATAGTGTATAAAAAAACTTCTCCACGATCCAATCAAACAGTAGCAGGGATGCAGAATCTATGAGACAATAGACCTCCAATGGGGGAAATGGCACTCCAGAGGAACATGACCAAAGAGATTATCAGCACATGACTAGATCATGAATGATACATAAACACTTCATATACACTCAAATGAATCTGGACAGATGATGTAATAGTAGCAAGGATGATCATACAAAAAGATGGACAGACAATCATCGACCAAGACAATGCTAGTCCATCAGGCACGATAGCACTCTGATGACTCTTCTTCACCTGAGCATCGAAACAAAGCTATGATTTCATAGCAATCGATCAAAATGATAATATCACAAAAGAGAAGGTAACGCTCACTATCAAAGTCCCTGGCATTGAAGTAATCGACGTCAAAAAGAGCTGACCTACGACAGCAGAGATCATAGCCAAAATCAGCAACGACCTCGATGAATGAACCATAATATTCCAAAGACTCAGGAACGGACTATGGAAAGATATCGCATGATCCAACCAAAGCTCAAACGGCGGATTTGATCTCTCTCCCAAAAAGACAATCATCACGTGAGGAGTATTCACAATGGGAAATGATATCGGCCTCTATGATTCTAACGGAAAAGAGCTTGCAACGATTGATCCCAAGACCGGTCAAATAAAAATAAGCCAAGGCATGGAAACAAGTGTAAATACGAGTCTCAACTTCTCCACACACATCCCGGTCGTACAGCTAAACAACGCGGTAAACAATACAGTACTCTTCCAGATTATCCTTCCTATAGTAAGCATCACAGATATCCAGATGGATCAAGGTGCAGCAGGATATACGAAGGCACTCCTCGAAGGAAGCGCTTTTGGTGCATTCAACGGAGGGTATTGCATAAAAAATACAAGCAACGACTGTATTCTCTATGCGAACAATTCATGAGCCATATATATTCCATGAATTTATGCGAGTTCATTGGCAGGTACATATACCTTCGATACTGCAACCAACAAAACAAGCTACATCGTCAAGGATCAAGCAGGTCAAATCATAGCGACCTTAGTCCTACAAATCAAATCCAGCCAATAATAGGTAAGCACATTTTTTATTCTCCCAAAGACAGCAGATGAAAAAGATTTTAGTAACTTCACTTATCATCGGAATAGCAGCGATAGGGACAGCATTAGCTAACGATTGCCCTATCGTAAGAGGAACAGAAGGCATAAACGGGAAAATAAGCGTTTATGAAAGTAATGAGAATAAAGATTTTCTGCTGGTACTACCATCTACTGGAGTCAAGCAGGCGCTTACCAATCTCAAAGCATATTGTTGCAGCAGACCTATGCTTCTGATATGTTCTGATGAAGAGAAAAATAATCTCCCCAAACAATATTATCCAGAAAGTGATAGTTTATTCGATCATCTCGTAGATGTAGCCATGAGAAGACTAGATGGAGTGACCGGCCTGGCATATAATCTTGTTCCGGACCCTACAGGATTGGAATGGAGAGGGAAAATAACAGAAATAGCAAAGAGTGCAACGGGCGCACAAGCAGGCGAGATAAAAAAATTATTCATAGACTATCGGACATTGCACGATAAATTTGATACAATCAAAAAAAACTACAATAAAAACATCGCAACCGTCTCCTTGGGAGATAAATACAAAGAAACCTGCAAACTGATGAGAGAAATCTATGAAAAATTAGGATTTGATACAAAATCACATATTTCAGACAGTTCCATGATAAGATGCGAAAACATAATTCAAAACAGAATCAATAGGGAATGATTGAATACCAAGATACTCATGATACAAAAAGCAAACCAACTATTGGACGAAGGTATCAAAGCATATACCCAGAAACATTTCGTTCAAGAGAAAATGATGGCATTACGAAACATAGTTACTAGGATGCAAGATGTATTTAAAACGATGGTACAACAAGCACCGGCATCCAAGACATGCAACAGATAATATCTCCAAAGAAATTTTTATCCTCTTGAGCAAGCCAATGAAAAGAATTTTCCTAAGATGTATGATAGTAGGAGTATTGATGCTTCCAATACTCTCTTTTGCACAAACTCCAACCAATAATTTCGAGATTATCCCGCAATCAACTGACCAAACAACAGTAGACAAAGCAGTGGAGGCAGTATGAAAATCGCCAGGTAATGTATGGAACACGTACAATACAAAAGCAGCTGAACTTAAAAATGTAGGAGATCAACTAGCTTCGGGTATCATGACATGGGATACACTCCTAAATTACGTCGTATATCTCGTGAGATTTCTCTCGCAGATAGGGATATTTATAGGCGTCATGATGATTATCTATGCAGGATACTTGTATGCGACAAGTATCTTCAATCCAGGGAATATGAGCAAAGGAAAATCAACAATAACCAACGCCATCATCGGAGTATTGGTCATAGCATTTTCTTATGCCATAATGAAATTATTGACAAGCGCATTCCTCGAATAAGGAGAAAATATATTAATTAGCACTTTCTACTTTTTTCATCAGTTGAGAACTCATAGAATTAACGTCATTAAGTGAGTCCGTGAGATTTTGCATGAACGATTGATTAGCTTGAAGGAAATCGAGCATATCACGGACAAGAAAGATAATGGTACTCTGGGAATAAGAAATGATGGCGGAATTGACGGCGGAGTCCGTCAATACATTCTCCTTAGATTTTTCAGCGGCAGCAGCCGCTGTATCTATATTGGTATCGATATCACCTATCACCACTGCAGGTGCCATGATTCATTTATTGGTTGCAAGATCGGATATAATAATATATTTATTATAATCATCAGCTTCAGGAGCACTCGAATTGAGATCAAGGACACCGATATTGAGATCTGTATTCGCTTGATTCTGTTCATTAATTTTGGTATCTGTGGAGGTTGCATCAAACACGGGTTTGAATCCTACTTGGAGTTTGAAAGCAAAATTCTCTGCAAATTTTATTCTAATATTCCCATCGAGAAATTCTTTGGTTTGAGTAAATTTTGTCGTCTGACCACTATCTCTCAATCATTCCAGGACATCCAATATCTCTTGGAAGATAGACTGAATGCTATATACCGTCTTTCATGGAATGAGCAGTTTTTTCTGGACAGGGACTTTACAAAATTTGATACGATACATATCTTCCATATTTTTCCATCGAGCACCATTAGGTCAGGAAACGAGAAAACAGGTACAATCAGTGACACAGAGAGCTTTATCAGTAACAGCCGAAGATAGGCACGAAGTTTTTCTAGAGGTTGCAGCAATCTTACATGCATCTTTCTTAGGAATGGAAAGTCAGACTTTAGCAAAACATGCAGCTTTTCTAAGTACCGCTTTGCTAGGACAAGCCACTTTTTTTATAGTTATATCTGTGACGCATGTTGTCTTTACGAATGCAGCTTGAGCTATACAGACACTTTTCATGGTAGCATCAGGCATAAGTTGACAGGTAGCGAGCTGAGATTTATACTCAGTATCACAGCTCGAAGGAGAAAGCAAGGCACATGATTTAGTTGCAAGTTGATACTGAGCATTACAAGTTGGAGCGGAAGCAGAATCACAAGCGTTGGTATCATCAGTATATTCGGAAGCACATTGTAATTTAGTCGCAGTAGCCGAACGATCACATCTAGTCATACAGGAGCCCGCACAGGAATATTCGCACTTAGCCTGTTTGTCCAGGGGAAGATTTGTACATGTGGATTGACAAGTGCCTTGAGCTGCTTTTCATCCCAATGCTTGCTGCGAAAGATCAGTGATGGTTTTTTCGGTATATCACGTATCTAGAGAATTAGCACCTGAAGGTAAAGGATAGTTCGCAACAAAATCATCCAGAAGACTAGTATTGATTACGGAATCTACATTCGCATCTTGCTGGAATTGATTAATGGTTGCCATATATTCCTGGGAAGTCATAAGAGGTACTTGCTCCTCAGGGACAGCAGGCGATCAAGCAAGACATTGATTTCCGAGGACCAACGCTGCACCTGCAGGTACTGAAGGAGCTACATCATTGGTACGATTGATAAAAGCAGTAACCTCAGCAAGAGATGGAGAAGAAAGTGAAGAGAGTGAAGAAGCTGAAGAAGCTGCAACACTAGGAGAAGTGGCTGCAGTCGACGAAGGAGATCATCATCAAGCCGATGCTGCCGCAGATGAAGAAGGAGAAAGGATAGCAGATGTCGTTCCCGCTACAGATGCAGAAGATGCAGGTGAAGATACAGAACCAACCGATGTAGGATAATATGCCTGATGCGAAACCGGCAATCTATAGAAAAGTAATTGCGGAGCATCTTTAAATCCATCGAAGAAAATTATGCCAAGTTGATTGATATCGTAGAGAAGGTCGAAAGCACTATCATCCATGGAACCGTTCCAAAAAAAGTCAGATCAATAATTATTTTCATCCAGCGAAGAGAGAGAGAAAATACTCTTATAGATATCAAAATAGAGTTTGCTAATCTCGCTATTGAGCGCATCCAAGTCCGGGACAGTCGGATTAGTAATTTTCTTACATTGGAAGAATGTGGTATAACTACGGTTAACATCAGCAGATGTAGGAGCTTGCATCGATGATGAGAGAATCATATCAAATGTGCTCTTGAACGAGACATTGGAAATATACATGACATTCATAAAATCAAGAGAAGTGATACGAGGACAGATGCCATAACGTTGGACGAGAGTATCCAAGGCAATCTTTGTCGCAGAAAGTTCCTTATCTTTGGAAATCTTTAATGCCTTATAATAGAGATTACTAACAGAAGTAGCTCCGGTAAAGATACTATCCATTCCAGCAATCTGTTCAAATGCCTGTGAAAAAGACTGAGAGAAATCGGTAGCGAAGACAACAGAAAAAATTCCGACAATAGACAAACACAGCATCATAGATGCTCTCGTAAACTTCGTCAACCTACCAGGGCAAGCCCCAATAGCTATCTTATTGGGGTTTTTGGACATTTCTAAATTTATCATATAAAGTGTATATCGGTGGCGCTAGACGAGCCAAAGAGAATCATAACGCCGTCAAATCCTCCTGATACATAGAGAAGCCGACATGCAGAGGAAATGCTACATAGATATCGCGCATCATCCTCAAGCTCAGAGACAACGCTTGTTTGGACCACATATCCTGGATAGTAAATTTTTTGATAATCAAAGAAGGATTAGCATTAGGAGCAAGATCAGGATACTTCTGAAGCATAGAGATATAATATCACATGAAGATACGATAATAGAAGAGTTCATTATAGACGAGATTTATAAACGCAGCTAATGAAGCATTTTGGGATCCATACAGTCCGCAATACAAGATATCATAATCCGGACCTATCTTATTGCAATCGACAGTCTTTTCTTTGTCTAATGAAAGGGCGAAAACACCACTAGCATTCAAGATAGTGACGTCATTGAGCGAACTACGGACATTCCTTATAAAGGACTTCACCATATTGCAGGTTTTGGGATAGCTTGGATCCGTCGATCCACAAATTTCGATACCATCGAAATATCCTGAAGAGAAAACATTGGCTTGTTGGATAATCTTCTGAGGATCTCCATCAGGATTTTTGGTCATGCCATAAATATTCGGCTGTTTCATATTCACATAATCATTAATTATGCCGTTAAGGAGCATAGGGATATTGATGGCTAAATCACAATCATTCTGGAAATTTCCAGAAGAACAATGATTATCTAATCCTACCATGGTCTGAAATCAGAGTTGATCGAACGTCAGACGTTTGAATATTTTGCTTTCTTGATCTTTAAAATATGAAGAGACAGTAGTAGGAGTGATGTTCCTGCACAGCAGATAAACAAAAGCGGACTGTTTAGGAGTATATACGAAGGTTTTTTCTATAAAAGCACCACTGAGGATGTGATTACAATAACTTTTCATAAGGATCTGTATCGCAAAAGCATTATTATTACGTTGCTCCGGAAGGATTTCCGTCTGCAATCCAAGATTACTAGCCGAGATAGCGGCAGAAACTGAGGTAGAAAAAAAGAGAAGGCAAGCAATGCAAGCCAGCAAAGATATGTATTTCCGCTGTTTTCTTCAACCGAACATAGAAGATGAATTCATAAAATAAAAGACTATTACCGACAACTTCATCATCGACCACATTGATCATGACAGGCAGTTCATAAACTCTTGATGATTGTATTATCCTTCTCTTTACTGCCGATGAGATCATTTCTTATACTAGCAATCTGTCTACTAAGGACAGCAAAAGCAGGAGTGACGCCTTGTGATCAAGAGGAAGAAAAATCTTTTAGTTCAGACATACTAACTATGTCGAGATCAACCGCCTGGCTTGCCAAGACATCAGCAATATATGAATCGACAGACTTGGTGACGACGTCAGCCAACAAAGGATCTTCAGTCAAATAACTCGGAGGAGGGATATTTTGGACAGTGGTTTTGAGATCTTGAGGTATGGTTCGATAGCTTTTGGCATCATTAACTACATCGGAAGCGGACTGTTTGATATCGGTCCAGGTCTTCTTGAAAGGATCTATCAGTAGTCCCTTCAATCATTTGCTCATACTCACCTCCTTAGTTCCGTACATAGAGACGAGAAGACTCTGCTGTCTAGCTATGAACTGATCGCTTTGCTCCTGGCTCGGAAGAAAAAGCTGTGAGAGCCTATTACTTGCATCTTTGAGTGTCTTCAGGGCAGTTGCACCTTTGCTGTTTTTGCCAAAAAGGGAAGAGAATGCCTGGGCAAATGTTTTCCCTATTTTCATATGCTCTGCACTACAGATATGCTCCGATCATTTGACACAATTATAATCGGTCTGAATAGCAATTCATGCATCGATCCCCAATCCTACATGCAATCACTTTGTTTTATCCGAAGATCAAAAGGTTCTTGTTCGAGTACCAAAATACAAGTATCATTTAGCAGTAGAGAGAATCTGTAACATCAAAGCAGTAATCTGACTATAAGTAACAGAATCACTTATTCGCGATTCGCTGGTTTGCAAAAGTCATTTCTCTTCATATTTTTTAATGATGCCTCTCATAATTTCCTGATTCTGAGCAGTGACGATTTGAGCCCATCAGCCTCATAAGCCAAGTTGATATTGTTTGTCAGTGACTATCGATTCTGTTTTCTCCACGAGTTTACTATCCCTGAGAAATACATAATCCTTAGTCAGGAGAGCTATTCATCAGAACATATCTTTGAGACCGGCAAGATTCACAGGTGAAGCAAGGATAGCTATGGTTGCAATACTAAAGGTGGCTTTCTTGGAAAGATTTGTGACAAATTTATTTGCTAATGTCTGTTGTGGCGGAGAGAATGAAGTTCATTTGAATCGATTAGGATTGACATATGCACCAAGATAGGGCGAAGCAGTACCGATAGTCTTGATAGAATTGGTCATCTCTCTGACAAAATCCATGAGATAGGTAAATTGCTCTGGTGAACTGCCACAGATAGTAGATTGTGTCTTACAATAATCTACAGCATAATATTTATCTACAGAAGAAACCCCTTGAGCGAATGTGAAATTGCTCATGCCAACAATAAGTATAGATACTGAGAGTATGATGGCGAGGATTCTCTTCATATTAAAATAAGGATAAAAGAATTATGGCAAATTATCTATCTTATTCTGCAGGAGCGATTGTTCATCAGAAGTATCGGAGATACTCAATGCTTTGAGATAATACTCTCTGGCCATAGGATATTGTTTGAGCGAGAGATAATAATCGCCCAAAAGATGATAGAGGTGAGACTGATGATAGTTCTCAGAGAGCGAAAGGAGTTTCTGTCCCATTCAAGATAGATTTTGGTTGGCTAATTGCAATCATACCTCGCCATACGTACACACATCAGCTTGACTACCGGTAAAAATAGTGAAGCATTTTTGAAGACAGAGATCAGCAAGCTGAGGATTTTGACGATAGAGAGCGAAAGGTTTCGCTATACGAAATGGCATATAAAACATATGATCAAAAAATAGCGCAAAATCTGATGGCTGGAGAGCCTGCTGACCTAGAATATTCTGCCAGAGACGGATCATATTATCCGTATCATCGAGTTTGATATATCAGAGCAGCTTATACCTATAGACATCAGTGAGTAATACTGGATCAGCTACTTGGTTGAGATACAAGATAGATTGTTCGTAATCACCATACCGATAATAAGAGACACCGATGAGAAATTTGTAGAGGAAGGCATTGGATACATCGAAATCGGAAAGTTTGAGAAAATAATCTTTTGCTGCTTCTCGATTATGCGTCAGAAAGTTTGCATAGGCAAGCACCTGATACGGAAGTACATAGTCTTGATCACTCTGCAATGCATGGAGAGCCAATCTTTTAGCTACTGAAAAATATCAGTTTTTGAGGAGGGTGAGCGATATCAAAGCATCCCTATAATATGCTGGAGGATTTTTTATCTTCACAAAATTTGCCAATGATGCTTCATAGGAAACTCTAAAATCTTTATAAAGTGGATCAGTAATCTTGGAAAACAAAGAAGTAGCTCAATCATAATCATAGGTCCGGAGAGCCTTAAGTCATTTGTAAAACAACATATCATCATCAGCAAGCATATCATGTGATCTATAGGACTGCACCAAGGAGAATACAGCATCCAATGCATGAATATCATCCAATCCGATCGTAGAATCATGCAAACGCATATATATCACTTTACGCGGATCTAGCGTGAGAGCAAGGTAATCATTTTGGCCTTGGAGAAGGAGAGAAAGATAGGTATTAGCCTTATCAAATTGATAGTATTGAAGGAATCTCTCTGCAAGAGGTTGGAGCAAATCAGGATTCTTATTTTTGGTATAGAGATATTCCAAGACATCCAGATCTTGAAAGACTTCCGAATTCCCAAAATTTTGATGAATTGCTCAGGACACCATAGACGATACGCTATCAATGGATGTGACGGAAGAAACGGCATGAGGAGATAGCTGCAGAGTTTGAGAGCTTGGACTGGCTGATGCAGTGACATTCGGATTGGCTTGGGACACATTGCGATAAGAAAAAATAGCATCCATAAACAGAATGATCAACCAAAAACTCAAAAACATCAATCAGATTATCAAAATATCAGGTGTTCTCTTTGCATGCATAGATACGATACGGACGAAGTAAATCATGGGTTCTCTGCATACAATTATAGGTATCAATGCAATAAAAATCCAAAAAAAGGCAGCAAATCACTAAAGTAAATTTGACAAAAAATAAAAGCATAAAAAATAATTGACATAAATATAATAATTGTTGCAATTATGTTAGTTTTTTTCAATAAGAAAAAAACTGAGCTTTCACTCAGTCTTTTTATAAAGTAAGATATATATTATTGATTAAGTTGACTAAGGTTTTTTGAAACCGTATTCAAATCGATTTTATCATATCTCTGCATCAACATATCAGTTTTGACCTTGTTCATAATTTCCTGTACCACTCAAACGATGATGATAACTCCAGAACCCGTAACAACGACAGGAAGAGAACCCAATGATTGTACCAATGTCTGAATGAAAGGGATATAGTTGAGCATATAACTGTAGATTCCAATGAATGCCAATCCTACTCCTCACCATAAGCAAAGATGCATAAGGATACCATTGATATATTTCGCTGTTTCTTTACCAGGTCTGATACCAGGTACAAAACCTCCTCTCTTTTGGATATTGTCGGAGATTCTTTCTGGAGAGAATACAATC
Organism: uncultured Candidatus Peribacteria bacterium; assembly: GCA_964463255.1. Classification (GTDB taxonomy): domain Bacteria; phylum Patescibacteriota; class Gracilibacteria; order Absconditabacterales; family Absconditicoccaceae; genus CAJBLF01. The sequence continues at coordinate 12,874 of CAYXBC010000057.1, read as the reverse complement.
AAAGTATAGAAGAACGTGAAGACGATAATCAATGCGAAATAGAGTATAATAGCAGGGAGTCCAGGTTGTTGGGTATAGATATTGAGATTAGCCTCGATCCAGTTAGCCATACCGACCAATCTCGTATTCATAGGTTGGAATTGAGTAACTAACTTAGATAAGAGATAAGGGAAGGATACAAATGCAATAGAGAAGATGATAGGCACCATTCCTACGTGATTCATAGGGATAGGCAATGATGATGATTCTTCTACTCTTCCTCTTCTTGCATAAATAACAGGAATTTCTTTGATCGATTTGAGGATGAAGATAGAAAGCAATATCAATCACAGAACGATAATAAGCATAAACAAAGTAACTCCTAAGAAATTATTTGAACCCGCCATACTAGAATAAATTTTCTGAGTTATTCCAGCGACGATAGAAGCAAAGATCAACATTGATGTTCCATTAGAAACACCTTTTTCAGTAATCAATTCTCAAATCCACATAAGTCATACAGATCCAACCGTCATGGTAAAAGCCGTAGCGATAAGTGTGAATGGCGCTGTACTTATGATATTACCACCAAGAAGATAATTGATGAAGTAGACCATTCCAATAGATTGAAGAAACGCTAATGGCACGGAAAGATATCTTGTATATTGCTGGATTTTTTGTTGTCAGACTTCGCCTTGTTCAGTAAGTTCTTCAAGATGAGGAACTACAGATCAGAGAAGCTGCATGATGATGGAAGCATTGATGAAAGGAGCAAGTCCTACAGCAATCAACGCAAACTGATCCAACGATCCTCAGAGCAACATGATGAAATATCCGACTCATGAAGTTGTAGTACTAGCTGTTTTACTCATGAGCGCAGCGATATCTACGAAAGGCACAGGGATAAATACCAATAGCCTGTACAATGCAAGCATCAGAAGGGTGAATACGATTTTCTTTTTTATACTTTCATTCTCTCGTATCTCTTGAAGTTTTTTAAAGAATTTTTCCATAGAAAAGCATTAAGAGACGTAAAACTATTTAGTCTTTTTGGTTGTAGGTTTCTTAGCTGCGGCCGGTTTAGCAGCAGGTTTCTTTGGAGCTGGTTTATCTTCTTTTATCGCTTTTTTAGCAGCTGGTTTGACAGCAGCAACCGCTTTCTTTACGACTGGTTCAGCGATTTTCTTCTCCATAGGTGATTCGATGAGCTGTGCTGGTTTTGCTTTGACAGGCGCAACAATTTTTTTAGCCTCGACGATTACTTTTTTAGCCTTAGCCGGTTCTTTTTTAAGCGTGCTCTTGCCCTTTGATTTCACAGCCTTTTCTGGGGTTTTTTTAGGAACAGAATGGACAGTGCCGGGAGTAGCTATCTTAGTTTTTGCAGACGCAGAGAAAGTATCGATATCTTTGAACGTGAGATGTTTAGCATAATCTCCATGTCATAAAATTTTGACAAAAGCAGAAGTAGATTTGATATATCCGAGATCATGCAACAGCTGTTTGGTGATTTCCATAGCATCAGCTATCCTGATATCAGCATCGAGAACACCAAGATTGACGATAACAACATCTTTTACGAGTTTGTAGTATCTAGTGAATCCTCTCGCTTTAGGTAATCTCTGAACGATAGAAGTCTGTCATCACTCGAAGAAAGGTTTCATAGAGAATCAGCTTCTTGATTTCTGGCCCTTAAGTCCTTTTCAAGAATAGTTTCCAGATCCAGTAGCATTTCATCTTCCTAATCTCCTTTTTTTATCCTTGAGTCATTTGCTTCTTTGGAGTTGATGGATTTTCATCGTAAGTGAATAATATGATAAATGAAGATTGATTTCTTTGGTACACAGATATGGTAGATAATCAGGAATCTATTTCTTTATAGGTTTTTTAATAGTAGGCTTAGCAGCAACAACGGGCTTGTCTGTAGCAACAGGAGCAGATTCTTGCTTAGCTTGAATTTCTTGTACAACAGTCGGTGGAGTATGTCCAGCTTGCTCTTTCTCTTCAGTATCTTCGCGTTTAGTTTTGGCGATGACACGCTTATTGAAATGTTCAGCATGTTTGTATGAATATAATGCCTTGATAGTAGCCAAAGCGTTATTTAGTTTATTATTGGATCACATGATCTTGGATAAGACATTATCGAATCCTGCAAGTTCCAAGACAGATCTAACGGAAGATCAAGCTTTCAAACCTGTACCTGCAGTTGCGGGCAGAAGTTTGATCACACAAGCCTTGTATTTGACAACAGTAGAATACGGCACAGTCTGATGTCACGTGATAGGGACAATAGTCATATTTTTGTACGCTTCACGGGAAGCTTTGCTGACAGCAGAAGTTACATCAGGTCATTTAGAGACACCGATACCAATCTTGCCTTTCTTGTTTCCTACCAAGACAGTAGCTCTGAAAGAGAGTTTCCTTCATCATGTCGTAACTCTCGTCACTCTTCTGACTTCCAGGAGGACTTCGTCGAATTCCTTTTTTACCTTATCTTTGTTTCAAGATCTCATGAAAAATGATAGTTAATATGATAAAATTATAATATGACACCTCAAGTTCTAATTCAGTCAGCCAAAGCCTTCACTCTTCCATGATAGAGATTTCCATTTCTATCGAATGCTGCTTTTTCGATACCTTGGGTCTTCATAAGGGAAGACAAAGCTTCTCAAGCTTTTTGAGCAGTATCCGTCTTAGTTGTCCCTTTGATTCCTTTATCAGAAATAAAACAAAGGACCTTACCAGATTGATCGATGACCTGAGCGGAGATATATTTGTTAGATTTATTAACGATGACCCTATATTCAGGATGAATCGATTTAATTTTCATATTGATCCTCTTCTTTCTTCCGAGGAATTTCCTGGTCGCCTCTTTTATGCGTTTGGTGATTTTCAGCATTGCAATGAATAATAAATAATAAAGGTAATATATACTAATCTTTCTATTCTCCGCTGATAATTATTTCTTAGCCGCTTTACCTGGCTTGAGTTTGATAACCTCATCGAAATATCTCAATCATTTTCCTTTGTATGGTTCTGGTTTCTTGAGTGCTTTAACCTTTGCTGCATATTCACCGAGATATTGCTTATCGATGCCGTTAAACGTTATGATGAAATTTCATTTAGCATCTTGTTCGACTTTCGTCTGAATGTTTTGTGGTATATCGAAATTGACCTTATGTGAAAATCCAAGAGAGAAAATAAATTTATTACCTTCCATCTTGACCGCATATCCTACTCCAGTAAGCAAAAGCTTCTTTTCGTATCCATGAGTCACTCATACAATCATATTAGAAAGCAATGTTCTAGAAAGTCCCCGAAGGTTCCGCTGATCCTCGCTGTCCACAGAAGTGATCGCATGATTGTCTTCGATTTTTATGTTGACGCCTTTTACAAATGTATGAGAAAGCTGTCATTTCGGACCTTTCACATTGACGAGAGAACCATTGATCTGTACTTCTACTCCCGCTGGTATCTCTATGGCTTTTTTTCAGATTTTTGACATAACACGTATGATAAATTGATAAATGAATAATGCTACTAATGTTTTTTAATATATCTCAGCGATAAGTTCACCTCCAAGTTTCTTCTGCTTCGCTACATGGGCAGGCATAAGTCATTGATTAGTGGAAATGATACCGATACCTTTCCCTCATGCTACCGAAGTAATATTTTTGTAGCTTACGTACCGAGGTCTTGATGGTTTAGAGAAAAATTTGATGTTAGGGACATCATTGACGGGATTTACTACTTTCTTAAGAAAAATATTGATATGTCTCTTGGCTCCCTCAGTCACGACATCGAATTTCTGGATAAATCCATATTGTTTGAGAAGTTCAAGAATATTTACCTTGAAATTAGAAAAAGGAACATAGTCGACAGAAGCCTTCCTGGCCATATATGCGTTTTTGATCCTGATAAGGAGATCATGCACTGGAGCGTTGATATACGTCATTGAAGAGTATGATTTAATGATAAATGATGGTGAAAGACTGCTATGAGAGAATGATGATTACCAACTTGATTTTCTTAATCACATAACATTTCCTTCTCTGGCATATTTTCTCAGACAGACCCTGCAACAACCGAAATCTCTGATATACGACTTGGATCTACCGCATATTCTACATCTGTTGTAATATTTAGCAGGCTGTTCCAATGCTTTTCATTGGGAGAATCTCTGCTCATACATTTTCCGTTGCTTAGCTTTGAGTGAAGTTTTTGCCATTACGCTAATATAAATTGATAAATGGATGGAGACGATGGATAGATGACACTTGATAGAGGCCAGATATCGACGATCGTATTATTTGAATATAAATCATAATCATTGAAGTAATGCTTTAGCATGAGCGTTATCCTTAGTAGTAGTCACGATAGTAATCTGGAGTCCCATAGTAGTCGAAACATCATCCAAGGAAAGTTCGGGAAAGATATTATAGTTAGGAAGTCAGATAGAGAAATTTCATTGTCCATCGAAATTTTTCTCAGTGAATCCAGTAAAGTCCCTCAACCTCGGCATGACCAATTTCATAAATCTATCGAGGAAATCATATGCTTTCTGTTTTCTCAAAGTAGTCTGAAGCATAACAGGTATACCTTCTCTCAGCTTAAAGTTTGATATAGCTTTTTTGGATTTATAAACACGAGCTTTCTGACCAGTTATCTTAGTGATGATCTTTTCAAATTCATCGAAATCCTTGACAGATTTCCTAGTAGCCAAAGAACCAATCCCGATAGAGACGATTACTTTATTGATCTTCGGAACAGCATTGATATTTTTGATAGCAAGTTGTTTCTGAAGGTTTTTGAGAACTTTAGTATTGAACGCTTCTAATGTATTCATGAAATGAAGAATAAAGGCAATAAAAAAAGATATTATTTCAGAGTGAGCTTGACCTTTTTAGCTTCCCTTGTTTTTTTTCATTTTTTGTCCGTGATGATTTTGACCTTAGTCGCTTTCTTCTGTTCCTCGATATAATACATCATATTAGATACATGAGCAGGAAGCGTTTTTTTAAGGAATCACTTTCCTTTTGTAGCTCTCTTTACCTCATTAACTCATTTGACGATTACATGATCATCATCTACGAATCCCTGGATAGTTGATATCTTTCATTTATATTTCCCAGTGATCATGATAACAGGATCTCAGGCTTTTAATTTTTTCATGATGATAACAGATAAGAATAAATAGATTTTGATAGTAATCAGTAATTGTTGAGTTTATACAACTTCTTCAGCCATATTAGTAATCACTTTGTATCACAACTGTCTGAGCTCTCTTGCTACAGGTCAGAAAATTCTCTTACCTATCGGCTTGATCTCTCATTTTGCATCCTTAGACATAAGGATAACTGCATTATCTCAGAATCTAACATGTGTTCAATCTTTTCTAGTGATCTCCTTTTTGATTCTTACAACCAAAGCCTGTGCTATAGTTCATTTCTTGATAGCGCTAGTGGGCAAAGCTTCCTTGATAGCGATCATAACCCTATCACCTATGGTTGCTGTCTTAGCATTGGATCATTTGAGGATTCTGAATATTTGTCACTTCTTCGCTCAAGTATTGTCAGCTATGATGACATTCGTTTCGTTCTTTAACATGAGAAGATATGAATGAAATAAATAAAATTACGCCTTGATGACTTCGATAAGTTTCCGCTTCTTGAGCTTGCTTATAGGTTTACATTCTCTGATTTTTACATTATCTCAGAGTTTGGAAACATTTTCTTCATCATGAGCATAATATCTTTTTCTTACGATGAATCTCTTTTTATATAATGGATGCATCTTAACAGACTTCACCAAAACGGTACGAGTCTTATCAGTTTTGTCGCTGATTACTTCTCAGATGAATTCCTTAATACTCTTATTTCCCCTATTACCACCATTTTTTTCCTTTGCTTTACGAGTTAAAACGGTATTTAATCTTGCTATTTTGACTTTGGTATCACCAATCTTGTGGGTCTCCTTGAGTCCTTTGATAGCATTTTTCATCTTATAGGAATGGAGTTCGTGTTGAAATTCCCTTCTCATCTGGACAAGTTCTTTGAGACTCTTATCTTCCAGCTCTTTCATGAAACTAACCTTTGCTTTCATAGACATATATTTTATATGATAAATTGTTTGCTAGTGACGTACAATGAAAAGATAATTTATTTAATTTCTCATCTCTCTACGAACCTCGCTTTGAGTGATAATTTCTTGGAAGCCTTGATCAATGCCTCCTTAGCAGCTTCTCTAGGTATTCACATGAGTTCGAAAAGAACCCTTCATTTTCTAACTGCTGCAGTATAGATATCTACATCTCCTTTTCCTGTTCCCATGGGCATTTCAAGACCTTTCTTGGTGAAAGGAACATCAGGAAATATTCTGATCCACATTTTACCGGTCTTTTTGATTGACCTTACAATGACTTTTCTGGCAGCCTCTATTTCCCTATTAGTTACATAGGAACTGGTAATAGCCTTGAGTCCATACTGTCAGAAAGCTACGGTAGATCATCTGAAACTCTTTCACCTGAGCTGTCTGATGATAGGCTTCCTATATTTCCATCTTTTTGGTGTCAACAACATCGGAATTTGATCAAAATAAATAAAATACTATAAGGCAATCTTTTTAGCTGCATTGGCAGATTTATTGTAGAGGATTCATTTCTCAATCCAAACTTTTACACCGAGCATTCCGTATTTAGTCCTCGCTTGAAGATAATAGAAGTCGATATCTGATCTAAATGTCTGGAGTGATACCCTACCTTCGATGAATTTCTCAGTTCTTGCGATATCAGTTCCTCAGAGCCTACCACCTACTTGGATTTTGATGCCTGCAGCTCATTTCTCCATAACTTTCTGCAAGACATTTTTAGCGACCTTTCTGAAAGGCATCCTAGCTTCAAGTTGTGAAGCGATAAACTCAGCCATAATTTTGGCAGAGAGTTCAGGGATTTTTACTTCCTTGATGATAATTTTCATATCTTTTCAGAATTTCTTTTTCAATGCTTCTTCGAATTCTTTGATCTTCGCTCAATTTTTACCCATCAAGACTCCGACTTTCGAGGAAAATATGATAATCTCTCATTCTTTAGCGGTCTTTCTTACAATGACCTTGGAGATACCTGATCTACCGAATGTATCATCGACGAATTTTCTCATCTTAATGTCCTCGACGAAAAAATCCGCTCCAGTCCTCTTAGTTTTAGCGAACCATTCTGCAGGCCGTGATTTCATTATTCCTACTCTCATTCCTATTGGATGGGCTTTTGCTCACATAGTGTGCTTTACTTAACATGTAAAAAGACTTTTACGAAAGATCTGTATTTTACATAATGACTTATTCTTGATCTGGAAGCGAATCTGACTCTCTGAATTTTTGGTCATCTTCCTACCTCTATCTTGTCGATATAGAGTTTTTTGGCGTCATACGTTCCATTCGTCGTAGCATTGGCATAAGCAGATTTGATAACTTTATAGAGAAACGTTGCCGCTTTCTTAGGCAAAAGATGTAATAGCGTTAACGCATCATCAACTTTTTTGCCTGATACCATCTGTGCCATCAATGCCATCTTCTTATCAGAGACCAATGCATATTTCAAGGTAGCTGTAAGATTATTATCTACTGGTTTTTTTGAAGTGATCACCATAATACAAAGTTTTTAAATTATAAATTTGGGATGGTAGATGTATTAGAACGGATGTCCTCTAAATGTCCTAGTTGGAACAAACTCACCCAATCTATGACCAATCATATCTTCAGTGACATAGACGCTGACGAATTGCTTCCCATTATGTACAGCGAAGGTTAACCCTATCATATCAGGAACTATGTGACATGCCCTATCTCGAACCTTGATGACTTTCTTATCACCTGCCTCGTTCATCTTCTTTACTTTGATTAATATCTTCTCATTCACATAGAATCATTTTTTGAGTGATCTTGCCATGTTTTTAATTACATTTTAAATGATAAATTATAGATGAATGGATATTTGTTCGAAAACTGGAGTATAAACAGCAAACTAATTCTTTGTTCTTCTTGAAATAATGAATTTCGTAGATGATTTTCTATTTTTTCTGGTTTTGATACCGGGAGTAACTCTTTTTCCGGCAAACGATTTCTGTCATCTCTTGAGACCAATAGGTGAATGTCATTCTCATCAACCATGCGGATGATCAACTGGATTCATATTTTTTCCCAAGACATGTGGTTTCTTTCCAAGCCATCTTTGTCTTCCTGCTTTTCCGATAACTACATGTTGATGCTGATCATTACCGATTTCTCAAATAGTAGCATAACAATTTTCATCGAATTTTCTTACTTCTCCTGAAGGCATCTTGATGAAGATAATCTTGAGTACAGCATCTTTACCCACAAGCGTTGCATATGATCACGCAGTCTTGATGAGTTTACCTGAAGATAATGGAGTGACTTCAAGGTTGAATATATTAACTCCTTCTGGGATATCTTTGAGTTGTTTCCTATTTCCATGAGCTATCGGTGCTTTATCTCCACAAATGACTGCATCACCGACTTTGATAGTTTTCCATGCGAGTACATATCTCTTTTCTCCATCAGCGAAATTAAGTAATGCTATTCTTGAAGTTCTATAAGGATCATATTCTACACTAACTACTTTAGCAGGGATATTGGTCTTATCATATCATTTGAAATCTATCAATCTATAAAGTCTTTTATGTCCTCATCAGATGGACCTGGAAACAGCTTTTCCAGAATTATTTCTTCCTCAAGTTCTTCCCAAGGACGTAGTCAAAGACTTTTCTGGTCTTTTCTTCGTCAAATCAGAAAAATCGTATCAGATCATATAACGTCTTGATGGAGTATATGGTTTATATTTCTTGAGTGCCATCTTCTTGTATGCTATAAAAGGTAAAATACGGAGATAGGAAGGGTGATTATGATCACAATTCTATCTTGTCTTTCTTGGAAAGAGTAACGATAGCCTTCTTAAAGGCTTTCCTGACAAGTTTTCTCTGATTTCTTCATTTGTAGGTAACATTGACGATACTTACGGATTCAGGTTGTGCCTTGTAAAGAAAAGCAATCGCTTGTTTGATATCGCTCTTGTTGGCATCCTTATGAACTTTGAACGAATATTTGTTCTGAGATTCCTGTTGTTTATGGGTCTTTTCGGTAACTATAGGCGAAATAATGACTCCATAAGGGGAAACCTTCTTGATGACTTTTCCAGTAGCGTTTTTCTTAGCTCTCGCTTGAAGTATTTGCTTAAAGGTCATAGGGATACATATAAAGGTAGTAAAAAAAATTATTTGCTATTGAGATTTTTCAAAACTGATTCCATGAAAAGGATAGTATGGTAGGACATAAGATCTGCAGGATTGAGATAGTCAGCGTAAAGATATTTTACTTTAGGAAGATTTCTGAATGATTTCTGGATATTTGGATCTTTTTCAGCTAAGACAAAAAGTACTTTTTTATCTGCTATTCCTATATTCTTGAGAATTGCATGAGCATCTTTAGTCTTCGGAGCATCCAAAGAAATATCTTTGAGACCCATAAGTTCGCCAGCCTTTGCTTTGAGGGTGATGATACTGTTGAGAGCAATCCTTCTAGCTTTCTTATTCATGGATTTGGTATAATTCTCATTGCCTCTTGGACCGAATGCAACTCCTCATCATCTTCTCACAGGAGAATTTTTATCTCATGGTCTTGCACCTCCTGTTCCTTTCTGTTTATAGAGTTTTCTTCCTGATCATTGGACTTCTCATCTTCCTTTGACGGAAGCGATATTGTGACGAGCGTTGCTTGTCTGTAAGAGATAATATTCGTGGATAAGATCCTTATTAACCAATGAATCATCGAATACTGTCTCATCAAGGGCGAACGTAGAGATAACTTTCCCGTCTTTATCATATATATCTACTGTATATGCCATGGTATAGAGAGGTGAAAAAACATAAAAGACTATTTGATGGTCAAGGTCACCAACGAGTTATAAGCGCCGGGGATAGATCACTTGAGCACGACCAATGCCTCATTATCTTTGATGATCTTATCGATGATAGGAATATTTTTGAGTGTTATGCGTTGGACACCCATATGTCCTGCATGAGGATGACCTTTTAATGTCCTTCTCGGTTTTCTATTTCCTTTTGATCAACCAGTTCTAGTAAATTTGTGACCATGCGTAGCTCATCAACCTTTGATATGAAATTTTTTGACCATACCCTGAAATCCTTTTCCTTTGGAGATACCAGTCACATCGACGTGAGTAACACCATCAATCAAACCTAGATCAAGCACTGAACCAGCCTGGTGAGCAGAAACAAATGAATCGTCGACCTTATATTCCTGCATCTTTCTATAAGAGATTTTCTGTCATTTATCTTTTTTGAGTTCTTTCTTTTCGATACCCACAACAGCTGATATATACCCATCTTTCTCCTGGGTCTTATATCTTACAACTTCCTGAGGAATTAATTTCAAGAGCGTGACAGCTACGAAAGCGTCATCAATCCGCATCTTGGTCATCTCCTGCTTTGTTACGATAAGTCAACCTTTGTCCATGATATTTTCTAAGCTAATAAACTAAATAATGATATTCACGCCTAATGGATAAACATTTTTTATGGGCTAGAATACTTTCACATCAACCATAACACCAACTGGTATAGCGAGGTTTTGGAGATATTCCATAGTTTTTGTTCATGTCTCAACGACATCAATCATTCTGGAATAGGTAATTCTCTCGAATTGCTCTCTAGCATTCTTGAATTTGAAGTTTGACTTCAAGACCGTATAGAGTTTTCTCTGCTTAGGAAGCGGAATGGGTCATTTTATGCTTGCACCTGATTTAATCAGAAGTCCAACCACCTTGCCTACAGATGATTCAAGCATCTTTATATCATAACTCTTTAATTTAATCCTCAGCTTAGTTTTTTGAGCAATTTTATCAGCCATACTAATAAAGGTATAGAGTAAAACATTTTTTCTTACTATTTAACTCTCCACCCCAGAGGACTCCGGGGCGGAGCAATAATTAGTATGAAAACATTATAATACTTTGGTTACTACTCATGCTCAGACAGTTCTTCCACCTTCTCTGATTGCAAATCTCAATCCATCTTCCATAGCTACTGGATAGATCAATTCAACATCAATCTTTGCATTATCTCCAGGCATAATCATTTCAACACCGGATTTGAGCGTTACAGTTCCTGTTACATCCGTAGTTCTCAAAAAGAATTGTGGTCTGTATCATGTCATGAAAGGAGTATGTCTTCCACCTTCTTCCTTCTTCAATACATATACTTCAGCTTCGAATTTACTATGTGCTTTGACAGTACCTGGTTTGCAGAGAACCTGTCCTCTTTCTATTTGATCTTTTTCAATTCCTCTGAGAAGCAATCCTACATTCATTCCTGCTTCAGCAGTATCAAACTGTTTGTGGAACATTTCTATTCCAGTTACGACGGTCTTCTTTGGTTCAGCACCAAGTCCAAGGATTTCGAATTCATCATTCATTTTGATGGTTCCTCTTTCAATTCTTCCTGTTGCAACAGTTCCTCTTCCTTTGATAGAGAAGACATCTTCTACTGGCATAAGGAATGGTTTATCATTATCTCTTTCTGGGACAGGAATATATTCATCTAATGCTTTGAGAAGATCCCAAACACATTTAGCATCACCATTTTCATCAGTTGGATTTTCCATAGCCTTGAGAGCAGATCCTCTAATAATAGGAGCATCTCCATCATAGTGATTCTTTTTTAATACTTCTCTGATTTCTTCTTCTACAAGATCCAATTCATCAGGATCAGAAACCATATCGCATTTATTCAAAAACACAACGATTTTAGGTACATTAACCTGATGAGCAAGAAGAACATGTTCTCTTGTCTGAGGCATAGGTCCATCAGTAGCAGCTACTACAAGAATAGCTCCATCCATCTGAGCAGCACCAACAATCATGTTTTTGATATAGTCGGCATGTCCAGGACAGTCGATATGAGCATAATGTCTTGTTGCACTTTCGTATTCCACATGTCTAGTATTAATAGTAATACCTCTTGCCTTTTCTTCTGGAGCATTATCAATCTTGTCAAAAGCCATAGATTGAGCGAATCATTTAGTTGCCAATACGCCTGTGATAGCAGATGTCAATGTTGTCTTTCCATGATCTACATGACCAATAGTACCAACATTAACGTGAATTTTGTTAGCCATTAGATAAATATATTAAAAGTTAAAATATATACAACGAAAAACAGAAGTAGAATTGTTACCATAGACATATAGACACAAATTGCAAGAGAATTTTTAACGATTTTAAACAAAATACTGATTTCACTAGACATGGTAGTCAACGATTTCCAAGGAAACCATGCTATCATTCTTTTCGAAACCATAGTGCTGTACATAATTAATTCTCAATTGGAATCATTGTATTTACAGCAGAGAATAAGGTCAAAATAGACCCTCAGGGGATGTATCGCCATTGCGAACAAAATGATCTTTCATTTTAGCCATCCACCTAGCCAAAAGAAAGGGTTGTCGAAATCTAAGATTTCGGGGATGCGGGACTCGAACTCGCGGCCTCTTGGTCCCAAACCAAGCGCTCTAGCCATCTGAGCTAATCCCCGACTAGACTTGAATTGACAACGACCAATTGTAATTTACCAATAGATTTACTAATCACAAACTAGTGAAAAATCACCTGTCTCATTAATATATCTATGTCTTGGTGGGCATGGGAGGACTCGAACCTCCGACCTCGTCCTTATCAGAGACGCGCTCTAACCAACTGAGCTACATGCCCATATAACATAGTAAGTGATAATGGTGCCAGGAGACAGAATTGAACTGTCGACACAAGGCTTTTCAGGCCTCTGCTCTACCACTGAGCTACCCTGGCATATAT
>CAYXBC010000056.1:0-11718 GCA_964463255.1 uncultured Candidatus Peribacteria bacterium | reverse complement strand
AACCAAAGGTTGGTAAATTCGAACCCCGCCGGGAGCGAAAAATACTTATCATTAGTATTCATTCACGGTGAAGATCGCGCGCCAACCGAAGGTCGGTAAATCCGAACCCCGCCGGGAGCGAAAAATACTTATCATTAGTATTCATTCACGGTGAAGATCGCGCGCCAACCGAAGGTCGGTAAATCCGAACCCCGCCGGGAGCGAAAAATACTTATCATTAGTATTTATTCACGGTGAAGATCGCGTGCCAACCAAAGGTTGGTAAATTCGAACCCCGCCGGGAGCGAAACATCAGCTTTTATCCCATGAATATTGTATGGATACAAGACCAAGCAATACCTTCAATAGAGATAGGACATTTATGGTCTACCTTAACGAAAATATTAAGGCGCCAAATATTGTCATCGTGGATGAAGCATGAAAAAATATCTGAACATTTCCTAGGAAAAGAGCGCTTGAGATGGCTGATGAACAAGGCCTTGATCTTGTCCAGCTGAGATATGACCAGACTACCATGACCTCTACTGTAAGGATGGTGGATTATGGGAAATACATGTATCAGAAAGGAAAGGATGATAGAGAAAAAAAGAAGACTATGAAACCAACCGTCCTTAAAGAGATAAAAATCAATTATGCTATTGGAGAAAATGATCTCCAATTGAAAATCAAAAAAGCTATAGAATTCCTCAAGGAGAGATATAACGTCAAATTCTTCATCAAGTTGAAGTGAAGGGAGAAAATTTATGCCAACAAAGCTGTCGAAAGACTCATAGGCATAAAGAATACGCTTGCCGAATATGGCAAATCCCAATTTGAAACTCCGAAACAGGAAGCTCAAGGATACAGCATCATTTTATTCAGTAAATAATCCCATGGGAAAATGACTCAAGACTCATTCGTGAGCTAAAAAGAGATTCAAGATTACCTCTACATGAAAGGTATTATTCAAGAAAGCATGCAATAATCACTTATTGACCAACAAATGAGACAACAACAAAACTGGTTGATATGGTGTTGCATTGGATAAAACTTATGTAAAGAAAGTGAAAACTTTATTTCCTTATAATCAATAGTACAGATGGTAAAAGTAACTAATGGGCTTCAAAGACAAAGAAGACATAAAAAATTCATCAGTCTCGCAAAGGGGTTTAGACTCTGAAGAGGTACTGTCTACAAACAAGTGAGATTGGCATTGGTAAAACAATGACAACACGCTTACAAAAACAGAAAAGAGAAGAAGAGAGACTTCAGAAGACTTCGGATTGAAAGACTTTCTGCTAGTGTCAGAGAGAAAGGATCAAAGTATAGTTTGTTCGTCGGTAGTATGACCAAGAAACATGTCATCCTCGATAGAAAAGTACTTTCCAATGTAGCAATAGCCTTCCCTGAAGTATTCGACAAAGTGTACACAGAGATAAGCAAGTAAAGCGATGGTACAGTCGCTTAATCGCCCTGCAAAGGGCATGCTCGCCCGGATGGTGAAATTGGTAGACACAAGGGACTTAAAATCCCTCGGTAGTAATACCTTGCCGGTTCGATTCCGGCTCCGGGCAACTCAATCTATACCTTAACTTGCCGGCCAACCTTAGGTTGGTAAATTCGATTCCGGCTCCGGGCAACTCAATTTATGACCTTAACTTGCCGGCCAACCTTAGGTTGGTAAATTCGATTCCGGCTCCGGGCAACTCAATCTCTATTACCTATTACCACAGTTAGAAACCTCGCAACCAATAATGAACCCACCCGACCTTTGCGCTCGGTGTGACGGCCTGTCCCTCCATACTTTGGGACCCTATTTCAGCTGCGAGCTACTCCCTTTAGACGTCGAAATGAATGCTGAGTAAGACGGAATATTGTCATCTATCCGGCTAACTCCTAAAAAAGGTCTTGCATTTTGATGGAATAGTTATATATTCACACGGCTAAAAACTTTTTTTTATTTATCAATTTTTTATTCATGGGATTCACTATTCGAAGGACTTGAGATCTCAACACCAATGAAAGGATGATATCCTTCTACAAGAAGGAATTATGGGCATCTCACATCTTAGATAAAGCTAAGAAACAGAAGCATTATAATACCAAACGATACAGGAAATTCGTTTCCTATAAGTTTCCTAGTGCTAGAAGATACAGGAGGCTCAAAGCTATCGTCTCTCATGCATACAGAACTAATAAAAAGAAGTACAATACGCTTGCACAGCTCTGAAAGATTGTGTAGACATATATTTTGAATTATACATTTTAAATTATAAATTTAGTTGTCATGTATGCTGTCGTAGAACTCAAAGGACACCAATATATAGTCCAGGAATGAGATACCATAACGGTTGATTCTGTCGAACTTGATGAATGAGCGACTTTGACGATTGATAAAGTGCTTCTTGTATTCGACGAGAAAGGCGAGAAAGTAATTCTCGGTACTCCTTATCTTCCCAAAGCTAAGGTCGAATGTGTTATTGATAAGCACCAAAAAGGCGACAAAATCAGAATCATAAAGTTCAAGAGGAAAAATAGATACCAGAGAACAATCTGATTCAGACCTCACCAATCGCTTTTAACCGTTAAAAAGATCGAAATTAATGGGTAAAGAATGAGTTTTGGAACGAGATGGAGAAGTCCTAGAAGTCTTGCCTGCATGATTCTTCAAAGTCAGGCTCAAGGAAGTCGATACCCTTGTCCGTTGTAAGAAATCATGAAGGATGAGTCAATCCAATATCTCTATCATCCCCTGAGACCGAGTCAAATTAGAGATCAACCAATATGATATGTGACAATGACGTATCATCTTTAGATACAATGATTACAAGAGATAATCGCCTTTATATCCCATTACTTCCATTGCTATGAAAGTCAAATCCTCACTTCACAAAAGATGTATGTATTGCCAGATAGTGAAAAGAAAGGGCATACTTTATGTTGTATGCAAAAAGAATCCTAGACACAAAGCAAGACAAGGATAATTTTATTTTTTGTTATTTCTCATCGCATGTTTAGACTATCATGACACGTCCTGCCAGAAAATAAATCAATCTGGATCTGACTCACTTCCTTGTATGGTATCGGACTCAAGAGATCCAAAACTCTTCTCGATAATGCACAAATCTCTCATCTCAAGAAGGTGAAGGATATTTCCGAAGACGAACAGAAAAAGATTCTTGAACAGATATCCAAGTATGTCCTCGAAAATGATCTCAAGAGAGAGATAGCATTTGCTATCAAGAGGCTCAAGGAAATCAAATGTTATAGAGGAATGAGACATAATCTCGGACTTCCTGTCAGAGGTCAATCGACAAGAAAGAACGCTAGAACAGCAAAGAAACTCCTTGGAAGATCCAAAGTGAGACCAGTACTTAAGAAATAACCTCTAGGGAGCAGGGACCAGTTACCTGGGACCTTTCAATTTTTTTATCCTCGAAGGGGACAACGCTCAACTCATTTATCATTATTCATTAACTTATGGCTACACCTATCGCTGCGAAAGCAACTACCTCTGCTCCAAAAAAGAAAAAAGACATTAAATTGGATAGCTGAGTTCTTCATGTCCAGACTACCGACAACAATACTATCCTCACGCTAGTTGATGCCAACGGCAACAAAGCACTCGGAGGAGGTACGGGAAAACTCTGATACAAAGGAAGCAAAAAAAGCACACCTTATGCTGCAGAAGTCTTGACTAAACAGATACTCAAAGAAGCTCAAGGACTCGGACTCAAAGAGATTGGAATCATCTTCAGATGAGCTGGTCTTGCAAGAGATGGTATCTTCAAAGCGGTCAATGAGATAGGACTTATCGACATTGCATTCATCAAGGAAAATACACCTATTCAATTTGGATGATGCCAATGAAAGAGAAAGAAGAGAGTCTAAACTTCAATGACTAATTACTAATTTCAAATCATTAATTATTAATTTTAAATTCTAAATTATTTGTTTCAATGAGATATACGGGACCTAAATTCAAATTATGCAGGAGAGAACAGGTAGATTTGTTCTGATCCAAGAAGTATAACGTGAAAAAGAACAGGAGTCTTCCAGGACAGCACGGTGCTAATATGCAGAGATCTTCCGAATATGGAAAGCTTCTGAGAAATAAGCAGGTGCTCAAGAGAATGTATATGCTCTCAGAGAGACAATTCGTAAGGATCGTAAAAGATATCGCTGCGAAATATGCCAAGAACAAAAATATCACGCATGATACTGCGCTTTTCCAATTCTTAGAAAGAAGAATGGATTCAACTGTCTATAGATCATGACTTGCAAAGACTATTATGCAGGCAAGACAGATGGTTAATCACGGACATTTCCTTCTTAATGGCAAAAAGCATAATATTTCATCATCATTTGTAGATATCGGCGATAAAATTATTCTTAAAGATAAATTAAAGGATTCTGCCCTTTACAGCCAAAATGCTGCAGAAAACAAAGGAAAGACACCATCATGGGTAAAACTCGACAAAGCAGCAAACACTGTTGAAGTCCTCACCGAACCTCAAGTCAAGGAAATCGGTCTACCAGCTGATCTCTTGAAAGTTATCGAATTCTATGCGAGAGCATAATTACCAGGCATCTCAATAAAACAAAACATAATCCTTTTACTCTTTATTACTCTGCATGCTGGATATACAAAAGTTCATCTGAGCTCCAAAGATTATTGTCTCAAGCGTAGACGAGTTGACCACCAAATTCGAGGTGAAATACTTGCCTAGAGGATTCGGTCAGACACTTGGAAACGCATTAAGAAGGATTATCTTATGATACAGTATAGGTTGAGCCGTTACATGACTCAAGATCAAATGAGTCAATCACGAATACCATGTAATAGATTGAATCAAGGAAAGCGTTATCGATATGATGCTCAACTTCAAAACACTCCGTTTCAAAGTCGATGAGAAAGCTGACAATATCCAATGGATATCCCAGAGATTCTCAGGGATAGGAATCTATACCTCAAGCAATATCAAATTACCTGCAGGGATAGAACTTCTCAATGGTGATGTAGCACTCTTTGAAATCACTGACCCATCACTCGAACTCAATATCGATATCAGAATAGAGAAAGGATACGGATATTATAGCATCGATTACCTCAGATCTCGCGATAGAAAAGATGAAGATGTAGATGCTAATATGCTTTTGATTGACAATGAATTCAAGATTATAGACTATATAAAATACGATGTAGAAGAAGTTATTGAGGATTTCACTGGATCTACCAAAGACCTTCTCGTTATAGAGATTAGATCACGGTTCAAGGATGTATCTCCCAAAGAAGTTATGATGTTTGCAGGAGAAGTACTTGCTTCCTACGCTAAACTCTTCATCTTCGAAAACATCTATATTGATAGATCATTCCTCGTAGACCTTGAAGACCTTGATAGAGTCCAAGATAAATTCCACGAAGAAGCTAGCATCAAGACTATGCCAATAGATGCACTTCCCCTCAGCGAAAGAACAAGGAATGCATTGATCAAAAATAACATCCTCTATGTCGAGGATCTCGAGAAAAAAAAGAAAGGCGAACTCTTGCTTATGAAATGAGTCGGTAGAAAAGCCATTGATGAGATTAATAGTGCATTGGCAAACATCGACAAAGCGTTGATAGGATAAAAGGAATTGAGAATTCAGAAAAAAGTATATATCAGAAATTATTTTAATTTAATTAGGCATCAGTATCATGAGACATCAGAAAAGTAAAATGCTCGATTTACACACAGGAGCTAAAAAAAAGGATATATTCATCAGACAATTACTGACCAATCTCATCAAGAATGGGAAGACAACAACTACGCCAAAAAGAGCTAAAGTACTCAAATCAGAGATCGATACATTCTTCGCTGATCTTATGAGGATGAATAAAAAACTCGATCCCAAAGATTCCAGAAGAGAGTCTATCAGATATATCAAAGCTAGAATCTTCGGAGAAGATGAAGGAAAAAAAGTATTGAATGTGCTCTTGCCTAAATATCTTGAATCAGGGTCTACGTCAAGTTTCGTAGCTGATTACAAAGTAGGATTTAGAGTCGGCGATGGTGTCCAGAAAATATTGCTTAAGTTATTATAGTTTTTAGTATTTTTGAAACGGTGTATCATGGAATTTACAAAAAAAGATCTCAATAAAACGCTTCGAGTCAAACCGACTGATATGGAGAAAAATAGAAAACGGTGGAGAATCGATGCGACCGGCAAAGTCCTCTGAAGATTGGGTGTAGATATTGCAAATCTTCTCTTGGGTAAACATAAGGCATATTATTCGGATTTCCGAGATGCTGGCGATTTCGTTCTCGTAGAGAATATCGACAAAATCAAAGTAACTGGTAAAAAGCTCCAGGAAAATCTTATGTACGCCTACAGCGGATACAAAGGTAATCTCAAGCAGCAGACCTGGGAACTTGTTATGAAGAAGAATCCAGAAAGACTACTCACTGCAGTAGTCAGAGGTATGCTTTCCAAGAACAAGCTCAGAGACAGAAGGATCAAGAGACTCAAGCTCGTTAGCGGAACTACTACCAAATACGATCACTTCAAACCGACCCTACTCACGAAATAATACATTTTATCATACCTTATCTACATAATGGCTAAAAAAGAGTATACCTATGCTATAGGAAGAAGAAAAGAGACGACTGCTGTTGTCAAGCTTTTCGGTGACGGAGGTGGTAGTTTCACCATCAAGACTTCTAACGGATCAAAAAAACCGTTGGCGGAATATTTCGGAGGAAATTTCTATCTTCTCGAAGCTGCGCTTTCTCCACTCAATACCCTAGGTACTGACTACCTCAAGAAGTTCGACGCAGAAATCGTCGTCTCCGGATGAGGAATATCAGGACAAGCAGATGCTATCAAGCTAGGATTCGCAAGAGCATTGATTGAATGGGATCCAGAACTCAGACAGACCTTGAAACCATTCGGACTCCTCAAAAGAGATCCTAGAGTCAAGGAAAGGAAGAAACCAGGTTTGAAAAAGGCGAGAAAAGGACCAACTCGGTCAAAGAGGTAGAAATACTGAATTACTAATTACCAATGACCAATGAATAATGAATAATCTATGGATCTATCATATAGCAAAAGGCTCTTTGGAAAAAGAGTTTTTTTGTTATCTTGACATTTATCTTTACTTAAATATACTATATATCAGAAATAAAAAAACACCATTATGAAAAACAATATCCTCTACATCGCTTCTTCAAGCACGATATCATGGGCTTTCGAGAATACCTCAGAAATCTTAGGATCGCGGTATTACCATCACGGCGTATCAGCGCTGACCGATGCTCAGGAATTCGTACATTCAGGCGTCGATATCGTCGTCATGTATCCTTTCTATATCGGGTATCTGGATTTCCCCTTCTCCGATAAGCAAGCATCCCATGATAATCTCCGGATTTTCGCAGGATATCATTTCTGGAAGCAGGAACTCGCTCCCAAAGGCATCAAAACAATTCTCGTTGATCTCCATATCCAGCATAGCGAATATATCCCGGCAGTCCGCCTTAGATGGAAAGATAAGCCATTTGTCTACTTCTTCGACCATCTGCACTCCTGGGAATCCAGCGAACTGCTAGCTGCTCTCATCAGGAGCAAGGCATAATGCACATTGTTATGGTATATGCTGCGGTCTTCCGTAGCATTTTTTTGTTTTTGGAAAAGGAAAGGCAGAAGCTAGGTCTCAAGCAAGCAAAAAAACGAGGTGAGGATCCTCGATACATCTATCACAAACAGACTCTTCTTTCAAAGAGTTTGTCTGTGTAGTCGGATGTCCTCCTTATTTTACTATCGGTTCTATTCATCAATCCACATTCTGCTGCACTCACTTATCTACTAAATCTTCATTGGATACTTTTGCTGGATCGACTTCTTCCAGCTTCACTTCGCTCTCCTTTGATTCGTTTCATTTCACGACTTTGTACGCCACGAGAGTTCCTCCCACTATTCCGGCTATGATGAGTCAGGTTTTCAATTTGGAATTGCTCTTCTTTATCGATTCCTGCATCTCAGCTTTTGATTCGAAAGGTTTGCTTTTGATCATCAGATCTTTCAAGAGGACGTTGATATTGTCGACATGCCTTGCTTCATACAACCAATCCAATCTCAGATTCCTGATATCCTTATTCGCGAATTCCCTTTCAATATCCAATAATTTCCCTTTCTTGTCAGCGATCTGCTTCTCCAATTCAGCGATGGATTGCTTGTGCTCTTCGATGAATCTCTTCGCTTCCGCTTCGGAGATATGCCCTCATAACTTGTTTTTGTATGCCAGATCCTGCAATCTCGCCAGCTCTTCCTTGTGGTTCGCTATCCTCTTCTCCAATGCAGATATCTCTTCCTGGATAGGCTTCTGCTTAGCTTCTATCTCTTGCAACTTCTTCTCGATAGCTATCGGATCCTTGTTTGCCGCTTCCAGAAGTTTTTGTTTTTCACCGAGCTTCGCTTCAAGTTCAGCGATGGATTGCTTGTGCTCTTCGATGAATCTCTTCGCTTCCGCTTCGGAGATATGCACTCATAACTTGTTTTTGTCTGCCAGATCCTGCAATCTCGCCAGCTCTTCCTTGTGGTTCGCTATCCTCTTCTCCAATGCAGATATCTCTTCCTGGATAGGCTTTGTGCCCTTTCTCAACGCATCCAGATCCTTGGTCAATTTCTCTTTGTAGCTACCGGATTCCCTGATCTCCTTCATCTTTTTGGTTATCTCTGCCTGTTTCTCCAGATATGCTCTCTTATCAGCCTTCAAGGAATCATATTCCGCTTTCTCTTCTGCGGTCAATTCTTTCTTCACTTTCTTCTCTGGTCAAGTCTTCTCTACTACAGGTTTGACTTCGATTCATCTATCCGTCTTTTTGATCTCTAGCTTTTTTACGTCTTTTAATTTTCCTGCGCCATCCATGACTCTAGAAAGCATACATGCTTGGATAAATTCCTCCCATGTAGGATGGAAATCTCAACCAAATATCACTTCTACCGTCTGGCTTGTTGTCGTCAGAATTCATCCCTGTACCAACATCTTTCACGCATTTTCAAAAATAGCTTTAGGGAGCAATGATTTTGGCATCCCTATTTTCAATCCATTTGTATTTATCAATGTCTTTGCTGTAGTTCCTAGATTGAGTTTTGCGAGACCTGTTCAAATTCACTTGAGTACACCGACGAATGCTGCAGTTTTTGCAAGCTCTCTCCGATTGTCTGCATTTTCAAAGAGGGTTCTATCTGGAAGCACGATATTTGTCGCAAGATTGGATCATTCATAGAACGCCGCTCATTCAAAAGCGGTGCTGAATCACCGTTTAGCGACTTTCGCAGATTTATATGCTCATCTCGCCAATCTTCCTCCTTCAGATAATTTTTTCGCTCATGCCACTATCCTGGTTCATCGCTTTGTCGCCTTTATAGCCGTAGATCCAATTTTCGCAGCAGCTAACGCAAGTCTTGCTGCGATACCTCATGCTCCCATGGTCACTACCGACAATGCGATCGTCTGTCCTGCTTCTACTGCATAATCCAGATTCTCATCTGATATATCCCGGAATCCTATTCCTACGATATCCTTCATCATCGCGATATCCTTGTCATTGGCAGCAGCATCTCACGCATCTATCATCTGCCTGATTTTGGCTTCTACCATCAGTCCCTGCAACAACAATAAGGTCGCAGCATTGGTGGATTCTTCTACCATGGCGTCGGCAGCCGTTCCAAGATAATCGGTCCGATCCGTGACTATGACTCTTCAAGACCCTTCTTTTTCGGCTTCATCATTCCATGCCGCTATCAACTTCTCTTGGTCTGACGCATCTTTCGCCTGGCTGGCGATGAGAGCGATATATTGCTCTTTGTTCTTGGTGTTCTTGGTCTGTATCTCCGTATATTTCTTGTTTATCTCTTTCACTATCTCTGTCGCATATTTGTCTGAAATCGATCATTCCTTCATCTTCTTCATCAATTCCGCAGTCCGTTTAGTGCCTGCCTTTATGAGCTGTATGGTCTTTGCATCTGCGAGTATTTGACCTATATTTGAGAAATCGTTTCTCTCCAAAATCCTCTCCAGAAGCTTTGCTTTGACTCATTCTGAATTTCCTCATCACTCGAATCAGATACTATCTAGGATAGCATCCCCTAGTTTTCTTCTGCTAATATCTAAAATGTCCAATTCCTTGGCTTTATATTCTTTGGGGTCTTGGAAATTTTTGACTATCTGTTCTATCTTCTTGACGTCTCACTCTCATAGGACGTCTTCTATATCCTCCGCTTCATACATCTTATCAAACAAAGCAGTATAGAGATTATTTAGATTTTCTGGTTTATATGTCCCATCATTCATTAATTTCGCATAATCGCTTATCAGAGTATCCATGTCAGTAATTTTGTCTTTGATCATTTTCCCTTCATTTCTGAATCGGGAAGAGTTTAGCTTGTTACGAGAATTCCCCATACTTACTGCTCATTCTTTCCATATTTCATAGAATTCGAGACAAAGATTTAGCCTTTGATAATCGATTGGCAGTTCTTTCTCTTTCCCTCATTCTACACTATATCAAGATTTATCCACAAGATATGGCTTGTATTTACCATCGACTCATGGAAGGTATACCGTTCCGTCTTCTTTTATGTATCAAGTATCTGGACCCTTTTTTATTTGCGGTAATTCTTCACCAAATGCAGCTAACCGTAATGCGTTGTAGGTATGTGGCCCTAAGAATCCATCGACAAACAGTCTTTTCTCTTCTCCTTCAGCATACTGATATTTGGCTGCATTGTACGGTATGACAGCATGCTTTCCGTTTACATCATTTATAGCATTTATATATACCTGTAACAGAGCAACCTTATCTGTATTGGTTCAACAAATTTCTGTTAATTTTTGTGCTATCTCTTTGGTAAACTCTTGTACGGCTTCATAGGTTTTTGCATCAGATGATTTCTTATCCATTTCCTCTTTTATCGGTTGGAGTAATGCTTTGATATCTTTTTGAAGAAAGGTATCCAAGGTCTTTTCTGTAGTTCACAATTTTTGAGCTCAGAGCAAATCCTTGCATTGTTTCATATCATCCTTCTTCTCAGGAGCATTTAATCATTCGAGTTTTGTTCCTAGACCGATGATCTTCTGTTTCTCTCAGGATTCTCGTTTACAATCGATTTTACCTGAAATCTCTTTGATCTCCTCTTGAGTTTTTTTTTCTACTGCCATGGGATAGTGGTGTTAGTGTAGTAAAAGATTATATGCTACTAAGGTCATGTTCCAAAGAATTGTCCTCAGCTTCTTGGGCTTTTGTTTCTTTGTCTCTCAACTTCTTCATAAATCCTTCATATTCTGAGATTTTCTTATTCTCCAAATACTCAGCGTTCTTGATGATGATACTGTAGTAGGTGATTAATGTGGATTCTTCAATTGCAGTTCATGTATTTTTGAGATGCGTATCTATATCTTCAATCATAGGAAGTGTATCTTTGAGCATCTTCATTATCTCCTGCAATTTTATGAGTTTTTGCTCCTTATCTGCCTTTTTGAATCTTTGGAGTAATTGTTCTGTAGTCATTTTTTGATGTAGCGAGTAAAAACATATCTAATTATACTCTTTTCTTCTGATTTTGTCAAATTTTGTTATAATTGCTGCAATTAGGGTTACACTTTACAAAAGCATAAAATATGATAAAACAATAGGGACGGTAGTCCCTACCTGTATTTATCTTTAAGTATTTACTATGTATATCTGTAACACTATGATC
>CAYXBC010000055.1:0-39394 GCA_964463255.1 uncultured Candidatus Peribacteria bacterium | reverse complement strand
TTTTTACATCATCAATAGGATCAGAAATTTTAATATCATCTATTTCTACATACATTTTTTCTCATGCTATATCCCATACTGGATTAATATTATTGAAAAGTTTATGAATATATTTTTTGATAAAATCAGCATATCCTCTTTTCTGAAGATCCAAAAGATCTGGAAAATTAGCGAATTTTTTTGGACTACGCAAAAATATTCTATCTCATTCCCTATAGAAATCTTTGAGTATGTCTGGTATTTTATGGACTTTATCAGTTCTTACAACCGATTTGGAAGGCTTGCTCACTGATTCAATTATCGGTTTCACCGGTACTCCTCTCTTTGCAGTCTGGACCTTGGCAATGACTTGTGCTTTGGGTGCAGTCTTTTTGGTGGAGGCAGTCGGCTTTGCAATCTTCACATTCTTGGCTGGTGTTGTCTTAATTTTCTTTATCTCTTTTTTTCCTTGAGGATTTTTTTTTGATTTCATACGGCTATCTGTGATAAGAAAATAAACAATGAATATGGTCTATGCATAAGATAGTCAAAAGATTTTCTTCCACGTAAGACAAAAAAATTCAAAAATCCGATTAAGATCTTTGAACGGCCAATTGTTTTCTTCCTTTTCTCCTTCTTCTGCTGAGTACTGCCCTTCCTCATGCAGTCAGCATTCTTTCCCTGAATCCGTGTTTTCCTATCCTCTTGGTCCGGGAGTATTTTCTCACCCTTCTTAATTTGCTCGCCATGGTTGTCTATGATTAATGATAAATTTTACACATTAGTATGGATATGGGGAAAAAGGTATATTTTGGTTCTCCCTCGTTCCTTCTTTATTTCTTATATGGTAAGAATCAGAGTTCTCTCGATCTGAGAATAGCTGTCTTGAGCCTCTTCTGTATACCTACTGGATTGTGTGTATATTCCCTCGGTTTGATATCTCAGAATCTAGTGATATATTTTTTGAGCATCGCAACGGATTTTCGATTGATATATTTCATATTTTTCTTGTCAGCGAAAAAATTTACTTTCTGTCATAGTTTCTTTGCATCCCATGTCTCTATAACTACTTGAAGCTCTTCGTTGGTCTTTGCAAATAATAGAAACTGTTCGTTTTTGTCCATCTTGAAAATAAAGTATCTCTTGATTGCTTTATTGTAGAGAATATCCTTTTTGACGACGTCCAAATCCTCAGACTCCGCCTGAATCTCATATGAATATGCATACGCTTTATCGTGTCATGCTTTATTTCCTAGACAATAGGCCAATTGTTGGAGTCCTATATCATCTTGCTGAATGATATTCTTCTTGATGAGCTTCTCAAATTCAGCTACCGTCTCCTTACGTTTGATCTCAGATAAAGATGCATCGATCAATAATACTACTTCATACTTTTGCATTAGTTCATTATTTATAAATTAAAGGAGTAATGATGTATTTCTTTGGATGTATGCTATATATACCCTAAGATCCAATTGCCATCCTTACGAATGCGACGACTTTCATGCCAGCAGGTAGAATATCTTTGACTCTTTTGGATCCATCTCTAATGTATTCCTGTTCTAGAAGCACGAAATCAGCTAATGATTTCCTTATTTTGCCTTCTACAATCTGAGTTATCATAGCTTCGGGTTTCCCTGCAGCTTTGAGTTCCGCAGCAAATTCTTCTCTCATCTTTGCTATCTCCTGCTGATCCACATCTTCGAATGAAACGTAGGTAGGATTCATAGCAGTTACCTGCAATGCAAGTTCTTTGGCTACCTCGTCAGTTCCTCCTTCGGAGAATATCAACGTTGCAACTTTATTTCCTGGATGATTATAGATATATGGTTTCTTCTTGGTAACCAATATGCCTCAGATCTTCATGTTCTCTCATGTCTTGCCCATGAATTCTTTGACTTCATCCTCGACTGTCTGAGCAAGCGTAGAATCAAGGTCAGCAAATCCTGCTATTTCATCGGATCCTTGAGATATCTTATTGAGTACAGATTCAAATAATGCTTGGAAATTTTCGTTCTTTGCCACGAAATCCGTTTCACACAACAGTTTGAGTCATACAGTCTTTTCATTCATCTCTACTATTTTGACGATACCTTCCTTGGTTTCTCTTTCCACTCTATTGCCGGCTTTTGCAATACCTTTTTTTTTGAGTATCTCTTGAGCTTTCTCTAAATCATCTCATGCTTCCGCCAAAGCTTCCTTGCAGTCCTTGAGGGGTGCGAAGGTTATATCTCTCAATTGTTTCAATAGTTCGATATTTCCCATACTATTATGTTAGATGATAAATTTTGGATGTTGGATGAAATTTGTCTCTGTGTACTATTATATCTCTATATAATAATTATTTTACTTCTGGCACTTTCTGATCTAGTGGTTTCTGCTCTTGAGGTTTTGATGACTCTTCCTTGGTTACTTCGAATAATGCTGAGATCCATTCTCCCAATCCTGCAAATATGGAGAGTTTATTTTCCTGGAGTATGGAATATTTTCCATCTCGAGCACGTTTTATGAAGATAGCTAGGAATATCACCATGATGAGCACCGCAAACAGCGGGATATATTTTATCATAGGTATAAACATAAATACTGATGTCGTCACGATAAGAAGAAAGAATACCGCCCACCATCACAAGGCCTGCTTGAGATGAAATAGTTCATATCCGCTTTTCTGCTCGTTCTCATTGAACGATGATGCGATGATCCCAATCAGGATATACATCATCACTGCTCTCTTTCTTTCCGTACTACTAGGTATATAGACCTCTTTGGAGGGTTCTATGGCTATCGGCGATGCGACTTCCGTTTTTTTCCCAGCTATGCTGGATTCTTGCGTTTCTTCCATAACCATGGATGAGAAGATAAATCGCGGAAAGCAATCCTATGACGTACAAAAAATTAGTTGAATATATTATTGAGGACGAAATCTACGCTCTTATGACTTCACATGTTCGCGAGAATTATACTATCTTCCGGCCACCGTCTATTGAAATTAGTACCTGCGATGATAATATTCTGAATATCAGGTGTTTTGGTTAACTCATTGATGAAATTATCCATCATCTGACCGTCCAATACGATTACCAGCTCTGGTTTCCTGCTGAGATTTTTTACACCCTTATAGATTTTAAGGACTCTTGCAAGTTTCCTCTTGTAGACCAATTGTTCTTTTTTGGTCAAGGAGAGATAATTCTCTGTATCGATGAAACGCGCCATAGTATTCATGGATTCTATCCTTTTTTTGAGCGTTTCGAAATTAGTCATGAATCAGGAAGGGAGTTTGTAATTGAGATAATTGAATCCACATTTCTCACCTAACTTCTCAAGTTCGTCCGCATACATCTTTTTTTCAGAGACCACCAAAATTTCTTTCCCCTCAGCTTTTGCTGCTTGGATCTTGTTTTTTGCGTTCTCTATCTGTTCTATGATGACTTCGGGGTTGATCACCGCTATATTGTTTACCACTCAAGCCCGATATTTGTTGGTCTTCGGATGAGCTTCGCTTTTTAGCGTACCGATATGGGCTTTCGCCTCCATCACATCGTTTACCGATATACTCATAATGTTAAGCGTTTGAATAAATAAAAGACGATTAGATCATTAGATGTGTAGACCTTCTGCTACTTATGAGAAATTCTTCTCTAAGTCCCTAAAGCCCTACTCCTCTAACTTCCTAACATGTCTATTTGAAAGAGACAGTTGCTCCCTCAGCTTCCAATTTAGCTTTGATACCTTCAGCATCTTCATACTTCACCTTTTCTTTGATGAGCGTAGGAGCCTTTTCTACGAGGTCTTTAGCTTCTTTGAGCCCTAGTCCGAGCAATTCCTTAACGACTTTGATGACACCGATTTTCTGTTGTCCGATATCCGTCAATTCGATATTGACTGAATCAGCATTTCCAGCAGCAGCTGCATCAGCAGCTCAACCAGCAGCACCTGCAACTACCATAGCAGCAGCGCTAACACCAAATTCTTCTTCTAACCCTTTAACCAATTGATTTAATTCCACTGCACTCATCTCTTTCACGAGATCCATTATCTTCTGTGCATTTTTTGATAATTCTGTCATTCTCTATGAAATAAAGTAATAAAATACATTATATATGTTGGGACGATCAAGCGATGAATGCTTGAAGGTTCAAACGACGATGATGAACAATTTTCAATTTCTAAACTTTCAATACTCTATATTATTCCGCTTTAGTTTCTTCTGCTGGTGCAGTTTCAACTTTTGGCTCTTCTTCAGCTTTTACTTCTTCAACTTTTACTTCTTCAACTTTGGCTTCTTCTCCTTTTGGTTCTTCCTGCTTCACTTCTCACGTATCACCTCCTTTCTTTGCAATCTCACTCAGTGCGAGCGCAAGTCCTTGGAGCGGATAATTGAATAAGTAGCAAAGTTTCGCAATCAATTCTTCCTTGGTAGGAACATTAGCGAGTTCGTTTACATATTCTCCATTCTGCCGTTTCTTTTCGAACCGTCCTCCTATAAATGAGAAATCAGATCATTTATTTTCCTTTTTGAACTCCTTGAGATATTTGTTGATTACTTTGAGCGGTGCGAATTCCTTTGCATGAGAATATAGTGCGAACACCGGACCTTCAAGAACATCAACATTCACATCTTCTAATCCTGCGTCTTTGAGTGCTCTGAGGAATATCCTTTTCTTGATGATATTCATCTCTCCTTCGGCAGTTTTGATTTCCATTCTGATCTTGTTGGCAAGCGTAACGGGAATACCTGTCTGCTTTACAATGACTGCATTGGTAGCACCGGTAAGATCTTCCTTATATTTTGCCAAGATCTGTTGTTTTTTCTCTTTAGTAATTGTCATCTTCCAAAAGTTTTAAATTTTAAATTTTCAACTTTAAAACAAAAAGACCCGTTTCAAGGTCCATACAAAAAAAGAATGTTTGTATCTGAACCTCGGTAGGAATTGGTATTTTATGTCCGTATGATTAGTGGACAACCTACTGTCTTTGGTAGTTATGTGAGTATATATAGAAAAAATGAGAGGAATTGCAAGTCCTTTTTTGGGGAAAGATACTCAAAGATTCTTTTTGAAAGAACATACAAGTTTTTTCTGAAACGATCCTCTTACTATAGTGTAAGAGATTATCTATTTGATAGATACCGTTCGTAGGCTGATGTTGCCCATTTGAATTTCTCTTCTTTTTCCTTATCGCCTTGATTCCTGTCTGGATGATTTTTCAGTGCGATTTGCCTATATGCTTTTTTGGCATCTTCTTTTGCAGATCAATACGGTATTCACAAGATAACACATGCATAGGCTTCGTCAACTTCACTTCAATCCGGAAATTTGACTATCTTCTTTTCCATCTTCTCATATTGACCCTGATCCTGCTGGCGGCTGTTTTCATTCTGATTTCCAGACATATCAAATCTATATTGAGTTCAATTCAAAGACATATCTTGCAAAATAAAATTACCGTCCATATCGCATTCAACGGTTGCATGTGTAGAGGAAATCGTATTATCTCAAATCATTTGGATATCTCAGCTTCTTCATATAGTAAGTTTTGTTCATTTGAGGAGAAAGAACATTTCGTTCGTATCCGGAATACTAATCATATATTCATCTCCTACCTTAGTAACCTCTAATTCAGAACGTCAAATGTTTATCTTCATAACCATTCCTTCCCTAAAAGTATCCGCATCAAAAGCGTAGCCGATTCATTCATCTAATCTTATATTGGTTTCAGACATTTCTCAAGTAGCATAAAATGATCATTCATCTATGTCATATTCATAATCATTCCCTTCTCTTTCCCCATAAGATCAGCATATCCCATTTTCCATCAATGTCCTTATCTGTTCACTCGTAAATCCAGCTTTCTGCAATATCTCCACTCTGGCTCTGATCTGAGAGAGATTGAGATTATTGATCTCTCCTGGCTGATTATGGGCCTGTACAATAGCTTGTTCTTGTGTTACGGTGATTCTTCATAAAAGCTCTTTCGCTTTCGTTAGCCTATCAGCATCTGAAAGCTTCGCATTCGCTTCTACTGTTTTCGGATCTATTTTGGATTTACCTTCTCCCCTATTGTTCTTTATAAGAACGACATTGTCATATCACGATGTTGCCGCTCTTTCGGTTCCTGTCGGTGTCAGTATATTCACTTTTCTTATATCTTTTACTGCTCAAGATATTTCATTTCAATATATCATAGGAAAATGGATCGATCATTTTTCTGCTAGAATTCAAACTATTTCTCATTTTGGCACTTTAGAATTGGATGTTATAATTTCATAAGCTCATTTACCTAATGGCTTGAGCTCATACCGTCATCAATCATTCGTCTCTATCTTTACTATTTTATAGTTTCCTATATTATCCAGATCTTCTATCCTTCATAATTCTGAGGTAAATTCTTTTCACTCTATATTTAGAAGCTCTTGTGGAGTTTCTCTCTGAGATTGTTTCATCTCTTTATACATTTTTATCAATGGATTGTCTTGTGTCACTTCTCTTATATCAATATACTGTTCTCAGTGCTTGAGTTCACTATCCTCTTTAAGTGATTTTGGTACTTGAGTCTCGTATTCTAGAGGTTTATTCGTAAACAATCATCATGCTATTTGGTTTGCATCTATCAAAAATGAGCTAATATCTTTTTGTGCATAAGAAATATTTTCCACCCAAAATAAGTTTGGTTGATTGACCGCATGTGCGATTTCTATTTGTATTTTTTTTCCATTGAGTTCACCAACCATGATTTCAGATTGTACATCTCATAAGTATGCATGGCTTCGATTATTTCCATTTTTCACTATATTTTCTATGCTCAATCATTCTGGTAATTTAAGATTTTTATAAATATCTTTCACTTCTTCTTTGTTTAGCCTTTTATCTATTTCAAGAAATTTATTTACCTCTGTTTTATTATCTAGAAAATCAGTATTGTTTGATATTTCAGATATAAAGTCTTGTTGATTCTGCTTGCTTACTCTTTTAAGATACTTAACCGTGTTTTCTGATAGCTCTTTATCAGTGTTATGCTCTTCTCTAAGCTTTTTATTTAAATACTCCTGTAACTCACCAACGACCACCGTACCTTTTTCATAAGATAAATTTTCAACCATCTCTCCTTTTGAAAACTTTCATATTTCAACTTTTCAAGTTTTTGGATTTATGTCTATGGTTATCTTTGGTGTACTATGCCGATTTCATCCACTCTGAGAAAAATAGAATAATCTGGTCTTAAATGTATTTCATACTTTGATATATCATAAGCAAATTCATCTTCCCGCATCATTAAGCATCTCACTTATATATATCTCTTTTCATCATATATTTATCTTGGTTTTTGGCAGCCCTTCAGTTAAAACTCATGCTATAT
Source organism: uncultured Candidatus Peribacteria bacterium (assembly GCA_964463255.1). Classification (GTDB taxonomy): domain Bacteria; phylum Patescibacteriota; class Gracilibacteria; order Absconditabacterales; family Absconditicoccaceae; genus CAJBLF01. The sequence goes on along the minus strand of CAYXBC010000055.1, from coordinate 32,059 downwards.
CTGGAGCTTCCTTATTAAAATCCATTATTTCCTGTTCTGTCAATTCTACTGCTCATACTGTGTTTTTTTTATCACTTTCTTTATTATCAGCTCCTCTATTTTCTTGAATTTCAGCAACTATAGGTTCTTTTTCTGCTTCTTTCTTCAGCTTCTCTTCTGCTTCTTTCTTTAATTTCTCTTCTGTTTCTTTCTTCTCTTTTATTTTATCCTTATTAACTTTACTTCCATTTATATCTTTAAATCCTTGTAAAATAGAATTGATATCTTTTTGATTAACTCACATTTCCTTACCTCTTTTATTTAGATATGTTTCTAATTCTCCCCTCTGATACTTTGCATTAAGCTCTACCATATCCTCTCTAACGGGTAAAATCTCAGCCCAAATTTTACGATCTGCTTCATTTTCAACTTCAGTCGGGTTTTTATACACATCAGAATTTGCATGTTTAGAAAATGTTTTTTCTGTTTTTCCATAAATATCAGCAAGTTTCATAAAAAGTTGCTGTTCGTTGTTTGCAATATTTTCAAGCATACGATAATTACCATTTTCTTTCTTTGCTAAATACAGCAAATCAAGCTCAAGATTTTTTTCTGTTATTATGTGTGACATTTCATGAAGCATAGTTTCAATTGGAATCTCAGCGCCCTTGGCTTTTGATCATGGAGGAGATATGCCCATCATACGAGGATTTATGTATATTATTTTATCCGTTGCGCTTGTAATTCCCCACATATTTTTTTCAAAATGTTCAAGTCTATATCATTGACCAATAACTTCTTGGTACCAATCTGGATATTTTTCTTTAATTTTAAATAAAAGCTCATCTTTAAATTGCGTCCATTCTATATCTGTAAAATTTTCTTTTAATGGTTTGTCTATATATTTTATTTGTATTGGTTCTTTTTCTCTCTGCTCTTTTTCTCTCTGCTCTTTCTCTTTCTGTTCTTTCTCTTTCTGTTCTCTTTCTTCTATCTTAATATCTTTACCAGATTTAATTACTTCAGCATTAACATATTTATCTCTCAATTCATAGTATTTTTCTCTAATTCTATTACCGTTACTATTTTCAGGTAAAACCATTGTCTCGGCCTGTACAGAAGTTTCAACCTTCCCATCTACAATAAATTTCCATGTTCATTTTTTATTTTTATTTTGTGTCATATTTGGCTCATATATCATCTTATAATTTTTACCATCGATAGCGATTCCTTCTACTGACATAATCTTAACATCAAAATTTTCAACAAGATCTTCAATCTGTTTTGAATCTATGACATCTTTCATAATTACTTCAGATTGACTGGAAGCGAACTTTTTTAATCAGATTTCGGAGACTTCCATTTTTCTAGCATCTATAATTCTTTCAAAAGTCATTGTTCAGTCTCCATTTTTATTTAATTTTATTTCATCTCATTTTTCAAATCTACCTCACTGAGAAATGACTTCCCAATTGCCGTTTTCTTTCTTTGCGAATTCATATCTTTTTGATCCAAATTCAGTAAAAATTTGATCTCATGGTTGGAGATTATTGATAGGTATTTCAAAATTCTTTATAGTAGCTCATGTATAATCTACTCATCTTCGTCATTCCATTCATTTTACACTAATATAGATATTTGGCATAATAGTATTTGAACTTAGTTTTTCTACACATCGTTTTCATTCAAAGTTTTTATAAGTTCTAAGTGTAGAATCGTATTCTTTCATCTTGGATAATTGTTCGAAAGATAATCTAGCCTCTGCTTCAGAAGTATATTCAATAGATTTTCATTTATCCAAAGTAATTCTTTCTGCTAATTGCATATCTAATTTAGATAATTCTGATGTTATATCTAAGTTTGGATTTTCCTTATTTTTTTGTATAAGATCTTTATATTGATCTATAATATCTTTGTACTTTCAATTATGATCTATTTTTACTTTTTCTCATGTTCTAATTTGTACTTCTGTTGGAACACCTTCGTTAGTTTTATTGTTTCAATTTTCATATCTATTTTTTGCTATATAATCTGCTGTATTGTTTCTATTAGCGGGAGCTCTGTTTAAAATCTCAGATCTAGATCCATATTGATCAACCTTTACTTCCATTCATTGCCTTAACATTGGATCTGTAGTTCTTACTACTTCTCATTTACTATTTAAAACAGTTTCATAGGGCTTACCATCTCTTGTAACTTCTAGGGTAAGTAGTTCTATAGACTTACCATCGCTTGATTGTTTATAATCTTTTACCATGAGCTGACCTTTTTGTTTTAGCATAGTATATCCTCTCAATCATGCTACCATACCAATTGTATGTATAAATCAATCCCAAGTAAGTGGAGATAATCTTTGATCAAAAGTCAAACCTAAAACTTGTTCTGTTCACATCAAAGTTCATACTTCTCATGTAAATGATCACATGCTTTGAACAGCTTTTCACATCATAGATGCAGTAGCTTTTTGTGACATAATTTTAGCAAGTAATGCTTTGGTAAGTTGTTGTACAGGTTGTCCTACTGCCTTAAGTACTCATAGAAAGGCTATACTCTGAGCGTATGATTTTCGATTTGACATTTGGGTTCAATCTGGTAGTACCATATACCCAGTTGGATCGGTTCATTCGAATAGATCCATTTTCCCATTTACTGCATTGTGCAATACTGTACTTGATAAGTGGAATGTTGTTCACTCTAATACTAGAGCTGTTCATCTTGCAAGCGTTTGTATTCATTTTCATAGTTCTGGAGCATATACAAAAGGATTTATAATTTTTCCAATTTTTGTAATTTTATTTGTTGCTAGAGCTATTTGTTCTACTTTTCTTGCTTTTGCTGACACCTCTAAGGCTTTTGAAATTGCCTTTCCTGCTTTATAATATTTTTTATAGTTTGCAAACCTTGAAGCTAATTTCATTATCTTGAGAATTTTTCATCACTTAGATGCTGCTGAAACAACTCTGGAAGCTATCATAGCTGCTCTTGCTCAGTAAATAGCTGCTGTTCCAGCTCAAAACGTAAATGCTCAAGCAGCTATAGCAACAACACATATTGCTACCTCTATAGCTATTTGTTTCATAATTTCTGAAGTTTTGGATACGTTTTCATCTGATCGCTCAAACCATCATCATGCACCTATACTATCGTTGTAAATATCAGCATTTGTACCAGAAGCTCATCATCATTTCTTAATCAATCGAGATCAGATAGATCATTTGATTTCACTATCTATTCATACATATTTTATAACATCTGCCATTACTTCTTTTTGTTTTTCTGCTTGTTCTTGTAGTGCATCTGGATTACCCAATAAAAATAATATTGCATTTAATCTAGCTATATCATCTGATGTTTTGTTGTCTTTGGCTTCTAAATTATTTTTTTCTTCTTGAAGAGATTGCTTCATATCTTCTGCTTTGATATCGAAATGATCTATAATCTGATTTTTACTCTGTATAGTATTATAAATTTTTTTGCATCATTCGTTGATTTTTTTATCATCCAATGAGGCAGAGCTTGGTAGCATACCCTTTGACTTTAAAAAATTTAGAACTCATGGAGCACTAGTAGATGCAGCATACAATTCATCTATATTTGCTTTGATATTTGCTGGCATTTCTCACTCTCATTCTGGGATACTAAGTATTTCTCATATTTTTTGAAAACAGGTATTATATTCTATTTCTTTGATTTCTAAATCATCATTTTCTATAATTTCATCTCTTAAAAACTTTGTATGTGTATTATCAAAATTTGTTAATCACTCTCACATTTTTCTAATTGCCTCTATAGATTTATCTTTGGGTCAAGAAATTAGAGCTTTACCGTATGTCATTATATTGTTGTGTGACATTGATCTATTTCCTTTATTTAAAGCATAGCTTCGATATAAATTTGATATATTAGAAGATATAGTTTGTAAATCAAATTTAGAAACATTTTCATTTGTTTTTATAGTATATTGTGCATCCCTTAAGTATTTGACCATATCTATAATTTTGCGATCATTAGTATTTGCTCGTGTATTTCACTCATCATCCCTGATATTATCAACTAATTTTCACATCAATCACAAGCCATAAATAGCATTTGTTTTCTCTTGTGTTGATGCTAAGTCTTCTTTTTTAACTTCTTTGTTAGTAGAAATTATATTTTCCTCTTTTGTTAAATAATCGTATTCAGATCGTTTTTGTAGTATCCTAGCTGTTAAATATTGTTTGTATCAAGATTCTTCTCCATCCAAAATATTATACAAACCTTGGTATCACAAATGACTCCCGTTATTTCGAAAAATTACATCTTTTTCTGTTGTTCAGTTAATAAGATGAACTTCCATGAGACCATCTTTGTGTACTCATACTTTACTTATGGGTTCTGTATGTAATTCTCGGTTTTTGCTTTTAGCATCTTTGATAATTTCATCTAATCTTTTTTCTGTTTTTGAAAGAAAGCTTTTGTACATATCAACATCTTTTTCTAATTCATCCTTTAGTGATGAAGGGATGAAATTAATTATCTTTCATCGTTTAGGATCTTTCTTTAGCTCATCAATACTTTTATCTAATATATTTGATTGTTCAGCTATTTTTTTGTTTTTATTTTCAATACTTTTTTTGTTCTCTTGTTTACCTTGGTATGCTATTACTCATCACGGTATAAGCTTTACTCATTCTCGTATAAGGGCTCTTTGATCCAATTTATCTCAACTAGTACCACTAAGAAGATATGTCTTTTTTATTTGATCGTATTCGATGTAACATATTCAATCACTAGTAAGAGAAAACATCTTGTCTTTTATCTTCTGGTTGGCGCATCCGGAATAGTCTATCTTGTAGATATCATTCTTGTCTTTAAATACCGTTCATAATACTTCATGGATTTTTGGCGTATTCGCCTCTTGGGTGAAGGTCAGGATTCCTGATGCTTCCCTAGTGAAATATCCTTTGTTCTTCTCTGTGTCATTTATCGCATCGATGGTCTGTTTCTGCTGCCTATTCAAAGCGAGCTTTTCCAATACCAATTGCTCCGCATTATCAATCCTGTTGGCTATATCCTGTATCGTGTTCTTATTTTCCGTGAAGAGCTTCAATCACTTCATCTCAGTCTTCTCATCCAATAATCTCTGTTTGAGATCAGTGAATTCCTTCATCGCCCATAATCACCGAACCTCTTTCTCGCTCCCTCTTATCTCGGTGACATATGAATCGATGACTTTTATTGCAGCATCATGAATCTCCTGATCATCCCTTATTCAGATCTTATCAGTCTTTTTAAACTCTTCTGAGATATCTTTCTTGATTTTGTCCTCAGATTTGTCTTGGTAGAGCTCTCCCATCCGGTTTTCCTTATTTATTTAAAAAAGTTTTGCTCTATATCACGTAAAGATTGATCATTACCCTCTTGATCATCCTTTTCTTTCCGATTAATCATGATCATCTTCGCCTTCTGGAGTAGCATCCTGATAGATCACCCATATTCCATTATCGATTTATCTATATCTTTCCACTTCCTTTGCTGCACTTTTGAATCCTTGGTCATAATCAAATCAAGCAGTTGTTTTGTTTGTCTCAGTGAAAGTTTATCAATAAAATCCGATTGCTCATATGGAGCATATTCTCTCCATATGCTTTTTAAAATCGTTTTTATTTCATCTTCTGTCATATCAATCGGTAAATTCATTTTATCTACTAAAAAAATAAATACTTTTCTTATTGGGAATCATCTATCATAAGTATACTTCTTTATCTCGAAATTTACCAAAAAAATACCTTCTTTCTCTACTTAATGGACGACATATTTTCTTTTTATGATATAATATTTTTATTTGACTTTATTTGCGAAATATATATAATGTTTTAAAACAAAATCCAATACGTATGAACAAAATCATTATCGTGAAAATCACGCAAAAGGTTGATGATAATCGACATCAGATCATCGACATCGTTGCAACGGGCATCGACTGCTATGCTGGTGATGAACCACATATCAGAAGAAGTATCGAATCCACCAGGAATCCCGACATTCTGACTGCTATCCTCACCAAGGATATGGGTCATAATGATTTCATGGACAATAAGAAAAGTCTGGATACTATCAGAGCTCGTGTACAAACTGCGCAGCGTATCGAGACCGCTTTCTTCTCACTGGAAGGATGTGATAATGATTGCGATACCTGCATCCTCAAAGATTTGTACGAACAGATGGCGAAACATATCTTGGATGAAAAAATCCGGATATTCTCCCCCTGCCTTAATTAACTCCTTTGCCTCCTGGTTTTCCTGGAGGTTTTTTTACCCTTCAGGATTTACGATTCGGATTGAATTCAGATACACTATCCCTACATCTTTCTAACAAAAACAAAAAAAAATCAAAAAAAATCTCGTTTTATGGACAAAAAAAAATTGATTATCAAATTCTCATGGCCGAATGCGACCAATGGTATGGACAGAGTGTTTTTTACTACAGACATTGTATGCTCGTATCCTGAGGAAGCATATATCAGACAAAGGATTGAATCACGGAGCTACGACTATATCGTCAGTCTCTTCACTAGAGAATTCCTGCCCAAACACAAAAAAGAATTTTCTCACTTCATCGATGATCTACGCGATAAAATAAAGATCGCCCATGAAATCCAGGTAGGATTCGTCTTGGGTCATGAGTGTACTATGGAACACTGTACCATCTGTGATTATTATGATTCCATCGGCAAGATATGCATCATAAAAAAATTCCATTAATCATCATCTCCTCCCGGTTTTTCCTGGAGGATTTTTTTGTTGCAAAAAATATGATTTCATTATCTTCGTCTTGTGTTTTTGGTATATATGCGTACATAAATGAAAATCATTTATATCATATGATTATATCATAGAAAAAAAAGTAGTGCAAGATTTTTTGGCTACCATCTCATTGAAATATCCATGTTTTCATGAATATTTTCCGCTTATCAAACAGGCCTGTGATTTTGCCCTTCATACACATACCGGACAGACAAGAAAATATTCGGGATGACCCTTTATAGAGCATCCTATCAATGTGGCGCTTATATGAGCAAAAAGATTTGGCGATATCAATTTGCTGATCGCTAGCATCTTGCATGATTGTGTTGAGGACAATAAAACTATCGATATGGCTACTATCTATTCGCTCTTTGGTGAGGATGTAGGGTTTATCGTTGATTCTGTGACAGATACGACCAATTATTTTTTTCATGATCCCACGCGTATCTTCCATGATAGGATAGAAAAATTCCTCTACTGAGGTATGCAGGACATTAGGTGTATTATCCTCAAACTTCACGACAGAGAGCATAATATCAATACCCTATGAGGTCTTGAGCCGCATAAACAGATTAGGATGAGTTTCGAAACACAAGCCATCTATGCACCCTTAAAAAAATTGTTCGGATTATACAGAAACAAAGCACAATCGATTGTTTTTTGTGCTGATCTTCTTCATCATTACTTATCCGCAAATCGCATTAGCAATGCTGATGAGCTTAAGGAAACACTTCTCAACCAGACATTCTTTGATTTCGATAATGACACATTCAACCTCGTCTACAAAAATTCCAGCCGTATCTTTTGGGAAATCAATAATAAAAAAGTCTTTGAAAAACTTATAGAAAGTAAAAAATTCGATGAAAAAATCGATATCGTCTCACTCCAACAAACTGTCCATTGAGCATTTCTCGCAATCTTCAAATATAAAAAATGAAACGTCTTTGGTTGACTCAATAGTAAAATCAAGATACATACCAATTTTTCATAAATATATTTCAAACGTTTTATCATCTTATTGTTTATCATTATGAATAATCAGATTTACAATCTCATCTCGGATGCTGAATTGAGCGATGAATTTTCTTATTGCCTAAGGAACAGAAGACTGGATCAGAAATTTCTCTATATGCAAAACTGAGCCAAGGATTATTATGATGTCGTCAGTACAGATAAGGTGTATTATGCGTTATATCCCTATGAATTGTTTGTCAATTTCGCTGAAGAGTATATCTTTTCCAAGGATAAAAAAATGGCTATCATAAGTCTATGATGTGGAAATTCGGATATTGAATCATTTATCTTTGAGCATATTCATCATAAATATGCTATTGATTATTATGGGGTTGATTCATCAAAAAACATGTTGGAGCTTTCTATAGAGAGGATGAAAAATATCAATACTATCCATAAAAACTTTATCTGTGCAGATTTTTCCACCAATGAATTTAGGAGAGAACTCAGCCAATTAACTATCAATGATGATATCAAGATATTTACCTTCTTTAGCAATACGTTTGGGAATATTAATCCCAACAATATCATCGATATCCTGTATAATCTTCTTAAATCTGGAGAAAAAATATGGCTTGATGTCCGTCTAAGGACAGGCAAAACCACCAAAGATAATCTCCAAGATTTTGAAAAATATTATGCTTATATCACCAACAATGAAATGACCAATCTTTTCCTCAACCCAATCGAGGGATTGGACATCACTAGGGAAAATGGTAATTTCGCACTCAAAACCAATAATATAGAGCCTTTGGAAGCCATCAATTATCAATATAGTTTCGTTTTCAATAAGAAAATTAGCGTCACTATCAAAAATGAAACAACTACTATTTTACCTTGAGAAGAACTTCAGATTGTGACTATCTATACCTATGATGCTGATGGACTTATCAATTTTTTTGAAGGACACAACTTCAAATTAATTCATAAGCTCATACAAAACTCTAGAGGACAATTCCTTTTTGAAAAAATATAGACCGACCTTCTCGCTAAGACAAAAATACTCTACAACAAAAAAATAATTCATGGATTATTTAGTTTTTTGGGGAGCATTAATAAGCTGATATATATCTTTATACCTATAATTACTCAACAGTCTACTTATTTCTTTCATAAAATTTTCATTTGATAATCTATTATTTAATTCTTCAATAATAGCTTCTTCTTTTTCTTCATCACCCAAATCCTCATCTCTTTTTATCAAAATTACATTTTTTTCAAATTCTTTATATCCAAATTTTATAAAGATTTCCTCTCTGTGTTCTTTCATCTGTAATAAAAAATCTCTCACCAATTGATCTGATTCTTTGCTAGGTATCTGATTTTTGGTAAATCGTCTATTATAAAATATTGGTTTTCCATTTATTCCTCTGAGATTATAATATTTAAAGAGTATTTCCAATTCTTCCATTGTGGTATCTGTATTTTTTATCAAGTCATCTATTTTTTCTGGCTCAAGAGAAAATTTTTGTAGTCTAAACATTTCAGGGCTAATAATACCCAAACTAATAAGGATAAATTCTCAGATAACATCCATAGTTCTATATCTAAGATCCTTACAATTAGTATGTTCTGTTCTGTATGAAAATGACGGTAATTTAGTTAGAAATCTTTTTAACAGTCTTTCAGAAGAAAATTCAGTTATCTCATCCAAAATCACTCTTTCACGCAAAAATCACAAAACATCTGATTCTAAATCTTTTTCTTCATCTCATTCTTTTTTAACTTTTTTGGTCAACAAAAATTGTGATACATGTGAAATTATTTCAGTTGATTTTATCATATCTTCATCTACCAGATTTAATACATTATTTTTTGTCCTCAAATCTTCCAATAATCATAGAGACTGACCTCACTCAGTTCTCATAAGATTTTTGAGTCTTTCTACTTCCCTTTCTACTTCTTCTCTATTTTTAATTACCTGAACAAAACTATCTTCATGGAAACGTTTAATTTTTTCTTGATTATCAATATATTCCCCTTTGTTTTCCAATCTCTCTTGTTCTTCCAATATATTTTTAAAAAAATATTTATATGCGAATTTATCTGTATTTGCTTTTTTGGGCATAGACAAAAGTATTGCTTCATCAAGCATCATTTTTTTAATATCATTTTCTTCAAATATTGATTTCAATATAGATTTTATATCTTCATCCTCAAGATTTCACAAAAAATTTTCAATAAGAGTAGCTATCACCAAAACATCATTTTCTGGAGGATACACCTTTCATCTTAATGCTTTAGCTGATTTTTTAAATTTTTGGATTAACGACTGTTTTAATTCTATCGTTTGTCCTTGATTTATACGTTGATTCATAGATAAGCTCATTCATAATCACATTATTACACCATATACTATATAAAAAAACATTATTTATTATAAATATTATATAATAAAAGTCAATCGTTTATCTCAAGAAAAAACATTATCATTTTGTGTATTTCCCCCAGCTTCCATCACAAAAAAATCCCCGAAATACGGGGCCTATTTTTATCTATCAGATACATATCTTTTTTTTATGAATCTCTCAGTTCATTGATCTTGGATCTGGTTTTGGGACCAAGAAATCCTCTCAATATCAATGGATCGGTATCAGCAATCAGATTATATTTTTTTTGGAAATCATAGACAGCATTGGTTGTTGATTTGGAATATATACCATCAAGAGCACCACTATAGAGTTTCTGTGTCTGTAAAAATGTCTGGAGGATTTTAATCTCTGAGCTTTGTTGTCACTTGGTATATGCTCTATAGAATGTAAAAATCTTTGGTTTAGAAGGTTGCTGAATTGTTGAAGCAACTCATTGTTGGATTGATGGAGATGAAGTGGCTATAGTAGGTTTGCCATTGTAATATCTAGCAAGTTCCTTGATGGCACTGAATGTCCCTGTCACATAGAAATCATCCGGCAAGAGGCCTTTGTCCTGTACCTCGAGCTTCATCGTATATCTCGTCATCGCACCGAATGTTCAGCAGTCAGGACTTTTTGATGATAGTATCTTTTTTGCAATTTGATAGTTGCAGAGTGCTTTCTTGGTATAGTTTTGATACTCCCCATTCCGATATCTTTTGTTGAGATATCATAGTTTGACCAGATATTTCTGCAATGTCCGTGTCCGTATATCATTTCTCCCCTCTTCGAGCTGTTGGATTCGCAATGCTCTATCGAAAAAATTTTTGAATGTTGGGACGTTTCCCCATAATAGTTCATCCTTGGGTGCTATTTTCATGTCTGTGTTTTCGCAAAAATAGCCAGTCATATTCTTCTTACCGAAAGTAAGTGCCCTGATAAGTCATTCTTCACCGCTTCCCATCCGGATATCGATACGATCACGACTCTGTCCTCTTTCTCAAGAAAGCACGATAGCACCTCACCTATCAGCAATCTCTCCTACACCAAATCATGGAAAATAGATATGCGATCAAAAAGGATATGAGGCTGGTCATGCTAACATTCCATTAAATACTTTTTTGCCTGATGCTCAGAAATATCCTTCACCATTTAAGATTACCTCTTCCTGAAATGTCGGTTTATAATAGAACGACTGCCCGCTTACCGGTGAATAATATGCCGTCACGGTAAATATCTTTTCCTGGCAAGCGGAAATATCTAGAGCTTGTGTTGTGCTCATACCGAGACATATAATGATTCATAAGATTCCTCGTTTCATGTCAAAGACTATGTTTTTTAGTTTGCTAATTACAAGATTTTTTTTATAGTCAGTATATCATACTCTGCTTTAGTATTGAAGTACCCTATGCTCAGAGATAGAATCAGAATCATAGAAAGAAAATTAAATACCCGGATTGTTGACTTCGTTATCTGAGGATCGTACTTAGGTGACTATCGGACACATATTTTTGAACAATTAAAAAAAATCGGACAGGAGGCATATGCACATATCCTTATCCAACTAGCAAGACTCAAAGAGCGATATAAAGACTAATCTTTTTCTGTATAGGCATCTATAATATCCAAGATCTCTTCATCTTGAAAACACTCATTTGTACCATATTCAGTCTTCTCTTTGTATATTTCTTCTTCGTTTTTTGTATGATGTTTTTTTATCGCTTTTCCAAAATCTATAATATATATCTTACCATCAGGACATAAGAGCATATTTCTTATACTACCTCATAAATCTCTATGATAGATTCATTTTGCGTGCATTTCTGATAAGAATTCCCTTATATTTTTCTTTATCTTTTCTGCTTGCTGCTTCGTAAAAAGATTCATTCATTTCGTATGACTATAGATATATGGTGTGGTTTCTATCTTTGAGAGCATATGTTTAGCTTTTTCTACACCAAAAATCTTTACGATATTGGTATCCGCTTCTCTATCATTCTGAGCTGCTGGTCGTTCAGGTTTATTCTTTTCCGTCACCTTATTGAGTAATAATGTATATATCGTTTGTCCAGGTGCGAATTCCATGACTATATATTGTTCGCCATTGGGTAATTCTTGATATCCAAAAAGTTCAGGAACTTGTACCTGAGGATGATCGACTGATTCATACACTGCTTGATGCAAACGGAATTCTGATCTCAAATCATACGTTTCATCTGCAGTATCTTTTTTCTTTTTGGCGACAAGAAAATATTTTTCTCATCATTCATAGGGTAATGCTACCTTATATATTTGTCCTTGTTTTCAAAATGTCAGCATTGGCACCTTATGTTTTATTACTTGTTTGATAACATAATTCGTAACTTTCTGTTTGTCCAACCCCTCAAGTACTCCAAAAATATCATCCATATGTGGCGTTTTGGATGCTCACATAGGAGTAGGACTTTCATAATGTTCTTTATGATTTCTAACTTTCGTCATATATCTCTCATTGAGCTAAAATATTTTTTAAGGAGAATATTTTTTTCTGCTTCGGTAATTATATTATTTGTATTTTTCAGCTTCATTAATCACTTTATTCATAACTTTGATACATTCAATCGGATACTTTCCGACTGCGGTTTCTCATGAAAGCATCACATATTCTGCACCTTCACGGACTGCATAAAAGATGTCACTCACTTCAGCTCTCGTAGGGATAGGGTTGCTTATCATGCTTTCCAACATCTGCGTCGCCACTATAACGGGAGTGTTTTTTATCTTACATGTTTTCACGATATTCATCTGATGGATAGGGATCATCTCTACTGGTAATTCTGTCCCTAGGTCTCCCCTAGCGACCATTATCATATCGCTTGCATCGATGATAGCATGTATATTATCTACACCTTCCTGATTTTCTATCTTGGCAATAATCTTAATATTCTCACCACCATTCGCTTTGAGAAAGTTTCTCAGCTCGATGACATCATCCGCTTTTCTCGTAAAACTCAAAGCGACATAATTGAATTTTTCTTTGATAGCAAACAATACATTCTCTTTGTCTTTCTGTGTTATACCTGGGAGATTATAGTGAATGCCTGGTAAATTTATATGCCTTCTGGATCCTACCACGAAACCATTCAATGCTTTGACTACTATATATCCTGATCCTTTCTCTAGAACCTCAACTTCGAGCAGTCCTGCATCTATTTTCACAATCCCTCCTATCTTCACATCATCGACCAATGAAGGGTAATCGCAAAATAATCAGGTAGCATCCTTTTTTTTCTCGTCCGTATATATCCTAAATATCTCTCAAACTGAGTAAGTGATAGGTGTCGCCAAATATCATGATCTGATTTCAGGTCCTTCCGTATCAATAAGCAATTGAAAATTAGCTCCGATTTTTTGTTCCACCGTATGAATAGTATCTATATCCCTTTTGGTCGTCTCTTGCGTGTAATGAGGGAAATTGAACCTCAGGATTCTGATACCATTTTCATAGCATCTGATCAACTGCGACTCGCTGTTGGTCGCTGGTCCTATCGTCATGAAGATGCTAGTCATCGGCTGAGTGAGTATATAAAATGAATTTCTAATCCCGCCTTGCGGGACTCCGCTTCGCTTCGTTTCTAAATTTTTTGCTTTGAGCTTGGTCATTGCGAGCATAGCGAAGCAATCTTATTTAGATTGCCACGTCGTCAAAACTCCTCGCGATGACCATGGTCTTTTTATCTTATAATGTATAGTTGCTATCAAAAATATAATTTATTTTTAAAGGATAATATACATCTTTTTTTCGTCCAAGAATTCCTTAGCTAATCTGATTTTGCTTTCATCGTTTGCATACATCGTATAGATTACTTCACCTTTTTTGACGGTATCACCAAGTTTCTTGTGAAGATATAATCCTGCCTGCAGATCCAATGGAGATCATAAAGTCCTCGCAGTCACATTTACTATTTTCATATCTATCTCTTTCACTTTTCAAGATTTCTCTGCTATAACATCCCTCTGGATTTTTGCTAACGGTAATTTTTCTGACACTACATTAGGTTCACCATGCTGTGCTGAGATTATCTTTTGCATCATCGCCCATGCTTTACCACTAATGAGCTGCCCATATGCTAATTTTAATGCATCTTTACCTTTTGCCATACCAACGAGCTCGATTATTTTGGAAGCTAGATAGAGCGCTTTCTTTTCTAAATCTCCAGGTCTTTTGGGATGTTGCTGCAATACTCTCAATACTTCCCTCACCTGCAATACTGCACCGACACCTGCACCTATAGGCTCCAATGCTGAAGTGAGCTCTACATGTACTTTCATACCGAGTTTTTTGCCTACATATTCGTATTTTTTCTTGAGCCATCTGGCTGTCTTCATGTCAGGCACTTTGGCTGTAGGTCCTACTGGGATATCGATCAGTGAATGATTTATCCCCATAGCATATTTCTTGGCCATGATACTTACAATGGTCCTTGAGTATGATTGCATAGATAAGGGATATGCCACTTTGATGAGTTTTTCATCGGCTGGAGCGAGATCTAATCATCCGCCTCGGACCAAACAGCAGTTATTTTTCTTGACCAAATCTTCAATCTCTTTTTTGCTGAATGAGATATCCATGAGTACACTTACGCATTCTCCTGTAGCTGCTGGTGTAGTGATTGCTTTGGAAAATGTCTTGGGCATTTTGATCCCTAATGAAGTCAGTAATGGTATCATAATCATCGTCGTCTCATTTCCTGGAACTCCTCCCATACAATGTTTATCTGCAACAACACCAGGAAATTTAAGCATTTCACCTGTCTCTGCCATAGCTTTTGCCATTCGATAGAGATCCTCATCTTTGGATGGATAGAAGAATCCCATTGCAGAGAAATATGTCGTCAGAATATCAGAGAAACGGTTATTGGAAATATCTTTCATAATAGCGAAAATTTCTTTCTGATTGAGTCTTTTACCATTCAATCATTTTTTGAGTGCATCCAATGCTTCCGAGCTATTCTTGGTGTATGACACCGTGACCAGCTGGCCGCCTTTCAAACCATATTTTTCTTTGATCTCTTCAAAGATTCCTATCTCTCAACGCTGTACGAAGGTATCGCTGAGATCTACATCAAACACAAATTCCTTGTCATCATAGATGAGCGAAATTTTGTCCATGCTTGTAATCCCATGATGCCATGCATCCTGCTCGTTGATCAATACCACTAAGCTCTCTCCTTCATGGATATCCATCATTTTGGTCCTTGCGGTAAAGAGATTCTTGTCGAGGTGTTTTTTTGTTTTTTTCATGATAGCTTGCTTGTGTTATAATAATAAAAGAATATTTTTTTAATTACTCTCTGTACGTTCTGCATGTCTGATAGGTTTATTGTCCTTTTTTTCAAAGAACTCTATCGCCTGAGCCAATTCTTCATGATCTTTTGCATATTCATGGATATCTATCCCTTTCTTATATGCCTCACATGATTGTACCAAGGCGGTCGCTCATTTCTTTGTTCCGCCAGGATGTGCATGACAGCCTGCTCACATCGTAGTGATGAAATCTACATTTTCCATAACATCGATAAATGGTTTCAATAATGTAGGGTTGAGTCATCCTGAAATTATCGGGCAGCATTTTTTGATTCATCTCCGTGAATCATCTTGTAAGGTTACGTGCTGATGATGATCTTCTTGGACATTTTTGATCCAGTCTTCATCATGTTCGGGTATTGTCCCTCGTGATTGCTCGAAGATATGTCCTGGTGCTTGTAATCCATAGATATTGTGTGCTGCTGTCACATCTTCTTCTGGCGATCATGCCATCTTCCCTACGCCAGCGGTTCCCGTATGTATGCCTGATGCTCCTGCTAATCTTGCAAATTTGGATAATACCAAAACCGTATATCCGATAGGATTCTCAGGTCTGGTGAATGCTCCATGACCAGCTCTATGGAAATGAATAAATATATCTGGATATTTTCTTCTCAATGTCTGTACTGCCATCCATCCTGCTGTCGTTCCATCGATGAGGAATGCGTACGATCACTTTTCCATTCATGAATTGACGACCATCTCACATCTCGCAAGCATAGTATCATAGTCAGATGCAGAAACATTGAATGAATGTACTTTTTTGTGGCCTGTCTCTTTGACTGCCTTGGCCATAGCTTCTTTGATATGCACTACCATCTTGTCATAGGGACAGAAATCCTGATTTGCTTGCGGTTCATCGTTTTTTACGAAGTCGCCGCCTCCTACTCGAAAATCATATGCCACTTCAGCGTATTCTGCTGAAGTCAGTCCCATCTTTGGTTTTACTATCGTTCATAGAATAGGTCTCTCGTATACATTAAGATATTTTCTCATATCATCCAACGTATAGCTTGGGCCATCATATTGTTCTATCATTGCAGGAGGAAATCGTACATCCAAGAGTTTGAGTGCTTGAATTTCCTTCATTCAGAAAACATTTCCCGCGATATAGGTAAGGATATTTTGGACATTACCTCCTCTATCAAATAGTCTCCGAGGATATGCAATCCACACAAGATTTTTATCCAGATCAATTTTATATACTAATGCATTGAGCATCTTGGAATATGCTGTTTCCGTCTGCACCAAGAAATTCGTCCCTGTGCTAGATTCCGCTGAGACCTCACATGCGGCTTGTAGGATATTGAGTTTTCCTCAAGGAATGAGGTGAAAACAGGAGAGCATATAGTCTCCATTTTGTGGATTGGAGAGCTCCATATTGATATACGCTGCTTGGTGAGAATTGAGTGTAGCGATCAATTGATTGATATCCATTTTTGTTTGGGTTTTTATAGAGATAAAAATTTATTTTTCAGATGATATTGCATCGGTGGATTCTTCAGATCCATGTTCATCTTCCCCTGATGATAGGACTCCTGCCAATTCCTTCTGTTTTTCTCTTTTCTCTTTCAGAAGCGTATATACTATAAAGAATTGGTGTCTTGGTAAAAAATTCAGGATATCTACCATTTCTCTAATCGTTCATTCTTTCTTTTTATCATCTAGATTGATATTAACACTAGATCCATCTTCCAATCTAAACTCAGCGACTTCTTCCATTCTTTGCTGATCATCCGCATCCAACCTATCGAATTCTTTCCAGAATCGTTTGAGGTCTTTTTCCATCTGATTCTTGCTGTCTCTTTTTTCCTTCTTTGACTTGAGATAGCTTGCTCAGTCTTTCAGAATTTCTTTAACATTTTTCATACTACCCATATTTATAAACTAAAAGCACTTCAATTATAGTGATTTTTTTTCTCCTGGCAAATTTTCGGATGCTTATGCTTTCTGTAATTGACTCTCCAGATTCTTGTCTGCCTGATGTGTTGATATTCTCGTCTCAAGGTCATGTACAAGCTTAGTGAATGCAGCATTCCTTTCCCGTTTTCCGACTTTATTATCAGTCCTATTTGTCCCTTCAGCAGCATCCAGGAAATCGTTCATCTTCTCACTGTCGATGATTCCTCTTCCTCCTTCCTGCATTTCGAAGCATTTGAATAGCGAAGCCAATAATTCTTCAGGTCATTGATCGGAAAAATTAGCTGTCATTTGAGGAATTATTGTACGGTCCGTAATAGTCTGAACTACGAATCTCTCAGGATTTTTATCTTTACTCTCCATAAATTTATCCGATGATAATCTCTTTGATTGATCTTCTCTATAGGTCAGTAACCTCTTCATGGTAGTTTTCCAGAGTAGCATCTGATCTATAGATTTCGTAACATAATATCAGAAACTCCTGGAAAGATAGGTATATAATCCGTGGATAGCAGCATATTCTTTTGTTATCAACGAATCTTGTCAGCTATCTCTTCCTGAACATTTCATAACATCCTGCGTTATCTCATCCTGGATTACTCGCTTCTTGAGCATATCCTGCCCTACGCTGTATCCTATACCTTTTCCTACCATCTGCTGACGATCCATCTTTTGTCTAATATTTTTCCCATATCCTTGGATATTCTCTGATGTTTTGATTAATTCCTGAAATTCCATCTGTTTGGCTCATTCCAAGGTCTGTGAAATACTTGCTAGCGAAGTCAATGGTCTAGGTTCGTGTTCTTTTGTATTTCCTGTTACTATGGGATCTGATTCATTGATTGATCACTTGAATAAAAATGGATGATAATATACATTTCCGCTTATGAGATCGTAGGATAAGGTCATTTTCTTCCCTGCTCTCACTCAGTGGATGGTCAACAGTAATTTTCCTTCTGATCTTGAAATCGCATCCGTATCTGAAAGAACACTCAACTGTTGGAGCAGATTTTCCTTTTCATCAAGATCTATATCCATAAAATATTGCAACGATTCCAAACATGACGCTACTGCGTGTTCCTGGACTATTTCATTCGTTTTCCTTATCATCTTCTTTTCATATCACTTTGCATTCTTCTTGAGATATACTAAAACATCTTTAGTTCCTTTTTTTTCTGATTCGGACATACTGTCTTTGATGGTCATATTATCATTACTATTTGATAGATACTCCGACATAGGTTTCGTCTTTCATGGTATACTATTCATCTCTGGATAGAACTGCAGGAGTTTTAGATAGTAATTTTTGTCCTTATCTTTTTCTGGTCAGAGTTCCTGGATCTTTTGATCTTCATCGTCTAGAAAATCTTTCATATCCTTGTCCGATATAATATTCTCTCTGATCGTATGTGTCAGTTCCTGGGTATCGTTATTGTATTTTTTTGATAGATATTCATGGGCTTTGTCAGCGATTATTTCCAGACCCATCGCTTCAAGATCGATATCCAATTTCTGAGTGACTACATAATACCTCGTAACTTTACTTTCAAATTTTGTCTTCTCTGTATCGCTCAATTTTATATACTTATCGGAGGCAATGATCTGTTTCTGTATCTGTCATAATTTAAACGCTTCCTCTATCTCTTCCTCGCTCTTGTTTCCTTCCTTTATACCCTTAAAGGCAGATGTTTTCTTATACTCCTGATAGCTTGTTTCAATAATTTTATAATCTATCTCAATTTTATTGTCTCTTGCAAATGCTGTAATAGAATCTGTCAGGGTATCCAACTCTTTCATAATCGCAAGCTGGTCAGTCGAATTATCTGCAGCCATACCATATTCCTGACTCATCTTCTGATTCATATCCTTCTTGGTACTCTCTACCTTATCTAATTGCTGGTCAAAAAAAATAATTTTCTGCTGAGTTGTGAGTATATTTAGCCTTTGTCCCTGACTTATACTCATATTCCCCACATACCCTTCGAATTTCTTCTGTTTTTCAGGATTATCTTTGTATGCATTCATAATCTCTTGATAGTCTTTCAATACGGCAGTATTTTCTTCAGCTCCATGGACCGGGATGATATCGTTCTTGAGTATCCTATCTCTAATTATGAGATTATATTTCCCTGTATCGGAATGGTAGATATTGAGTGGTATGTTCGCCATCTTCGCCAGTCGCTCACTGTTATTCTTTGAAAATTTTTTTCGATACTGATACGCAGCGGATTCATCGGTGTAGCCAAAAAGCTTTCCTATCATTACATAGAGTTTATCATCCTTCTTTATCTGTTTATCTGTCGACTCTAACCTAATCTCATTTTTATTTTCCTGTTTATCTGTCGACTCTATCGTATTTTTCTCACTCATAGATTATCTCTCCTACTAAAACCTATTTCATCATCCGAGGACAATGCTTCTTCACTGCTTTTTTGATATCTTTTGGTTTGATAATCCCGTATTCGGTGATAATGCCGGTGATGAATTTGGCAGGGACCATATCGAATGCATAATTGATGATCTTGAGTCATTTCGGAGCATCCGGCCGAATTTCCTGTCAGGATCTCTGTTCGATCTTCACGGTATCTTCCGTATCCACTTTGGTCAAACTTCCTACGATATAGACGGGAATCTTGGAATGCCATGCAGACATTGCCAGACTGAAGCTTCCGACTTTGTTATATACACTTCCATCCATTTTTATAGCATCAGAACCAATAATCAGCATATCGATATGGACATCCGATTCGTAGGTATTATCCAAGAAAAATGGTGCAATATCGTCTGTGATCATAGTATCTGGGACACTAGCTTTCACAAGGTCCTGTGATGTCGTTCTTCCTTGAAATAATGGCCTGGTCTCGGTATTGTAGACATGGATATTCTTTTCCTGCTTATGCGCAGTTACGAGAATTTTGACTACGGATCAAGAATGACAGTGTGTCATGATATTCATACGTTTCCTGATAAGCTTCGCGCCTATCAGTGGTCTCAACGCTTCCTCTCTTTCTATATCTCACAGATAGGTCTTACCTGCCTGGAAAAGTTTGGTTGTCATAGTCTTGAGATCCGCCTTTTGGGCTAGCAATTCCTTATAGGTCGCTAGATAATATCTGAGTCCATTAAACAACATCGGTTCTGTAGCTCTCGCTTGTCTGAGGAGAACGATTGCCTGTTTGAGGAATGTATCGAACTGTTTGACTGAAGAGAATTTCTGATCCCTAATCTCTTTGGCGAGGACATCTATCCCTGCTTTGGCGATATTGGTGGCTCACTGGATGGTGATGGTCTTGATGTCATCAACGACTTTTCTGATAGTGGTAAGATTCATGGAGATATGATTATTGATTAAAAGGTACTGATAGTGTATTCTATTGAATTATTGGTGATGAGGAGGATTCTTTATCTCGAGCATTTTGAGGCAATCATACATTTTATGTGCCAGTAGATCTTCCCTCTCCCATCCCTCTGTATGTTCGTCGGAGCCATCGATATCCTGATTGGCTATATCCTCGAGCATCTTGAATATCTTTTTCTCTTCTTCGCTAGCGTATCTTTGATGAGCAGGGTCAGATTTCTTGAGAAACTCCTTTTGGGAGTATCCTTGCAGACTATGAAGATCCCTGATAAATTTCTCTCTGCGGATATCATGATCTCATCTGAGCTGTTTATGGATGATAGCATCTTGGAGCGCCAGCATAGCGTCTCTTGATTTAATAATACCGTTACTCATCCCAAAATCTATGGCTAATATTCACGGTTTCCCTATATCACGCCACTGCGCTTGTCATCACTTCGGTGCATAGATGATTGCATGTTCATCCAGAAATTTCCTTACGACCTTGTGCCTATATGTATTCTCCTTTTGCTCTCGTTCATATTGTTTTTTTGCTCATATCGGTATGACGAAGAGTGGCAATGGACTATGCGAAAACCCCTCGAACTGGGGAATATCTTTTCTTGTAAATACCTCTGGGGTGAATTCCCCCGTACCTATGTGCAACAAGATATCTTTCCCTTCATCTTGGATTAAGGTGTAGAGATATTCCAGATGTTTTGCTGGTATATCATCTTCTTCTCTATGATCTTTTTCTCCATATTTCCCGTAATCTATCACCTTATCGGTTTCATAATAATACATCGCTAGCTTTGTCATAAACTCTATCATATGTTTGGTAGTATACGACAAAATCTCAGCAATCACTTCCTGTGTCTCGCTGTTATTGATGTCTGCGTATATGTGCTGTTTCTCAATGTATTCCTTCATTGTCGGAAAACCAGCTAAAACTCTCTATTCTTATTATATCCGCTGAACTGTATTTTTGCAAAAATAACGAAAAAAAGACGCATTTTTGCGTCTTTTCGACTATACAATTTGGTAAAATGTGATTTAATTTGAGCTCCTATACATACTCGGTCTGTTTTGGACCCTATTTTACGATATCTGCGATATAGTAAATCTTTTTCGCTGAGGTAGCATAGAGTTCGGTAATAGGGACAGAAGTATATCATTTGGCTTTCATATACTCCTTCAATAGAGGATAGACTTTTATCACGCCTGCCATGATTGAAATGCTGTTTTTGAAAGGGAACTCGATAATCATCCTCTGTGCGGTATCTATAGTCTTGATACTAAGTCCCTGTGTCAGTTTGGCTGCATCAGCAGTAGTTACGATGGCTCCTATATCGCTTCTCAGGTCACTGCCAGAAACGACAGATGGATCATCATAGTAGATTCCGATACCGGTATATGAGACAATACCTGCTCAAGAAAGCATGGTATATACCTCGTCCATAGTCGGTCATACTTTTGCATACTCTCCCGTGAAATTCATATAAGCTAGGGTATATGGACCTACAGCCTGTTCTTTTACTTCAAGCTGAGAAAAACCGCCAAGATACCATCGATTGAGTACTGAGAGTACCAAAATAACGAGTATAATTCGCAGCACGGTTTTGAGAAATTTCATGATAGTATGACTAAAAAATAAAAGGGACAAGGGAATAGGGACAAGGGAATTTTTTCCTTCGTGCCTGTGTCCTCATCCCTAGGTATTTTAGATCTTGATTACTGCTACTTTACCATCTGGATCGATACCTTTAATCTTTACTTTGATGACTTGACCGAGTTTGAAATGCGCGGTAAGCGGAGTTGTCAATCTTTCTCCGAGATTGGAGATATGACAGAGCCCCATCTTCTTTTTTGGTAACTCTACGAATATTCCATAATCCTCTATCCTCTTGATCTTGGCATCGAATTCTTGTCCGACTTCAAGGTCAGCTGCTATTTCCAAGATAATAGCTTCTACGGTGTCTATGACTGATTGATCTCTATGACCGATGTAGCATGTTCCATCATCCTCGAAATCGATCTTGACTCCAGGATTCCTTTCGATGATACCATTGATGACATCACCTCATTTTCCGATAACTTCTCTGACTTTTTCAGGTTTGATATGGATAATTTTGATCTTTGGTGCATATTCTCTGAGTGTAGGATTCGGTTCTCCGATAGTCTGGAGCATGAGATCCATGATTTCGTTGTATCCCGCGATTGCTCTATCGAGAGTTTCATAAATAATATCCATAGTAATCCCTTTTAATTTCGTATCCAATTGGATAGCCGTGACTCCATCTCTTGTTCCTGCTACTTTGAAATCCATGTCTCCGGTAAAATCTTCTGTACCCATGAGATCATCGAGCACCATATGTTTACTTATATTCCCTGCATCATCATGGTCAGTCATCAATCCCATAGCGATACCTGCGACTGGTTTCTTTATCTTTACTCATGCATCCATAAGCGCTAGTGTAGAACCACAGACAGATCCCATAGATGTCGATCCTCCTGATCCCAAACATTCAGAAACAAGTCTGATAGTATAAGGGAATTCCGCCATTGAAGGTATCATCTTTTCCAATGCCTTTTCTGCCAATCTTCCATGTCCTATCTCTCTTCTTCCTGTTCCTCTCATACCTTTTGCTTCTCCCACAGAAAACGGAGGGAAATTGTAATGATGGATATATCTCTGATGTACATTATAATTTTCCATATCATCGAGGATGAGGTATTCTTTTGGTCCTCCTAAGGTAACGGTGGTCAATACCTGTGTATCTCCTCTCCGGAAAAGTCCGCTTCCATGTACTCTTGGCAACACACCTACTTCACAATAAATAGGTCTAATATCTTCTTGATTTCTATCGTCGATCCTTTTCCCTGTCTCAAGAGTACGATGACGGATAAAATATTTAATCACGGTGAATACTCACATTTTTACCTTTGTCTCTGTGAAATCTGATTTCTCATTGTCTGTAATATTTTCTTTTGCAAGTTGCAATACTTCTTTTTCGTATGCAGCAGATAAGACATTGAAAGGAACTTTTGTATTGCCGGTGAGTGCTTGTAATTTGTCTTTGGTCAGGATATTGCTGATATAGGCAATCAATTCTTCTGATGGCTTATTGTACGCAATCTCTTTTGGCTCTATAGTAAGCTCTTTGAGAAACTTTATCTGGAAGTCGCATGATGCGTCGATAGCTTTTTGTCCTATTTCAAATGCCTGTTTCAACAGATCTTTGGGAACTTCATTAGCTTCCGCTTCTATCATATTTATTGATCATTTTTTTCCTGCAACCAATAATAAGAATAGACTTTTTTCTGAATCCGCTTTGCTTGGATTGATGACAAAATTTCCGTCGATATATCCTATCTGCGCTGCACCTACTGGCCCGTCAAATGGTATGCCGGCAGCCATAATAGACAATGATGATCCGATAATAGTCGCAACGCCAAGATCCATTTCATGGTCGATAGCAAGTGGTGTGATAGTGATTACGACATCATTGATCATTCCTTTGGGAAACATAGGCCTCAATGCTCTATCGGTAAGTCTACAATAGAGAACTGATTGATCAGAAGGTCTCCCTTCTCTTCTTCTATATGCAGCTCATCCAAGTCTGCCTGCTGCAGAGAAACTCTCTCTGAAATCGATCATCAAAGGCAAGAAATCAGAATCTGATCTTGGACTTTTTTCCATTACCGTAGAACACAAAAGCACATTGTCTGCAAATTGAATTTTGAGTGAACAGTCTGCTTGGACTGCCATTTTTCCCGTTTCAAACGAGAGATGTTTCCCTTCTCGATCGAAGGATTGCGTGTGGAGTTCAAACTCCTTTTTTTTGATAGCCATAAGAAAAAATACATAGAATAAAAAAGGAACAAGGGACAAGGGACAAGGGATAAGCAATGTCTCATAATCACAGGGAAAGAAAGTATGCGCAATTAGACAGATTAAAATAATGGATAATGCATAGTGGATAATGAATAATGATGGTTCTCGTCTTTTCATGACCTAGAGCCATATTACATTTATCGCTTTTCACTTATACAATCTACACTATCGACTATCAGCTATTTTAATCTGCCTCGCTAATCATTCACCTTTTCTTTCGCAGGAACTATAGTGATTATCTTCTGAATTGCAAAATAAAAAAAACTGATACGGGAAACCGTATCAGCGAAATTGTTCTTTTGAGATTAGTACACGGCAAATGCTGGCTTGCCTTCCTTGAAGATAATAAGCACCCTGTTAGATGTCCATATCTTGTACCAATGATCTGTTTTTACCATCGTATTTATCTCACCAGGAACGATATCCTGAAGCGTTGATGCAACAGTCTCATGAGTTCCATCCAAGACATTAAAGTCATCTATGAGCACGACTACTAAACCTCGCAGGTTATAGTTCGTATGATCAAGATATTTGATTGCTTGATCTACCGTCAATCTGGCCAGTCCAATAATGGATTTGAGATTCATACTCTGTTTTAGTGTTTTTTCCATTTTCTTGATTTTTTTCTGTTTTGATTTCTATTGATTACTTGGCGTATACCGCATATTCCGGTTTCCCGTTTCTGAAGATGATGAGGATGGTATTTTTGTTCACACTTTTGCGGATTTCTATTCCTTGTGATAAAAACACTATCGCTCCTCCCTTGTTTATGCTAATTAACTTTCCTCTATCGAGGTATGCGCTGTAAGTCAGCCGTTCCAGTAGATTTACGTTATCAATCATCATTATTTTGGATCCTTTGATTGCTAATTTTGTGTCATCAAAGGCTTTCTTTGCCTGACTCAGTGATAATCGTTTCACTCCTATCAGCATCTTAATGTCTAATTTTTTCTCTTTTTTCATTTTCATTGTTTTTTGTTTTTGAGAAAACTTATATATATTTCATATATAAAGTCAACATTTATGATAGTAATCTATATCGTCGATATGTTTAATAATGATATGATTTTCCTTGCTCTATGGTCCCGATCCTGTAAAGCTGTTCCAATAAGGTTACTTTGGCCAGACCATGTGGCAAAGTTACAGCGCCGAAAGCAATCTTAGTATCTATATATTTGGCCAATGCCGCTTCATCGAGTCCATAGGGTCAGCCGATAATGAAAAGTGTGTCTTGATTTCTACATAATGTAACAAGTTGCATGGTATCTATCGATTTGCCCTCCTTACTTAGGAGTATTTTTTGTGTGTCTGAAATCTTCTGGATATGTGCGATAATATTTTCTGTATCTTTGGCAACGATCTGATCATGGGTACCATTTTTGCTGGGCTTGAGATTAATGATCTTCACGGATTTGCCCAAACGTTTGGTATATTCTTCGATGACAGCATTCCAGTGCTTATCACTATCGGAGATATTGAGAATGGTGAACATAGACGGAATTTTAAATTTCTAAACAATATTTCGTTTCTAAATTCTACATCTTAATACTGTATATATTTAGGATGTTGTCCGGCATAGGGACTCAGCACCTTGAGGATAGCAATTATTGGATAAGAAATACACAATATTTATTCTGCTTTCGTGCCTCCCCATTCAACAACCGTAAAACTTTTCCTTTCAAAAGTTTTTAATTTCTGCTCTTCAATGTTTATCATATCTTCAAGCGGCTTATATACCATAAAAACCCTTAAGATAGCATCAGGTTGAGGGCTTATCGTAAGTGGAGCAATATCTGTATATTGTTTGTCAGCAAAGTGAATAAGGTTATATGCATTATGTTGCAACACTGGATACCAGTACACAATAAACTCATTATACTCTTTTGGGGTGAGTCCAATTTGAGATAATTTTTGTTGCAAAAACTGTTTTGTATCCTCACCCTTGACAATAAATCCTTTCGAAAGATCCCAATCAATCTTTTGTTTTGGTTCCCCTTCCCAAAAAAGATAATTATATTCTTGATTGTCTAGATGGTTGATGATTTTCCCATCAGGATATGCGGTAACTTCCCAGCCATTTAATTTGCTATCATAGTCTGGATAATCTGCCATAATTTTTCCTTGATAATTAAGTTGAACCAAAATATTTTGTTTTTGTTTGGGATAGAGATATATTACTGGTTTTCACATACTTTCTCCTTGGGGATAATAAGGATCTTCTTTAATTTCAGGACATAAAATCCCAATATTTAAAAAATTTGGTATGTATCATATCTTTGTAAACCTTGCCCATGATATAATAGCAATAGCTGTAAGAAATATAATTATTGCAATTCTTTTCCAACCACTCTTTCTAGGGATAGTGTTTGATGGCTTGATTTCCATAATCATCCAATAAAATTTTAAAGACAATGATTCTATAAGACATGTATCACTATTTCATTACATAAATACTCTATACCATTATCCATTGATTTCTCTAATACTGTATATATTTAGGATGTTGTCCGGCATAGGGAGGTATTACTTTGAGGATATCTCACTTTTGGATTCCTCTGTCCTCAAATTCCTGGAGTATTCATTTTTGCGTTATCTGTTTTCGGAACCACCCTTCCGCTTCATCATTTCACCGTTGGAGTTGTCGGACAATCTTTGCGAATGCTGGATCATAGATCTCTCGGACATTTACGTATTGCGCATCCGTCGCTGAGATATAATGTTCGTTGACCAATAGCTCTTTTTCGTGATTACTGATATTTCTGATGGAATTTTTTATTTGTTTCACTTCATGATGAGGGATATTTTCTATATGGTAGACTTCTTGGACATCAGTCTTTTTGAGCATTTCTACTATTTTTTTTAATCGTCCATCTATGCCGGAATGTGTCGCAGCGGAGATGGTAAAGGTATGTTCGTCCAGAAGTTTTTTCGTGATTTTGGTTCAGATTTTATTGTTTTTGAAAAAACCAAGAATCTGTTTTCGAAATTGGGCTTTGTACTCTTTGAGGATTTCAGGATCGTCGACAAGATCGTATTTATTGATCAGGAAGAGCATCCTTTTTTCTATGACCATTTTCCCTTCTTCGTAGATACAGAGTGTAATCATGCCTTTATCTTCTCTGATTTGGATCTCTACTGCATTAGGATCTTTGCTTAATTTCGTGCGGGTATAAGTACAAATCTCCTCTAGCAATTCTGGTATCTCACTAATTCCTTTGTCGTATCTCGAAATATCGCCAATCAGACAAAACACCCTTGCTTTGAGAACATGACGCAAAAATGCATTCCCTAGTCATCTTCATTCAGCAGCGCCTTTTATGAGTCCTGGAATATCTATAACATTGAAATGTGTCTCCTGAAATGTCACCGATCAGAGGTTCGGTATCAGGGTCGTGAAGGGATAGTCTGCCACTTTGGCCTTGGTGTTTGAGATACTATTTATGATACTGGTCTTGCCGACACTCGGCGTCCCAATCAACGCGATATCTGCCAAGAGTTGTAATTCTAATATAATGTCTTTTTGGTTTCCCGGCTCTCCGAGTAGGCAAAATGTCGGATACTGATGGACTGCATCCTTGAAATGAATATTTCCGACTCCCCCTTCTCCCCCAAAGACTGCTATCCACTCTTCTTTATCCTGGGTAAAGGCATGAAGTATCTCGTCGCTGTTTTTATCTCTTACCACAGTTCATACGGGTACCATGAGTGTAAGATTTTCTGCATTTGATCCATACTGGTCCCTAGACTTTCCTGCCTCTCCTGGATCAGCCTTGAATTTTGATCTGTATCTATAGGTCTGTAGGGTATTTTCGTCTTTGCAGGCCTGTAAAATGACGGATCATCATTTCCCACCATTTCCTCCTGATGGTCCACCAAAAGCGACTCCTGCTTCTCTTCTTCCGGTGACCGTTCCATCGCCTCACTTTCCTGATTGGACACTTATGGTCACTATATCATAAAAACGCATATTTTCCTAGAAATTGATAAAAATGAATGAATATTGCCTAATGTCCGCCTATGCGGACGACAAAAATTGATAAAAAATTGCCTAATAGCTTCTTATGTGGATGACAAAAATTGACTCTATATTTCATGTCTTATGATTTACGTTTTCTCCTGCATCTAGTGTAGTAAAGTGGAGCGGAAATGAAAGAGGAAATGCATTAACATCAATTCGCCGACTAGTTTCTGTCGGCACACATCCTCCTTCAAAATCTTATTTCATCTCGGATTTTCATTGGGTCTCAATTAGAAAAACTTCACGGACGATACTCCGTGAAGCGATGGTTTGTATGCTACATAAGCGCAAGAAAGAGCTTCTGCGAACACTCAATCTGTCTCTGAGCATTATTCAGTTTTTCTTTTGCATCAGCATATGCTCCGATTGCCTTGTATTTAATCCGATCACGGATTAATTTCTCCCAGTTCTCCGGAGAGGACCAGTCGATGACTTTCTGAGTTTCCTTCTCGTCTCCGGCATAGGTTCCCCAGCTTGGAAAATTCATAATCTCTGGCCAATCGAATAGAGAACGATGTGCTGCATTGTCGACTCTGGAATCATGTGATATCCCCAATATCACTTCATTATTGAGAGAAATCTGGCTCCATACCCTTTTTGGCAGACGGAAACATCCATTTTTCACATCTACTTCCATAGAGACTTTTACCTGAAATGACCCGATGTGCCGTAATGCATTGAATGCATCCTTATATATCTTAGCAACAATAGGATCAATCTCCTTATCCTGACTATTGCGTATCGGCCAGGTTGCTATCATCTCCCACGTCACTGCTACACCTCCCTGATCAAAATCATGATGGGATGGTACGAATTTTAAACTTACATATTCTTCCATACTTTTTGTTTTTTTTAGTGTGATTATTTATGTTTACTTGTCTCTATATATATGTATAGCATCAAAAGTCAAGCAGCATCTTTTGATTCATCTTTAAAAAAAACTTGCTCTGAATACCAGAGCAAGCATTATGTATTATGTGCATTATTACATTCTTTGAGCAGCTAGGCTCGCTAAATAGCTTCTTTCCCCTTTGATCAAAGGGATAAATGCTACTACATCATCTCCTCCCATTTTGTATCGGGTATAACTGAACCCATTTGACCTGTCCGTCAAATAATGAGAGTCAATCTGCTCTATGTCACCACAGAGGATAACCTTGGTATTGTTTCCTGCACGGGTAATAATGGTTTTTGCTTCATGTGGAGTCATATTTTGAGATTCGTCCACGATAATGACTGCATTATTAAATGTCCCACCTCTTACATATGATAAGGGTTGAATCTGTATTTTACCCTCTTGTTCCAATGCCGTGACATAATTGACTTTCTCATGGATTTTTACCATCGGTTCAACAACTCTCTTCTGTGTTTTATCAGATTTTCTCCTTGATTGTTTTCTCCAATGATAGTCTTCTTCCTCTTCTTCTTCTATTGATTCCTTTTCCATGACAAATTCACCATTCAATGAACTCTTGATAAAGTTCAGATTCTGATGTAACCCGAGCATATAGGGCCTAGTCTTTTCGATGGCATCGCCAGGCAAAGCTCCCCTATCCTGATCCCCTACGGTCACCATAGGAGTAGTCATAACAATCTGATGAAACTTTCCTTCTTTGAGTAAATAAATAGCTGCTGCCATTGCTAGCAAGGTTTTTCCTGTCCCCGCTATACCGGAAGCCAACACCAAAGAGACACTAGGATCAAGAATAGCATCCACGAGAAATGCTTGTTCTGCATTACGTGGAGCTATAGAAGAAACAGTCTGTTTCTCTACCTTATACATTCTTTGCATAGCACCATCCAGACGAACAAGACAATTTGCTTTCCCATTTCCCTTGAGCAGTAAGCCCATATTGGGAGTAAGTATACTTTTGTCTATGACAGCCGAATAGTCTTCACCATCAATCGGTGCTACTCCAGATTTCTCCAGCAAAGTAATTGCTTTGGACAATAATGGATCTGACAGTAGATTCCTTACGGGTTTCTGATGTATCGTTATGGGTATTTGGTCATTACGATAATCTTCCACCTGGATACCCAATGATCGTGCTTTCTGCCTAAGATTGATGTCCTTGGTTACCAATATCACCCGTTTTTTTCCGCTTGCATGATCTCTGATTTTCAATACCCCGCTCAAAATGTGATGATCAGGAATCTCAGAGTAATAATTTTTCAGTTTTGGATGCAATTTTAGCTCCATGGTTTTGATTTCAATCTTACCTAAACCATCTCCCAAAGAAACTCCGCCATTATGTAATGCAGATACTTTCTCTACGATGTGGATTGGATTAACAGTTTTGGGCTTCTTGTTCCCATTTTTTGGAGGCTCCGGAATCATAATCTCACCGAATTCGTCTAACTTGCGATGTAATTCTCTCACGATTGCTGCTTTTTCATCATGTCCCTTTTTTAGGTTATCCAATTCTTCAAGCACTATGGAAAGTATAGTCACATCATGCTCGGCAAACTTAAATATAGAACCTGGTTCATGCACCAATACGCTGGTATCAAGGATGTATTCCGTTTTTTCCGAATCTTGTTTTGTTGTTGTTTGTGTCATTTTTTCAGATTTTAGTGAACACTTTTTGTTTTATCTCCATCACCATATATATTACTAGCAAAAAAACAACATCATTATCTATCAAATTCTCGTTTTGGTAAATTTATACTTC
Source organism: uncultured Candidatus Peribacteria bacterium (assembly GCA_964463255.1). Classification (GTDB taxonomy): domain Bacteria; phylum Patescibacteriota; class Gracilibacteria; order Absconditabacterales; family Absconditicoccaceae; genus CAJBLF01. Next base: position 742 of record CAYXBC010000055.1, on the reverse strand, counting down.
AAACAGTCTTTTCTATACAAAAAAACCTCCGGGGAAACCCGAAGGAATAGTGGTATCAACTAAAGAACGCAGGCCAGTCATCTGGTAAGATTACCGTATCAGTCTTGAGCCTGTGTATCTCTATCTCTTGGAGTGCTTCAGAATTGTCTTTGAAATACTCCCGCAAGAGAGCCATTGAGTTAGTAGATTGTCCTCTGTACTCCGCTATCCGATTCTGCAATTCAGGATCGTCTTTGAAATGCTCCCGCAAGAGAAGATACGCTTTGTATCCTTGCTCGAATACCCATACCGGATAGGATATGAGGATAAGCAAATTGCTTTGTGATGGCTTCTTAATGAACCGCATATGGACGGTTGAGAGTTCGTCAGCCAAGGCTTTATCTACTTTCACCAGTAGGTAATAATTTCTTGCTATCGAAGGATCCTCCAGACAGAAGTTAAGGAAGAAGTTGTTATAGCAGTCCAAGAACTCTCCAAAGGTCAGTGGTTTTTGGTCGAAATTTCTGCCTCTGATTTTATCTTTTTTTCTGTTCATAAAGTATGAGGTTTATTTCTTTTTTTTATACCTTTGTTATATATATTCCCCTGTTAAAGTCAATGTTTTGTGCTATTGCAGAGTTACTGTCGCTTTTTAGACATAAATTGTAGGTACTTAGCGTGCGGACTCAATTTTTCCATCCCAATACCCGTATGCGGTCTGCAATAGTTATAATAGGATAGCCAATTTCGGAGCATATAGTTT
>CAYXBC010000054.1:0-58205 GCA_964463255.1 uncultured Candidatus Peribacteria bacterium | reverse complement strand
TCTTGAATCCATGATTTATTGTGTATATTGTTTCCTCATAAAAGTACGAGTGTAGTCATGAATAGATAGAGAATAAAATATTTACAAAGTGAATCCTACTTTTTTATATACTTCTTCAATTTTTTTCTGTGCTAACTCGTTTACTTTTTTCGCATTTTTTTTCAAAAGATCCGTAATTTCTTTGTCGGATATTTCTGCATATTTTTTTTGTATAGGTTGTACAAATGCGATTATTTTTTCATAGAGATAGTCTTTTACGTCTTTATAACTTAGTCCTCCTGCTTCATATCTCTTTCTTAATGTTTCATCTTCTTCTGGATTCAAAAATAATTTACAGATTTTATATACATTACATTCATCAGGATTTTTGGGTTCCTCGACCGTCTGGGTACTCGTCGGGATCTGTTTCACTCTCTTGAGAATAGTCTTTTCGTCATCGAGGAGTCAGATATAATTATTATATGATTTACTCATTTTACGTCCATCAATTCCCATAATTAATCCTACATCTGCTTTGATATGTGGTTCAGGAACTTTGAATGTCTCACCAAATGCATTGTTGAATTTCATTGCTATATCTCTCGCATATTCTACGTGTTGTTTTTGATCTTTTCATACAGGAACTATATCTGTATCATATAATAATATGTCAGCTGCCATCAATATCGGATAACAAAAAACTCCAACATTAATTTCTTTTGCTTTTCATTTGTCTAATGCTTCTTTGTATGAATGCATCCTTTCCATGAATCACATATTCGTGATACAGGTAAGCACCCAATTAAGCTGTGCATGTCATGGAACATCTGCAGGATTGAAAATCATAAATCTTGAAAGATCTGCTCCGCATGCTGCGTATAATTTTATTATGTTAATCGCATTTTTTTTTAATGTTACAGGATCTTGTACACTGTTGAATGAATGCATAATTGCTAAGAACAAAAATATTTCAGCATCCTTAAATTGGTTAGCGAGTTCTATCATTGGCTTTACTGCTCAAAAGTAATTACCTATGTGAAGCTGGCTATCTGTTGCTTGAAGTCAGGTTAAAATCCTCATGTATTGTTCTCTATATAAGTAAAATTAGGCTATTTTTGAATGTATCGTTTTGGTGAGTTAATTCAATGCATAATTGTAAATTTTCGCTTGAAATGTGTCAGTAAATATGTATATACATCACACGCCTGTGAAAGCAGGATATTTTGTCTTTATATTTACAAAAATATTGGGGAATCGTCTAACGGTAGGACAGCGGACTTTGACTCCGTCAGTCTAGGTTCGAATCCTAGTTCCCCAAGTTGAAACTTGGATACCCCCAAGACTGATATATACGGACATTGCGGGATAGAGAAACGGTATCTCGTTGGGCTCATAACCCGAAGACAGGTGGTTCGACTCCATCTCCCGCAACCAATAAAATATTAGTTTTGATCCAATAGTACTGATCGGGAGTAGCTTAGCTGGTAGAGCGTCTGACTCTGAATCAGGAGGTCCTAGGTTCGAATCCTAGCTCCCGAGAGAATATCTATGCCGGGGTGATGGAATGGTAGACATGCTTGGCTTAGAACCAAGTGCCTTACGGTGTGCAGGTTCGAGTCCTGTCCCCGGTAATATGAAATTCGACTAGGTGTATGCCTTGTGATGTGTCCCGTAGTCCTACGGGATTCCCAGTAATAGAAACCTATTTTAGGTTGAAAATAAGTTCTGAATTCTTATATGTTAGCTCGTTGAAAAAAACAGACGTTCCGAGGTAGCTCAGTTGGTAGAGCAAATGGCTGTTAACCATTGGGTCGTGGGTTCGAGTCCCTCCCTCGGAGATTGTTTATATACTGTGCTTTATACCTTTATACAACATTAGTATGCCAATTACAAAATCAGCAAAGAAAGCAGCCAATAGATCTCTTGTATTCCAGAAAAGGAATAATGAATTTAAACTTAGAATGAAGATGGCTATCAAAAAATTCCTCAAAAGCATTACCAAGAAAGAGATGCTTTCACAAGGAGATCTTGATAAAGTATACAAATACATTGATAAATGTCAGAAAGTTGGTGTTATCAAGAAAAATACTGCTGGTAGGAAGAAATCCAGAGTTGCAAAGGCATTTGCTAGACAGACCGCATAGCAATGCCGGTATCTTAACTTAGCTCAATAGGCAGAGCAATCCCGCTTCAGCGGGGTAGGTATCGGTTCGATTCCGATAGTTTGGAACAATAATACAGTATATGCCGACTTAGCTCAATTGGCAGAGCAATCGCCTTGTAAGCGATAGGTTATCGGTTCGATTCCGATAGTCGGCTCCATGGAATATGTTTTGGAGTGGTAGTTCAGCTGGTTAGAACGTCCGCCTGTCACGCGGAAGGTCGAGGGTTCGAGTCCCTTCCATTCCGCCATGTATTAATCTACATGGTCTCATCGTCTAGTGGTTAGGACACGGGACTTTCAATCCTGCAACCGGGGTTCAATTCCCCGTGGGACCGATTATATGGGTGATTAGCTCAGTTGGCTAGAGCATCTGCCTTACAAGCAGGGGGTCATAGGTTCGAGTCCTATATCACCCACCATTATTATCTTACCACATAACAACCATCATGGGTCTATAGCTCAGTTGGTTAGAGCAATCGGCTCATAACCGATTGGTCGCTGGTTCGAGCCCAGCTAGGCCCAAGTACTACTATTATGATTAGCCATTCTATTTGCGGGTGTAACTCAATTGGCTAGAGTGCCTGCCTTCCAAGCAGACTGTTGCGAGTTCGAGTCTCGTCACCCGCTCCATTAAAAGAGTACAATAATCAAAGATAGAAAGAGAGTTAATAGCTCTTTTTTTTTCTTTAAGAAAAAAAGCTGAATCATAACGATCCAGCTTTTATATGTTCTTACTGACTAAGTGATTCTCAAAATGTTATCGTTTCTGGATTCAGATTGTCGATATTTGGATTAGGTCCTGTCCTGAATGGGAAATCTTCTGGGATATAATATCCTTTTATCTGTGATAGGCATTTCAATACATTGGTCTGCCGGTTAATAGGGCTTGATGCATAGATCTTTCAATCCTTGTTTCCATATCTTGAAAGCTGATTGATTGTATGATATCATCAGAGAGCTGAATTATTCAAGGTGACTGGGATTGCTCTTGCTCCTATATATGCTGATTGGAAAGGAATTCTATCTCATCTATCATTGTTTCCTACGTTACCGATATTGTTGGCAGTACTCAGATAACGACCGAGCGTGCTTTCTGCGAATGCAATACAGATACTTACATCTTTATCTATCTTTGTATCTTTTACTACTTCTTCCCGGAATGCGATATGTCTATATATTCCTACTCCATATCTGTTGAGAAATTGGTTTTCTCTTTGTAGGAGTGTGTTCCCTGTCATCAATTCGAGATCTGTAATATCGATAATTCTTGCATATTTATCTCTGAGATATTTTATCTGATATCATTCAGGTAATACTCCTTTATCTTTTACGATACTTGCATCCAATAGATCAAATGGATCCATAGGTATACTATCTTTGAATATCTCGAATGTTAGGTTCGCTCATTTTGATATAAATCATGCTCATCTTGTTCCTGGTTCTCATCAGCTATATCCTATTAGTTGTCCTTTTCTTACGATATCGCCTGGTTTTACGATAATTTTATTCAAATATTGATACACGGTGACATATCAATCAGTATGCATAATCAGTGCTCGGTTGATACCTATCTCGTCATTGTCTGCTACGAAATAAACGATACCATTACGGCTAGCATATACCGGTGTCATTTGTTCCGCTTTTATTTGTATCCCTATATGTGGCATTCCGTATTCCTTTTGAAACCCTATATCTCCGAAATATGTCTGAATATCTTCAATAGGATAGATTGGCCATGCCAAAGCATATGTATCTTCTTCGTTTCCTAATTCATCAAGGAGTGCTATCTTCTTTTCCATGTCAAAATCTACTTTATATACTCCTTTTTTGATATCTTTTACGAGTGCTATAGTCTTTTCATAGACACTTTTGGTGCTCTCGAAAAATGTGTTTATGGTCAATTGCCTCTTGGTTGTATCATCTTGATAAAGTTTCATGAATTGGAGGAGATAGTTTTTCTTTTGCTGAAGCTTTTCTATCTCTATCTGGAATTGTGCTATAGCTTCTTTGGTTTTGGATTTTAATTCATTCAATTTTTTCATCGTTTCAAGTTGTGTCTCCTCATTTGTCTGGAAATCTGTCATCAATTCATTGAGTTGTCCCATCATCGATTCTATCATATAATCATTGGCAAGTGTTACTGGTACATTATCTGAATTTACCAATAATTTCATCTCATCAATAGTGTTGGTATCCTGGTTATACAACTTATTATTCAGTTTGTAGATGAAATTTGCGAAATCTTCTATGTATTGTTTGGTATCTGTCATACCTGATCTTGATCATTGGATATCCTCGTAGGTTATTACCATAAGTTTTTTATAGGTCTCTATTTTCTGGAGTTGTTGGTTGATATCGTCTGTAGTTTGGTTTATCGTTTGGATAACATTTACTATTTCCTTTCTTGTTGTCCTATACTTGTCTGAGATTGTATTGTTATCTCATGATCTCTCTTTAGCATCCAATGCATATAATTCTTGGACTACTTGATCTAGATTTGCTTTGAGGTCTTGCATCTTGGATGTTGCACTTTGGACATCAAAATTTGTGTCTGATGTGTCTATTGCAGCAGTTGTGTACGTTTGTCCCGTACTATAATTTATTCCTCCTGCAAGAAGGATAATACATAATATTCAGAGTTTCTTTTTCATGCTATCGCAGTATATGATATAAATCATATTCATTATATTCCATACCCTTGAAAATGACCAAAAAAATGCACCTCTAGTGCATTATTATACTTGACAAAATTATATAAACACATTCATAATGTATATATGCTATTTTTTATTGCCCAAGTGCTTGTGTGATATGTCTTCTGCATCGAATTTTCTTATCAAAAACGGCATCAATAAGAGGACTATTCCGAAGAAAAAAAAGCTTATTTTGGTTCCTACGGTCTTGCTGAGATAATCAGATGTAATCATGATGAGAAAGATGATGATGCTTGTAACGATTCCGTATCAAACGGATCCATATTCTTTCCTATGATCCTCTCCGATATGAAAAAAATATCTTCATTCCAAGAGATTGACAGCAATCCCCATGAATATACCGATACAGAATCAGAAGATATGCAAGGTGATATAATATTCAAATCTTTCTATGATATGAGGGAAATAGATGGTAGTGAGTCAGAAAATGATTGTAAAAGCAATTGCGATTGTTCTCCTATTCTTCAAAAAGAATACTGATAGAATGTGTCCTATGATTGCTCATATGAATGATATCACGAGTATCGAGATTGAACTCTTGGGTGTCCTTTCGAATATATCTACCCCTATTTCCAACATTTTTTGGACTATCGCTGTGGAAATCGCCCGTAGTGCTCATATTGGCAATAGAAGCCGGACATATTTACCCACAATTCCTCATATATTCTGTAATGAATGTTTGAATGTTTGGAGGCATGGTTTGGGTTCAAAGTGTTTGTCGTATTCCATTATCATGGTTAGAATGCTTGATATTATCAATAATGCTATGATGAATTGAAATCCATTCGATCCTCGTTTTGCGAATACTGCGAATCATGCATAGCTTCCAATTAATACACCTAATAATATAGCTATATTTACGATAGCATTGAGTTTTGCTTCTCCGCTATCAGAATGCTGTATTTCTATGCTCAGGATGACAGATTTGATAATCAATCGTAGACTATATGAGAATCCTATGCTGCTGAGAATAATTACGAACATCCGAAAGGGATAATATCCGGCCATATGTCCTATGGTAACTCCCAACATAGCGATGAGTCACGCAAATAAGGTTATATTTTTTTTACGGAATCCGTATGCTATCGCAGATCATACGATATAAGCAATCATTCATCATAGGCTTAGGTATCCTGTTATTTCTTCTAAGGTGATATGTGCGCTTTTGAGGTACGACCATAGGAAAAATTTGAGCAGAGAAATGAATACGCTTCGAAGAAATGTTACAATAATGAAGAGAATCAGATTCTTACGTTTCATAGATGTACCTAAGATAAAAATGTTGTTTTGTATTTTTTGGTCAATTCGGCATATTCCTTATCTTCGAGCCGTACACGATCTTCTGATCTTGTTTTGCTTTTTATATGGACTCCGGTATCTGGCATCAGATGAAAATGAAGATGATTGACAGATTTATTTATCAATGGATCTTTTACGAGTCCGTCCCTAAGAAGTAGTGAGATATCACTATGTTTGGTATGGAGTTTAATTACTCGTCTATCTACTAATGCATATAATTCGGTGCGTTCAATTTTTGTGAGTGTTCCTAAGAGATTTGCATGTCTTTTGGGGACGATTACGAGATGATGTTCTGCGTATTGTGCACGAGCTGGAAGTACGAAAAAATGTTTGCTTTCCTCCAAAATATGTTCAGGTACTTCATGACAAAATGGGCAGGTATGGGTTTTTTCCAATTTTTTGACTATGGTGATATATCTCATACTATTTTGATGTCGTAAAAAATGAGTCTTTACTATAAAAAATCATATACGTAATGCAAATTTACTTTTTTCCCTCTAATTTTTTTGTTTTTTTTTGTATTAGATCTTATCTATCTCTATCGTTTGATCCCGGATATCCATCTGTTGAATCTGCTGGCTATGGGTTATCGTGTATAGCTTAATTTCTTTCTGTTTGACGAAATCTTCCAACATATCGGCTACTTTGCCGACCGTATCAGTATCTAAATTGTTAATGGTTTCATCAAGGAAAAGAATAGGGGAGTTGATGTACGATGAAATGGCTAGCATCCGTACCAGCTTTAGGATGATCCTTTGTCCTCAGCTTAAGCTTTTGGTGTCTCTCATTCCTTTTTCATCAATGATTCTAGCTTCTAACTCTACTTTTTCTGTGTCATTGGTTAATTGTAAACTGATTTGGTAATCTACTATCTGTGCAAGATAACTGTTTATGATATCATTTAAGATGGGTAGATGATCCTGAAGGACCAATAACAATAGCTCTTTGGAAAATATGGTATAGAGATCACCTAGTATTGTTTCTTGTTCTTCTAATCTCTTTCTCTCGAGTTGATGTTCTTTGAATTCATTTATGAGCATATCGATATCACGATGATATTGTCTCATCGCAAGGTTATTTTTCTCTAGATATCCTGTAGAAGCCGTATCTATTTTCTCTTTTTCTTGCGCTAATGTTTTTCGTTCTTGCTCTTTTGCAGCAATACTTGTAGTATATTCATTGAGTTGTTTGTCTATGGATTCCTTTTGTGTTATTCGTTTCTGTGTCTGCTGTTTCCATTCTTCCACTTGTTTGCTTTCTTGTTCGAGTCCGTTGATATCCTTATCCAATGTTTTTGCTTCTTTATCCAATTTGCTATATTCTCCATAGATTGTTTCAATATCCTTATATGCTATCTCATTCAAGAATGTTTTGATTATTTCGATAGATTTCTCTCCTTCTTTCTGTAGTTTTTCTAGTTCTTTGATGGTATTGCTCTCTTGTTTAGCCTGTGTGAGATTCAGTTCCTTCAATTTCGTTTGCAGTGTCAGTATCGTTTTTGTTATCTGTTCTTGTTGGTCTACGAATGTTTTTTTTTGTTGATCTAACTGTTCGAATGTTTTTTTGTTGATGATTTTGATAAATGGACAAGGCTGCTCTATTTTTTCGCAGGCGAATGTCGCTTGCGTCTCGATATTTTTTTCCAGATCACTCAAGGTTTCCATAATCTTTTTCATTTGTTTTTCTTGATCATGGATCTTTTCTTCGAGATGTTTTTTTTCTGCTTGTAGCTTATCTATCTCGTTTTTTTCCACTAACTCTTCATTTTTTATCTGTAATTGTATGTTTTTTACTTCTTCGCTAGCTCTCTTTCATTGATTGATAAGCTGTTGAATGAAAAGATATGCGGTGACTGCCGTAATATCTCATACTCAGCGTATTTCTGTTTCGCATCATTCCTTTCCGATAAATTTTCGTATCTCATTTTTTGGAATTTTTTCTTCGATACTGCTTTGCCTACTCGTTATCTCTTGTCTCTCTTTCTTCATCGTCTCGATTTTCTTTTCATCGATATCGGCTATCTTTTTCTGGGTTGCTTCGATGCCCTTTGATAGCTCCTTTTCTATTGTCTGCTGTTCTTTATATTTTTTCTGTTCTTGAACGATGTCTTTCTGGATGGTCTCTAATTGGTGATCAAGCTTTTGTTCTTGTGTTTTTTTTTGATCAATATAGTTCTGAAGTTGTTCTTCTCGATTAGCAGGAAAATCCTTGAGCGAAAAATCAGTCATCTGTATTTTTTCTTCTATCATCTTCCATTCATCAAAGAATTGTTGGTAAGATGCGGTTTCTATTGCATTGCCCAATAATTTTATCGTTGCATCGAATGTGGAAAGATAGTTTTGAATATTTATTTTGAGCTTTTCGTCATATCTTGAAATGTCTGTTGTGGCTTTAATTTTATATCGAATCTCTCTTTTTTTATCTGCCAACACGTCTTTGGCTTCATCTATCCCCATGAGGTTGAAGACGTTTTTGAGTATAGTAAGTCTATCGAGTGGTGTAAGTTCGAAGATATTGTCAGAATCCTGCATGAGGAAAATTGTATTCATTATCACCTCTCTCGGTGGCAGGAATCCTTGGAGATTCTGTTGGAGATCGGTCTCATTTTTGAACACTATTTCCTCTAGGTGTATTCAACTGTCGTTTCTGAGTAATTTTTCGATATCGATATCGTTTTCTATGGGTGTATGTTTACTAAAATCTGGCTTTCCCCCTTCTACTATATATACCTTAGAATCACATGAGTCTTTGGATTTTCCTTTTTTCATCATTCTCGTGATGAGGTAGGTGGTCTGGTTCACTTCGCAGATTATTTTGATGAATCCGTCTTTGGATTTGGTATTTAGGATGTTTCTTGAGCTGTATTTGTAGAGTCCGTAGATGGGTCCATCGAAAAAAAGGAAACTTTTTCCTGATCCGATAGGCGCTTTGATGAGCATTTTCCCACTATTGAAAAAGACGCTCAGGAGCTTGTCCTGGAAGGGTCAGATATTTTTGTAGGAGACTGCTATCAGATTGAGCACGTTCTACGATTTATTGGGTAAATAGATTCTGCGAAGAAGAATATAGGAATCCGGCAGTTTTTCAAGTTCTTCTCCTTGTCGTGTTGGATGGGCTTCCCTGTGCTTGGTATATTTTTAAAAAACAAGCTTTGATACAGGCTTGCTTATTATCCCTGGTGTATAGGTGAATTGCTCGTCTTTGAGACATTCATCCAGCTTTTGGTCGGTAATAAGGAAGAAATTTTTGGAATCCGCTTTTTCATTGGTAGTATGTACTACTACTAGTTCATCTTTGTGCACGAATACGGTGATTTTTCTTATGCTTACGCTTGTCCTGGGAAGTTTGGACCATATTGTTCGAAAATGTTCCCGATTCCTACTGAGTACCATCTCCTTGGTATTTTTTTTGATTACAGGATAGCATCCCCAACCTCCATGGTATACTTCCATGAAATAGGCGTCTGTCAGTGTCCAATCCTTCAGGTCTGTGTTTTTTAATCGTTGCTGTTCATAGTTTCATAGTTTTTATTTTTAATTTTCTATATAATTAATTTTAAAAGTCAATGTATACTCGAACATAACATCCGTCAAATTTTGGATTTGTACTCTTTTGGAGTATAATAATAGAGAACCTGAATTTATACTTTAACATCATCTGTAGGTATGTATTGATTGCACCAGCATAATATGGATAGATCTCAGAAACCTTCATTTTTTCGTGAAATAAGGACGTTCGCGATATTTTTTGTCGCTGTTTTTGTGTTACTTCTGGTATTTACCAATTTTCAACTTTTCGCCTATAGTTTTCTTTCGCTTTTTGAGCCTGGAATCATTCCTTCAGCTCCTATAACTTCTTCGCTTATCTCTGAGGACAATGGTATCTCTACTATTGTAGATACAGCTCAGAAGAATGATGCTGAGATTCAATGATTACTCAAACACTATCAACAGACCGCAGATGCAACTACCTTGGCACCTTCCACTGAAGAAACACTACAATCCCATCTGATGGGATATGATTTTTCATTCAATATTGTACCTCCGGTTGATAGGCTTATCGTTCCTGCACTCGGACTCGATGTTCCGATTGTTAGTAATGAGAATAAAAAAGCTGTCGATTTTGCTAAAGCGGATTTTGAAGAAGAACTCAATCAATGAATTGTAAAATATCCTACAACACCTGCCCCTGGTGAGGAAGGTAATACCTTGCTGTTTGGTCATACCAGTTATGTTGTCTGGAAAACGAATCCTTATGGAACTATCTTCAAGGATCTACCTAAACTCAAGGATCGTACTTTGATTCAAGTTTTATGGAAATGAAATCTCTATGAATATAGAGTTGTTGATCTTTTTATAATTTCGCCAAAACAGGTCAATGCACAGTACATGACCTATCAGAATGCTGGTGGTAGTTATATAACTTTGATGGGATGTTATCCCTTGGGTACGGACAGCAAGAGGATCATGGTAGTAGCAAAGCTGATTACTGAATAACTATTATTTTCCCATATATTCTTTCATAGCACAAACAGAAAGATTCATACAATCAATCGTAGTATTGATTGGTTTTTTATTAATACATATTTTTGTACTATCGGCCCATTTATTACATTCTTCGGAACAACTATCATAGGCATCTTGTTGATCTTCAATAGTTGCTCCATCGGTATAGCTTGCACATTTTTTGTATTTCGTGCAGACATCAATACAACTATTGGAATTACTATTAGTTTGTGCGGTTTTGTTTGTGGATTTTGATGTTATTAATTTCACCATCTGGTTTATCTCGGTATCTATATCATCAGCAACTTTATTCCAGTCTATGTTGGTAGTGTCACTATCGGCTTTTATCTGCTCTGCCATAGTCGGACCTTTTTCTTGATTGTTTTGTATTAAGACTGTTCCTAAGCCAATAATTACTATAATTGTAATAATTCCACTGATTATTATTGTCTTTGATGATTTCATGTATCAATGACATGATGTAAAGATATATATCTTCAGTATATCTATTTATATTATTGAAACAAGGATTGTAATTACTTAGGAAAACTATATACATACCACTAATCAAGATGCGCTTTCTAAGCAAAGCTTTATTATAAGGCTTTTTTTTAATTATTAGGTATGCTAATGAAAATCAGAAATATCGCTATTATCGCCCATGTCGATCATGGAAAGACCAGTTTGGTCGATCAATTATTGACGCAGTCAGGTACGATGAAACTGGCGGAAGATCAGAATCTTATCATGGATAGCAATGACCAAGAGAGAGAAAGAGGGATCACTATCTATTCCAAGAATACTTCAGTCAATTATAAAGGAGATGTTATCAATATCATTGATACTCCTGGACATGCTGATTTCGGAAGTGAAGTGGAGAGAGTCTTGAAAATGGTCGATAGTGTCTTGCTTCTGGTCGATGCCTATGAATGACCTATGCCACAGACCAAATTTGTGCTCAAAAAATCTTTGGAGCTCGGTCTCAATCCTATTGTTGTAATCAATAAGATAGATAAGGAAACAGCAAGACCTGTCCGAGTAATCAACCAGTTGTTCGATCTTTTCTTTGCCCTTGGTGCTACTGACAAACAGGCAGATTTTCCTGTTATTTATTGCAGTGCCAAAGGATGATATGCTTTTGATGATATGAAGGATTTTGAAGATTCGAGAGAACATGGAGATATATTTCCTATATTTGATTTGATAGAAAAGGCAGTACAACCTGCACCAGATTATTCTGATAAACCTTTTCGTATGCAGATTGCTAATCTTGGATATGATGATTTTATCGGTAGACTCGGTATCGGTAGGGTATATGAATGAACGTTTAGTCAATGACAAGAAGTCGTTATTTTCGATAATGAGGGAATCAAAAGGAAATGAAAAATCAATAAAATATTTACTACACTTGGAATCTCTAGAATAGAGACTAAACAAGCACTTTGTGGTGATATCGTCACTATCGCTGGCATCCCCAATATCTATGTAGGAGAGACGGTCGGTATAGAATGATGTCAACCTTTCCCGCCTATTCATGTGGATGCACCTACATTGACTATGGATTTTCTTGTCAATGATTCTCCATTCGCTGGTAAAGAAGGAAAATTAGTCACTTCCAAAAATATCCAAGAAAGACTCGCAAAAGAGTTACAGACTAATGTGGGATTGGAGATAAATTTCGAAAAATGAGGAAATAGATTCGCTGTTTCTGGTAGGGGAGAGCTTCACTTATCTGTGCTCATAGAGACCATGAGAAGAGAAGGATTCGAACTTCAAGTTTCTGCGCCACAGGTGATTTTTAGACAAGAAAACGGTAAAAAAACGGAACCGATAGAGCACGTGGTTATCAATGTTGATGAAAAATTATCTGGTACGGTTATAGATATGATTGCTAAGAAAAAATGACAGATGACCAATATGTTTACCGTAAATGGAATCAGTACATTAGAATTTGAAGTACCAACTAGGTGATTGCTTGGATTTAGATCTTCGTTTGTCTTGGTTACTAAAGGAGAATGAATTATGTATAGTTCATTTTCTCATTACGGAGAATATAGAGGAGATATTCCAAAAAGAACTACATGATCTATGATTAGTCAAGAAAATGGAAAATGTATGAAATATAGTATCTGGAAGTTACAAGAGAGAGGGAAAATATTTATCCTACCACAAGCTGCTATGTATGAAGGTATGATTGTAGGAGAAAGTTCAAAACCTGGAGATATGACGGTAAATCTTACCAAGAATAAACAACAGACCAATGTCAGGGAAAGTGGAAATGATGAATCAATGAGATTAGAACCGATTATTCCATTGACTCTGGAAGACTCACTTGCCTATATTAGTACTGATGAATATGTAGAAATTACTCCCAAAAATATCAGATTGAGAAAAGTATTCCTTACAGATTCAGACAGAAAGAAAAATAATGTGAAAAAATAATAAAAAAAAGCCCGGAAGGGCTTTTTTGCTTTAATGATTATATTGCTTCGTATGAAATATGTGTGCTTGGTCTGCTGTAGTTTCTGGTGAAAGTAAGAGTACTTCTGAATTGCCGAAATGAAATTTGACTAATACTTCTTTTCGATCCAGATTATAATATGCAGCATATAACATTTTCCCAAAATCACCATGCGTAGCTATGAGTATATTTTCGTTGCTATGTTTGTTTTCTATATATTCTAAGGCTTTTTTTGCTCTTTCAATCAATTGAGGAAATGTCTCTGCTCATTCTGCGGTAATGAAATAGGTGATGATATCGGTTTTGATAATATCAGGTGAACATAATTTTTCGATATCTTTGATGAGTTTTCCTGTCATGATACCAAAATCACGTTCAATCAATATATCCATTTTTTCAGGAGCATCTATCCCTAAATTATCAGTAATTATCTTTCCGGTAATATATGCTCTTTGTAATGGTGAGCTATATGCTTTATTTATATGTATGTCTGCTTCTTTAATTGATTGTGCTAACTCTTTTGCTTGATCGATTCCTAGCTGGGTGAGTGGTAAATCACGATGTCCATTGAGAATTCCATTGGCATTGTCTTTATTTTGTCCGTGTCTCACTATGTATATGTTTGTCATGATAATATATTTAGATATCAAAGCTTTCATATAACTTTTCCTGATCTGGTTGTTTGTTCTCTAATAATTTTTTTATATCCTCATTTATTTTTTTTAGTCCATTGAGAAAATTACTACTTTGGTAATGTATTTTTTTACACCTACTACTATCTATAAGAGGTTCCTCTGGTCTAGGGACATGTACTCATTCCATGATATTCAGAGTAATAGATAAATTTTCTAATATGCTTTTGCAAAGAGTACTCTTCTTGTACTTGGTTTCCCTGTGTAGATACATTTTCCTTCCTCCTCTTTGAGATCAAACGGAAGACAACGGACAGTTGCTGCAGTTTCATCTTTGATTTTATCAGCCGTTTCTGTAGTTCCATCCCGATGTGCCATTACAAATCCTTGCTGAATCTTTTCTTTGAAGTCTTCATACGTATCTACTATGAATGTGTGAGATTCTCTGAACTCCTTATTTTTTTTCAAAAGATTATTTTGTGCTTTGTAGAGATACTGATCTATGTGCAGATCTACATCTTCTATCTTGATGTTTTCTTTCTCTCCTGATTCTCTTTTGAATACTTCAACCGTTCCGTTTGCAATGTCTTTTGCTCCTACAGTTATTCTCAATGGTACTCCTTTGAGCTCATATTCGTTAAATTTCCGTCCTGGAGATTTATTCATATCTTCGTCTATTTTCCGTTTCAATGGCATACTGTCGTGAAAATATTTGGAATGAAAATCGAGTTTGGTAGTTTCAAATCTTTCGATGAGCGGCTGGATATAGTCTTTGATTAGTTGAATATCTTCTGCAGTCTTGCCGATAGGTACGATTACGACATGGAGAGGAGCCAGTGCTGGTGGTAGAATAAGTCCGGCATCATCTGAATGCGCCATAATGATTCCTCCTATCAGTCTTGTCGATACGCCTCGAGAGGTCGCATAGACATATTCCAATTCATTCTTGTCGTTGGTGAACTTCACGTCGAAAGCTTTTGCGAAATTCTGTCCTAAGTAATGACTTGTCCCTGCTTGCAAGGCTTTTCCATCCTGCATCATCGGCTCAAATGCGTATGACGTTATCGCTCATGCGAATTTGTCATGTTCCGGTTTCGGTCCTAGGAGAGGGGAAATAGCCATGAAATTGACACAGAAATCGTTGTAGACATCAAGCATCTTTCTTGCTTCATCGTCTGCTTCCTGTGCGGTTGCATGCGCCGTATGTCCTTCTTGTCGGAGGAATTCTCCGCTTCTGAGAAAAAGTCTTGTCCTCATCTCTCGTCTTACTACATTTGCTCGTTGATTGATGAGCAAAGGTAAATCACGGTAAGAATGTATCCAATCTTTGTAGCTGTTCCATATGATGGTTTCTGAGGTAGGTCTTACAATAAGTTCTTCTTCGAGTTTTGCATCAGGATCTACGACAATTCATTTACCGTTCGGATCATTCATGAGTCTATAATGCGTCACCACTGCACATTCTTTTGCAAAATGCTCTACATGCTGTGCTTCTTTATTCAAAAAAGATTTTGGTATGAATATGGGGAAATATGCATTTACGTGTCCTGTATTTTTGAACATTTTATCCAAGACATCTCTAATGTTTTCCCAAAGTGCATATCCGTACGGTTTGATTACCATACATCATCTGACTGCAGAATTTTCTGCCAATTCTTGTGCAATCTCATTGTACCGTTGGCTGTAATCTTTGCTACGTGGGGTGAGTTTCGTCATTTCTTATCTCCTATATGATAAATCGTATAGTGTAAAATTTATGGAAAAAGTCTTTATTATCAAGCCTATTGCTCTTAAATTACTCCGATATTCATATGGTTTTTTTTATTTTTTTTAAAAAAATCCCTACCGTGGTAGGGATGTACTATACTAAGATATATAATAATTATTTTCTTCTCTTGATGAAGAATCATGTAACAAATAATATACCGAGTACAACCAAAAGCATTCAGAAAATAAATTCTTTCATCTGATATATTCCAAGAATCAATAGGACGATACCGATGATAGTATAGATTTTTTCTTCGGTAGTGGATACTTCTCGTCGTGTTCCAATCTTGCTTCAAATCTCTTTTCCTTCGGCTTTTATCACTTGTGCTTCTTTCTCTACATCTTTAGCAAAAGCTTTTGCTTTCATTTCTACAGCGCTTACTACTTTCTTTGGAGCAGCAGCCGCTTTTTTGACAGGTTTTTTTGTTGGCATTACATATCTATGTAAAGGTATAAAAAGGTTATGTACCTTATATACAAACTATCAGAGTTTGCAAATGTTTTTTTGAGGCTTATCTTGTTGTTATCCTATACTACTGCTATAATCTTATCTCCATCTTTGCAAGCGGTTGTTTGACTGCCATCTTATTTTTTGATCTTATGAAGAGTCAAAGGGATATTATTCTTCTCACTATCTCTATCTCTTCGAGCAACTGCTGGTCGACATATTGTTCTGAATAGATGGGAAGATGCTTGAGATGTATCGAATCGCCTTCTCTTTTTCCTTGCTTCGTGAATTTCTGCAGTTCGAGATAAATATGTTCGCTTATAAAAGGTGCGAATGAAGCACTGATGCTCATGTAACTCTGTAGGACTTCAAATAGCGTATTGAATGCTGACTTCTTTTCTTGATCCATTCCTGAGGCTCGAAATCTTCTTCTTGATCTTCTGATGAATCGATTATTGAGTTTTTCGATAAATCATAAGACCAATTTAGCGCTCGTGTCGAGGAAATATTTATCCATCTCTTGTTGGACTTGTATGCCTAGATGATGGAGTTCGGCAAGTATCCGTTTATCCAGTTCATTCTCAATTTTATATGTAGGTAGTTTCAACGCTTCAAGTGTATTTACTGTTCCTTTTTTCCCATAGAGTGAAGTCCAGAGTTCATTGAAGTTGATATCATGCGAGATAATCAGGATAGTATTTCCTGTTCATTCCTGTATCAATTGATCGTAGATTCCTATAGTATCCATAGTTTTTCATGATCGTAATCTTTCGTCTTTTTTGATCTCTATATCTTTGTCTCTGTATATTTTCATTATCTTAGCTACTTCGTCTGCAGTCTGCATTGATCTTACGGATGGGCTAGCATAGATGATATCTGGATTTATTCTGAGTACATTGCTGATAAATGTAGGTTCCTGCATTTTTTGGATAGCTTCTTTGGTCAATGGACTTTCCATTTCCATTCCTTCGGCTTTTCCGTGTCTCATAAAATACATTGTCGTATTATCGCAGGATCGTTTGTCTACGTTCGCATAGGTCTCGAAAAATTTATATCCGTTCAAAATGGATGCTGTAAAATCTTTGTAGACTTGCTCTATTCATTTCTCGGAAAATTTTACTGCTTCAGCCCTTACTCCAGGTGAAGATAGAAGATATAATCTGTATGCGTCAGTTCCATATTTCCCAAAAAGATATTCTGGATCTGGATAATTCTTCAATTTTTTTGACATTTTTTTTCCGTCTTCTGCAAGAATCATTCCATTGATGATTACGTTATTGAATGAATTCTTTTTCATGACAGCATTGCCGCAGACATGCATACCCCTGAATCGTCCTCTTGTCTGATCTAATCATTCTATGATAAAATCAGCTGGATATATTAATGGTTTTGTACTATGATTAGCAGTGTATCCTGCTTGGCCAAATGGCATGGATCATGATTCAAATCGGCAATCCATGACTTCAGGGATTCTGCGATATTCTTTTTCTCCCTTTTTGAATCGATAACTGTCTACATACGGTTTGTGCAGATCTATTTCCTTGTTTCTCTCATTGTCCCGATAACGGATGGAAATTTTTCCATTGTTCGGAGAATATTCGTATTTCTTGGTAAGATAATCGAAATATTTGAACGTCTGATGCATAAGAATAACAGAATCCTTATGCGTTATAGTAATGATTGTTTTCGTGGTGAACTTCTCATTCATTTCTATCGTATATGCTTTACATCTAGCTATCACCTCATCTATACATTCTCCTTCTGGTGTGAGTTTTTCACTTGTTGTTTTGCTGGTCGATAATCATTCCGGATAGATTTTGTCCTGTATCTCTGGCAGAATCAGATCAGTCATCCTGAAATCTACATAGAGTTTTTCATTGATTTTGAAGAGTTTTTCCGTCTTCGGATTCTTGAGATATCATTGTATTTCCTTCTTGGCCCATAAGTCCTGATAGATCTTTTGAATCTCTTTGTATCTTGATTCAATCGCACTCATACTATCAGGGAAGGTCTTTTCTAAAAATGGCATCACCGTCTCTATCGTTCTTGACAGGGGACTCATGATTAGAATCCAGTCATCTTTTTTGAATGTTTCGAGTTCTTTACTTATCTGTTTCGCTTGTTTTTGCCCATTTTTGTTTAGATTTGTCTTGCTGAAACTATCATGCGTGTGGGTCTCGTTATTCTTGGTTTCTGCGTGTCTTATGATTACATTTTTGGTGATGTTCTTCGATCCTGTCCTTGTTCATTGATAAATCTCTTCTAATGTCCCTGCTACGATTATATCTTCTGGTTCTTTGGTATTTTCCCATATAGGCAGTGGAGATCATCGATATCTATTCCTAGCCAGATTTCGATCTGGTGCGGTTTTTATGACATCGATAAATCTTTTTTTGACCGTTTCTGGTACGAATCAAATTTTTTCTGCATTTGGTACAGTGATGGGCGTGAGTGAAGGTTCTTTGATAAATCGGCTAGTCAATGCTTTGGATATCAATGGTGTATCGCATCTTCGGCAATGTGGATAGGAATGTTCATATGATCTTTGGCCAATCAATTTTTTCTCTTCCTTGAGTCTTTGGATGATGTCTTTGTTCGCATCATAAACTCTGATGCCTTTCCATTCAGGTACTTCGTCAGTGAATTCTCCGTATTCGTTTACTGGCAGAAATAATCGATTCTTTGAATCTTCTCTTGGAAGAAATTGGGCGACCGCATTGTAATCTTCCATTCCAAATGCTGGTGCTATATGTACGATTCCTGTTCCATCTTCTGTGCTTACGAAATCTCCTGCTATAATTTTGAAAAATTGTTCTTTGTAGTTATCAGCAATCTTGCTTTTTCCGATGTGCGGGAATAATGGTTCGTATTTTAATCCGACCATTGATTCTCATTGGATAGTATTTATTAGAATATATTCTTCAGTATTTTTATAATATTGCTTCATTAAGTTTTCAGCTATGACAAAATACTCTTTTGCTGCTGGGTCATATACAATATTATAATGGATATGTTTTCCAACTGCTAAAAACATATTGCTTGGCAATGTCCGTGGAGTAGTGGTCCGTGCTAATGCACTCATAGGAGCAGCCGAATCTGTTTTTTCGAAAATTTTATTGTGATAGAGATAGAGATCATAAAACTGATTCATTATCTCGAAATCATCATCGATGATGGTGTTGTCTATTTTGACTCAGAATCAGAGTTTATTGTCAGAAGGAATTATTTCTGCTCGTACCATCTGAGGAAGTTTTTCTGGTTCCATAATTTTAGGTTCTCCTTCGATTTCTATCTCGAACATATTGAGGTTCCATAATGTTCCGCGTAAAATTTCTTTGATATTTCAAAGTTTTGTTATTTTTGTAACCATCACACCTAATTCTTCTGCTATTTCTTTCTTGACTGTTCATGTCATAGTATCTCATTTATCAACTTTACCACCTGGACAAACATACTTTTGTCCTTTGACACTATAGTTCATAAAAATTTTTCCATCGCGTTTGATAATACAGTCTACAACTTCAATAAATCCATCTGCTGTAGTTTCATATTTTTCTGTGGTAAGTCCCCATTGATTGTCATTATTCCAGAGTAATGGGAATTTGATAGTTATGGCAGGATCTTGTCTATCTTTATATCCTTCATTTACTTCAGAGTTCGAGAGGGTAGTTGCACAGCTTGGACACATCCATTGTACATTAAATCCTTTGTAGACAAGATTCTGATTGTACATATTTTGGATTACTCGAATCACGGATTCCATATAATCGAGATCCATTGTGAAATATGCGTGGTCCATATCAGCTCGTCTTCCTATCCGGTCTACAAAACTTTTCCATTCTTCACTGGTATTGCTGACATATTTTCTGCATTCTTCTACGAATTTCTCTACGCCTATTTTTTCTTCGATATCTTTTTTTCCATCGATACCAAGCTCCTTTTCTACCGCCTTTTCCGCAGGCAGACCATGACAATCCCATCATCGATCTCTATTCACTTTGTATCATATCATTGTCTTGTATCTCAAAATAGCGTCTTTCATCGCTGAAGTAAGTCCATGTCCAAAATGAGGTGTCCCTGAAGCAAAAGGAGGACCATCATAGGTGACAGATTGAAATTTTTCTGACCTCTGATCAAGCGATTTCTTGAAAATATTATGTTGTTTTCGGTATATATTGAGATTCTGGATTAATTCTTTCTGATTCATGATTACTATGATTACTGATGATAAAAAAATCTGACGATTACGTATGATAATGTGTTTCTTTGTGTCTTTATGGTAATTGAATTGTGAATATAGCAAATCGGCCTGTCCTTTCAAGCCCAAGGAACTGCTTTTCAGTACCCTCTTACTTCATGTTGTTTTTCTTGTGTATTTCCTTAGCTTATTGACAATAACAAAAAATCAACAATAATAAAAAGCTAAACACAATTATTTACTAAATACATATGTCGTATGCACAACAAACACATTGATGTACAGTATGCTGATCTCGTAAGAGAGATTATTTCCGCTCCTAAAAAGGAAAATAGGACTGGCATATCCACTTATGCTATCGCCTGTTGGGATATCAGGCATGATATGGCTGAGGGTTTCCCTTTGCTGACTACCAAAAAAATGGGCATGAAGACTATCGCTGCAGAGCTTGAATGTTTCATCAAGGGACTTCATTCCAAAAAAGAGTTTCATGAAAGGAATTGTCATATCTGGGATGAATGGTGTAATCCGCAAAAGGTTCCCTATGGTAATGATGAAGCAAGCAAAGCTAAGATGATGACTGAAGATGATCTTGGTCGTATCTATGGCGTACAATGGAGAGACTGGAAAAAATATGTGAAAGATGAACCATCAGGTCTCTACAAACAAGAATCGATAGATCAATTGAAAAAAGCTATCGATATCCTCAAAAATGATCCCTTTGGATCTCCAGGTAGAAGAAATATCGTAAATGCATGGAATCCTGCTGAATTGGATCAGATGGCTTTACCACCTTGTCATTATGATTTTCAATTGATTGTCACATTGAACCATCAAGGGGAAAAAGTCCTTAATCTAAAATGGGATCAAAGATCTGTTGATACTATGCTCGGTCTGCCGTACAATATCGCTAGCTATGCACTGTTGCTTCTGCTGATCGCTAAAGAAGTCGGTATGGTCCCTGGTATCCTTATGGGTACGCTTGGTGATGTCCACGTGTATGAAAACCATATCGATGGTGCACAGGAACAGATCTCTCGTTACCCAAAAGCTCTTCCAAAGCTTGAAATTACCAATTTTACTTCACTCTGGGATTGGAAATACACTGATTTTGAACTTATCGGGTATGATTCCCATCCCAAAATCGACTTTGAAATCGCTGTGTAAGCTTAAACAATGACATTATATCTATCCCCGAGGTTTTCCTTGGGGTTTTTTTTGATTGTTTTTTTTGATTTAAAACGTATAGTTTATTCTATGGAATCGCTCTTCCATCTCTCCAATTCTTTTACTATTTCAATTCTTTTTATGAAAATATTAGTCATCAATGCATGAAGTTCTTCTCTGAAATATCAACTCTTCGATATGGATAAAAATATTGTCATAGTGAGATGAGATATCGAAAAAATCTGAGAGGAATGATCTTCTTTCCTGACTCATAAAGATGCTATGCTCTCTGTAACTGATATATTGGCTACATGATGAAATATGGATATCGATGCTATAGGACATAGGGTAGTGCATGGCTGAGAATATTTCAAGGATCCTGTCATCATCACCGATGAAGTGATAAAAATAATAGATGATTGTTCAGATTTGGCTCCTTTGCATAATCCTGCCAATCTTGCACCTATCCTTGCTTGTAAAGAGCTATTCCCTGGTGTCCCTCAGGTTGCTGTTTTTGATACTGCATTTCATCAGAGCATGGAACCGGCTCATTACCTCTATCCGATTGCATATAAATATTATGAGCATTATAAAATTAGGAGATACTGATTTCATGGGATTTCACATCAATATGTGTATGAACAGCTGATTGAAAGATTAAAAGCATGAAAGATTGAAAACTTGAAACATACCGATATCAATAATTTAAAGGTTATCACTTGTCATATCGGTAATTGAGCCAGTATAGCCGCAATCAAGTGAGGGAAAGTTGTAGAAACTTCCATGGGGATGACACCTTTGGAATGATTGATGATGGGTACAAGATCATGAAATATAGATCCTGCGATTGTTACTTATCTTATGACTCATGAATCCATGACTGCCCAAGAGATTGATGACCTTCTCAATAAACAGAGCGGATTGCTTTGAATCTCTTGAGTCTCCAATGATATGAGAGATATTATTGCATGAGTTGAAAAATGAGATAAAAAGTGTAGACTTGCAGTCGAAATGTATATCAATTCATTGGTGAAATATATCTGATCATATGTCGCTCTTTTGTGATGAGTGGATGCTATCGTCCTTACTGCCGGCATTATGGAACATAGAACTATTCTAAGGACTATGCTTTTGGAGAGATTATCATGGATGGGAATCACTCTAGACATACAAGCTAATCAAGATACTCTTCATCTGGAAAAGATTGTATCTGCCAAGGATTCAAAAGTTACGGTCATAGTACTTCCTACCAACGAGGAACTTATGATAGCCAAAGAGACTTTCAAGATAGTGTCACTTTAGCATCTTTATACTTCTGATTTTTTTTGTGAAGTTCTTGAATTATTAGAAATATTTCATATAAGCTTATATATCTTTATTGTCTTTATTCTTTTTTTAGCTTTTTTACCATTATCTTGCTTATGGAAAACGTACATCAAAAAAAAACATTTCAGTGAAGAAGCTGCTTTGGATAGTGTAGAGAAAAAAATCGATCAGAATATGGAAAAACTTATGAAAAAATCTATATTTGCTAAGTTCACTAATTCTACTCTAATTAAGGATCTTCTTGCTTCTCATCTCATCAATGATATCAATCATTCTTTGCATATGTATCTCAAGACCATCTTTGTCGTGGTCTGATGGATATCGCTCATTACGTGAATTATCGGAATATTTTCATTCCTCATCTCATTGACGGGTCTCTGATTTATGTTTAGTTTGTGAGTAGGTCTTGGCATTCGTGTCATGATCTATGTCCTTTTGACTGCTTTTTTCTCCTTACTTTCCCTTCTTGTCTGAATTGGTATGATTAGATTCAAAAAACGAGTTATTTCACTATCTATTCTTGTCTTTTCAGTGTCTGTATTGCTCTTACTTATTAGTTTCATCCCTGTAGGATTATATTCATATAGATCATATGGAAGCTTCTGATGAAGTCTTTTCAATCTCTTGATAACGTTCGTTCTTCTTCTTCTGATACTCAAGAATGAACATATGTTCACCCGTTAATCTCTTTCATTGCACATTTATTTATACTCTTATATTTTTCATGAAAAAATATCTCCTGATTTCAGCTATTGTCTTATTTGTTCTTGCTTGATGTATGTCCAAGGAATCGAAAGGGACGGATATCAATACTATATCTGATCTTGGCACTTTACAGGATGCTATCTTCCAGATATCTCAAGATATGCATGATTGAACTTTGTCTTTGCCACAAGCTCAAGATCTTGTAGAATCGCTTCAGACAAAATATATTGAGCTTACTCAATCTACTCAGCAGAACATCGAAAGCTGATTTGATATCATTCAAAAATCTTTTGATCAGCAATCGTTCACCATTTATTCACTGCCTCTTCGAGCAAAAAAGCTTGGCATGTCTGAGCCTAGAGATATGACTATAGATACATCACTCTCTTCATATAAAATTATGGATGCAAGCGGATATACTTCAACGATATTGGTGTACAAATGAAACTATGAGATAGCTATGCAGCAGGCTAAGGAAATAGCTCAGAAGGCGCATCTTTTTGTGAGCAAAAATTTCCAAGATGCTCAATCTCTTGCAAAACTTGGCACTATCGACTATATTTCAGGTCTGGATATTGTTGGTCTATCCAAATGAATTGTCTACGTCAATCATGATCTTCTTGAAACCAGTATAGATTCTCTTCTTTCCGTAAGCGTCGATAAAGAATGAATATTGACTATCGAAGCTACGAAATATCAAAATTAATTTTCAACTTCCCCTCCTTCGAGGACAGGTAAATTTTAAATTCTAAAGTATATACTACTAATGAAATATGTGATAGGAATAATTGTTGCGTTTATCGCGATGATAAGTGTGAGTAGTGCTCAGGAATATCTATTGTTTTATGGAAATGGCTGTCCTCATTGTGCCAAAGTGCAACAATATATCAAGGATAATGGTATTACTAAACAACTTGGTCTTATACAGAAAGAAGTATTTTTCAATAAGACTAACCTGAAGGAATTTAATGGGTATCTCCAGAAGCATGCTCTCACCTACGACAAGATTGGTGTACCTTTCCTTATTATCAACAGTGGCGAAGATTGTAAATATATTAATGGCGATACCAATATTATAGAATATTTTTCTGGAAAATTAGCCCAAATCACTGCTGCAGCATGTAAGGATACTGCTTCAACGTGAGGTATACAACCCGTAGAGAAAAGTTTGAAAGAAAGATTATCATTCTTTTGAATTATGCTTCCTGCCGCTATTTCTGATAGTATAAATCCATGTGCATTTGCGGTTATGTTGTTACTACTTTCGACTATACTTACGAGACATAAGAGTAGAAGAAAGACGTTGCTTGCGTGAGGATTATTTGCTCTAGCTGTGTTTCTTACCTATCTTGCTATGGGTGTCGGACTCTTTTCCGCTCTTGCCAGTGCAAACAATACGTTCATCCTCAAATTAGTTGTAGGAATATTGTGACTTGTTGTTTGACTTGCTAACTTAAAAGATTATTTCCGATATGGAAAATGGTTTGTAATGGAGGTTCCATTCAGTCGAAGACCTAAGATGATGGCTTTGATTGAAAACGTTTCTTCACCTCGATGAGCTTTTTTGGTCGGAATATTGGTTAGTCTATTTCTTCTTCCGTGTTCTTCTGGTCCGTATTTCACTATCTTGTGATTTATGAGCTCTCAAAGTCAAAATCTCAATCTGCGATGATATATCTATTTGATAGTCTATAATCTCATCTTTGTATTACCTATGGTGGCTATAGCTATTATGGTAGCGTTCTGATATGCGAGTGTAGATAAGCTTGCAAAGATCAAACATGACAAAACCAAACTGATTCATCTCATTGTATGAATTCTTATGCTCGGATTGGGTGTATATGTATTGACTACTATATAATATATATTTTCTATAAAAAAGCCCTCAATTACGAGGGCTTTTTTATAATGATATATTTTTTTATAGATCAAATGTATATATGCATTTTTGTCTTTCACCCTTTTGATATTGATCATTATCTTCTGGAAGATTAAGTATTTCAACTAATTTTCCGCCAGCATATTCACAAGCTTTTCTCGAAGCCATATTTTCTGGATTACATGTTATGAGTATAGGATTTAAGCCGTGTTTTTTTGCTAAAGGGAATAATAATTTTACACTACGAGCTGCATAATGATGTCCTCTGAATTTTTCATCAACACCATATCATATATGTCCACCGTAGTGAATATTTTCATTATATCCAATGCGTAAATTAATCTCTCACATCTTTTCGTGAGTTACGGTATTCTTCATATCGAATTCGTACATGGGGAAGTATCCCTTTTCCTTATCAGCAGGTATTTTTTTTACCAAAACAAGTTCCAAATCATCATCTATGAGTTTTCCAGGATTTAGAAATATGGAATTTATTGCTCTGGTTTTCATCTTATATGGTTTGGATAATAAATCTTATTTTAATAATTTCTCGAAAATATCTTGTGCTATTTTTGGATTTGTCTTGCCTCAGGTTTTCTTCATTAATTGTCCGATAAAGAATCCCATGGTAGTTATTTTTCCTCCTTTGTATTGTTCTACTATGGTTTCATTTCATGCTAAGACTTCCTTAGCCAAAAGTTCTATTTCGTTGCTATCCATAGCAGGTGCATCGAATCATTTCTCTTTGATGATTTTTTCTGGATCTTTTCCCATAGATAACATGTCGTCCATAATTATTTTAAGCTGATTTTCCATGAGTAATCCTGCTTGCGCTTTGCTTAGAAATTCATTAAATTGGTCTTTTGAATATTTGAGTTGTGATATGTCGGCGACGTTTTCTTTCATCCGTGCAGCGATTGGTCATGCTATTCGTTTTGCTACTAGTTTAGCAAAATCATTTATATCCTTCGTTTCCGCTCATGATCATAGTATTGCATTGAAGTACTCTAATGTTGCTTTATCACTTATCAGTGCATTGATATATTCCTTATTGAATCCATACTCCTTGAATTGCTTGATAATATTGTGAGGTATGATGATGGTTACCTTATCTAATTGTTTCAATCTTTCATCGCTGAGTTTTAATGGTGGAAGATCTGGCTCTGGGAAATATCTATAGTCGAGAGCGTCTTCTTTGGATCTCATGAGATAGGATTCGCCTTTGGCATCGTCTCGGCCTCTTGTTTGTTGGGTAAATATTTCTCCTGCTTCATATATTTTTTCTTGTCTTGTTTGTTCATGTTCTATTGCTCTCTTTATCATACCGAATGAATTGATATTTTTTACTTCTACTCTCGTGCCCAGAGGATCTTTGTCTAATGTTCTGACAGAGATATTTACATCTACTCTCATCTGACCCTTTTCTAGATCAGCATCAGCTATATCATTGAATCTCACCATTCTCTGGAGTTCTTTCAAAAATTCTATGACTTCTTCTGTCGTACTAAA
This sequence comes from uncultured Candidatus Peribacteria bacterium, assembly GCA_964463255.1. Lineage (GTDB taxonomy): Bacteria > Patescibacteriota > Gracilibacteria > Absconditabacterales > Absconditicoccaceae > CAJBLF01. The sequence continues at coordinate 31,452 of CAYXBC010000054.1, read as the reverse complement.
ATCTGGTAAGGTGACTATCTCTACGAGCGGTGTGCCTGCACGATTAAAATCAATGAGTGCTTCTCCGCCCTCGTGAATCATTTTCCCGGTATCATTTTCCATATGCGCATCTTGGATATGAATTGTCTTTTCATTGGTATAATTGTCCAGAAAAAAGGAAACTTGTCCCTGGGTATTGGTCGGATGATAGAGTTGAGTAATCTGATAGCCAATAGGCAGATCAGGATAAAAATATGATTTCCTATCAAATGTAGAAATTTCGTTGATTTTACATTTTAGCGCTTTTCCTAATATTAATGTCTTTTCTAGAACATCTTCGCTCAAGGTAGGGAGTGCTCCTGGCTGTCCTGTGCAGACTGGGCAGATGTTCGTATTTGGCACTAGTTGATCGAAATTCTGTTCGTTCTTGCATTGGCAGAACATCTTATTCGATGATTTTAATTTTATATGAATTTCCAGACCTATAGTTAATAACATCTTCATGAATTAATTGATTAAAATTTCGTATCAAATCTACTTATTTTGATTTTTTTTTCAACTATTCGCTTTTAATTGTTTTTTTGTTTTCTCTTATAGAACTTCGTAATGCTAATCATATACATACTGCTCAAAATATACCAGTAATCGTTTCTGAGATATGAAATAGTGTTCCCAAAAACATGATGGATGCTAGGGCAAATATAGCCCAAAATGCTCCATGTTCTAGGTATTTGTATTTTGCTAGTGTTCATTTTTTTACGAGCATTATGGTCAGACTTCTTACGAACATGGCTCCTATTCCTAGTCCTAATGCTATGATGAAAATATTCTTGCTTAATGCAAAAGCTCCGATTACTCCGTCGAAAGAGAAACTTGCGTCCAATACTTCTAGATATAAAAACAATGATAATCATACTTTATGTATATTGGTGATTCCTCATTTTGATGTTTGCAATAGTGTGGTGAGTCATTCCATGAGTACAAATACAATGATTCATCGCATACTTGCTACGAGAAATGAGAGATGTTCTGCTGCTGGAAGAAAACTTCCTATGATATAAACGATTATCATGGTAAGTATGATCTCCATAGATTTTAGTGCTCACATTTTTTGTAAATATTTTTCTATGTATCCTAATCGATGCGTCTCTTTCTCTGCATCGAGAAAGAAATTCAGTGCTACCAAGAGCAAGAACGTTCATCCAAACCCAGCGATAGTAATATGTGAACCAGTGAGTATCGCTGCATAGGTATTTGGATCAAATATTGCTAGATTCAGCGCTGCTATTGGATTTATTCCTCCGACAATAGCTACGATTATCAATGGGAAGAATATTCTCATTCCAAAAACTGCTATTGCGATTCCCCACGTCAGGAATCTATGTTGTCGTTTCTCGTCCATTTTCTTCAAAACTGTCGCGTTTACGACGGCATTGTCGAATGATAATGAAATTTCTAAGATTCATAGGATGATTACTATGAATATTGTCTGAAGCCCACTTCCTATATCCATGATTTTCCCTGCTCAGAGAAAAAATGCCACAATGATAGCTATGAGGGTAAAAATTATTGAACTTCTAAAATCTTTCATGCCTATTTTTTAGGTCTAAAATATCTTATATACCATAGGTATTGATGCTTCTGAGTATCTCTTTTAGTGACATGAATGCATATCATCTTCTCTTGTTCTCTTTGGATATGTGATATGCTATTTTTCGGTGAGCAAATAATGTTCTGTATGCTTTTCGTATGCCATATCATGGATCATAAATATGTGTTGGGAGTGATCCCATTCCATTGAGTTCTATAATCTTAAAATCTCATTGTTCCATTGCTTCTCTGCTTTTTGCTTTGATATCATAACGGCCGAAATAAAATCCATCGATTTTTTTGCTGATAGTGTCGATTGTTTTCTCTAGTTGTGGCGTGATGATATTCGAAACATCATAAAATACCGAACCTCTGCAATGATTTCCTATATAATTGAGCTGAATTTCTTCTCCATCGGCTAAGATATCTCATCGTCTTCCTTTATATTCCTTTTTGAATTGGTGATAGTAATATTTCGCTCTTGGATGATGGTATATTAATTCTTCAAAGGTATTCTTCCCATTCCCATGCAGAAACATAAATTTTTTTTCTACGATTCATGAAATATGTCCTTTATTTTCTCCTGGTATGCAATAATAGAATATTCAAAATTCCAATGGATATGCTATGAATTCTTGAACCAGGATATCTTCGTGCATGCGTTTCAGATACATTTTCAATTCTTTGCTATCGTGTATTTTTTCAACATCTCTTCATGTCCTTCCTAATGTGGGTTTTGCTATACATGGATACACTATTTTTTTGTCTTCCATTTTTTTCTCGACATAATTACTCTCTTCTCATTCTTTGACGAATATGCTTATTGGTAGTAGTTTTTCATCAAATTTATCCATATCTTCATGTTTGCCGTATCATACAAATCAGCTTGCTATCATTGCTGGATTGACGTTGGAAAAAAAACAGAGATGTCTGGCTCTGCTTGCAAGATACAAGAAATATATATAGACTGGAATATCAAAAATATATCCTGGTCGAAATTCCCATCTTTTGTATTTTCCTATTCGAAGACCTATATTTTTTATCATGATGTTAATTTCAGAATATATTTAAAATTCGTTTCGCTCACCAGATTACGGGAAGGTATACGGTTGCTTTTCCGATAATTGCAGCGATGACAAATAAGGGGAATGGTAGTCTTTTGCGTATGATACCTATTGCTACGATATCAGGAATTGCTGAATCTATCGCTACTATCGTAAGCAAGAATAATACTAGTTTGCTGTTTTTTGTCTCTAAGTATCCAGTTAATTTGTTGTTGAGCTTATTTAATTTCTTTCTATTTTCTATATATGTCGCAAACTTATTTTCCAAACGAGAGATTCGATCTTTATTATCCCTTTTTGCTTTGAATGCTAGTATCCATCTATGCATGTATCCGTAGAGTAATCGTATTATGATGCTACTCGCTGCTGCAGGGATTACGGTTCCAAATGACATCGCTATAGGACCTGCTCATTGTACCAATCTAATACCTATCAGTGTATATGCTATAGGAATTATTGCCGGAGGGAATACCGGTGAGATGAATACTACTACTGATATGAGTATATGTCTTAGCAACATATTATCTAGTATTTACATGTAAAATATATTTGTTATATCTTTACTGATTTGACCTGTTTAAAAAAATTGTCGATATCTTTCTTCGTCATATCTGCATTGACGGTCATCAATCTGATAAATTCTTGTCATCTCCATTTGCCATAACTTACTTTGATAAGTCCTTGTTTGTCTAATGCTTCACAGATTTTGTTTGCAGGCTTCCCTTGTACCTGGAAGCAGACATTAATGCATTCAGGGTCTAAGACAAGTGTTAGATTTTTATCTTTTTTGATCAATGATACCGCATATTTTGCGTTGTCGAATTCTGCATTGATTCTTTTTTCATATCCGTCCTCTCATAGATATTTCAATGCTGTCCACACCTTGAATGCATCGTTTCTTCTGCCACATTGGATGGACTTGTTTCCCGGATTAAGTGATTTTTCATCCATCTGAAAAAGATAATCAGCATTTTCATGGAAATTTTCATAGAGAATATCTGGATCTTTCACTAATAGGACTGCAGCCAAGAGTGGGACATTCATCATCTTGTGTAGGCTCCATGATACAGAATCGCTGTTCGTTATTCCTTTTAGCAAATGTTTATGCTTTTTGCTGAGTAATGCTCAACCTCCTAATGCTGCATCCACATGGAACCATAATTTATATCTCTTGGCGATTTTCGCTATTTTTTCTATAGGGTCAAAAGCCCCGAGTACTGTCGTTCATGCCGTTGCATTTACATAAAATGGAATATATCCGTTATGAAGGTCAGTTATAATATTTTTTTCCAGCGCTTTTGTATCCATTTTCCCTTTATTATCTGTAGGGATGATTCTTATTGCATCCTTCCCGAGTCCCGTCACACTAATGAATTTCTCTGTAGAGTAGTGCGCTTGATCCGAGGTATATCCGACTAATTTTTTTCCACGTATCCCTGATTTCTTGATTGAAGAATATTTCTCGTTTCTTGCGAGTACGAGCGCTATCATATTGGTCAGTGATCATCCTGGAGCGAATATTCCGTCGCCTTGTTTATATCCAACCTTGTTGAGTAGGAAATGTATTACTTCCTGTTCAATCAAAATATGTATCCCTGCTGATTTGTAGGTATGCATCGTATTGTTCAATACTGCTGTCAACATTTCAGCCATCACTGCTGGCAGGATTTCTCACCCTACGAGGAGATTAAAAAATCATTTACTATTGGTCTTTGGGCTATTGAGCGCTATTTTCTCTATTTCACCAAAAAGCTTGTCTATATTCATGCCTTTTTTCTCGATAGTGAGCCCGATATCTTTCTTTAATTCCTTCGGTGCTCTATATTTGAGGACAGGTTTTTTTTCCGAATGTTCATAATATTTTTTTATGATATCAACAGTCTTGTTGATTATCTTATCGGTATCTTTCATGAAGATGATATCGGGTAAATGTATTAGACGTAATCTATATCTAATTCTTGCTTTATAGCAAGATAAACAGGCATTACGCTAATCGTGTACTTAGGAGTTGCACGATTGTTTTTCCGACAAATATGAATGGGATATGCGAGATGCTTTTACCTATGATAACCGCCATTATAAAATAGGGAAATTTGATCTTTTTATATAAGAGTCTCGTGCCTACGATATCTGGCAATATCGGAAGATAACAAAATATCGCGAAAAGGAAGGTCGCTATCCTTCCTGTTTTTGTCTCTAGCTGTTTTTCTCGTTTCAATGATATCGTTCCTATCTTTTCTTGATTTTTGAAATATTTATTGACTCTGTTTACTATACGGATGAATAAACTATTTCCTTCTATCTTTTCCTGGATGGTGAGTTTTTCAATGATATGATTCTGCATTTTCCGAATGATGATTGCTGTCACCGTTGTCATTCCTACCGTAAACATCGATACTATCCGTGGATTGGCTTTTTGTGCAACCAATACACCAGTCATTGCAAATCCTAAAGGACTCAAAATAGGCGGTAAGAGTGGTGCCAAAAATATCACTAGTCATAGTATCAAGAACTGTAGTACCATTAGTCTTCTTGTAGGATAAATCACTGTTTGCAGTACTATACCAAAACATTTGGTCAAATCAATGATAGTTTTTGATAGATCCTTTTATAAGCAATGCTTGACATTCGTAGACAAAGCATTACCATTACTTGCAATGAAATATAATTTTTTAGATATAAAAAATGTACTATGCTATTTAGTGAACTTTGATTAAAAAATTGATTATTAAGATCTTTGGAAAGTATGGGCTATAAGGAAGTTACGCCTATCCAGGAGCAGGTTATGAAAATAGCTTTGAGTGGAAAGAATATTGTTTGACAATCTCAGACATGAACTGGTAAAACTGCTGCTTTTCTTCTTCCTGTCCTCAATAAGATTGATACGAATAAGAAGACATTACAAGCACTGATTCTTGCTCCTACGAGAGAACTTGTTGTCCAAATAGGTGAGGAAATAAGAAATCTTACTAAGTTTTATGGGGTAACTTTCGCTTGTCTCTATGGATGAGCAAGTCCGCTTATTCAAAAGAATATCCTTAAAAAAAATCCCGCAATTGTTATTGCAACACCAGGAAGATTGATGGATTTTATGAATCAGAAAGTCATCAATATCAGTGTCGCTGAATATTTCATCCTGGATGAAGTCGATAGGATGCTAGATATGTGATTTGTCCGTGATATCAAAAAAATCTGGGCTCAACTTAGGAATGTTAAACAGACGTATACCTTTTCTGCGACTATGAATGATGAGATGAAAGCTATCATCAAAGATCATATCTCTACCTATGAATTTATCAAGATAGGTGAAGGAGTGACAGTAGATAAAATTCATCATAGATACCTCCCTATAGAGCATGAACAAAAGCTCTATAATGTTATCAAACTCATTAATGCTCATTCAAAAGATAAGGTCCTTATTTTTACGCATACCAAAAGAAATACCAAAACTATTCATCAAATTTTGATCTGAGATGGATTCAAAGCCGGTGTATTGAACTGAGATATGGCTCAAGGAAAGAGACAATCTACCCTCAATGCATTCAAAACATGAGAAACGCAAATATTGGTTACGACAGATGTAGCTGCTAGGGGCCTTAATATGGAAAATGTCTGACTTGTTATCAATTTCGATGTGCCTGCTGATCCCAAAAGTTATATCCATAGGATTGGAAGGACGGGAAGAGCTTGAGCGAGTGGAAAGGCTATTATGTTGGTTTCACCTTTGGAAGCCCCATTACTTAGAGAAATAGAGAAAGTACATAAAATCAGAATACAACCATCAGAGCATCTTGTCCAACAAGATAAAATGTGATCATATGGCAACCTTCGTTTGGATAGATCTACCGATAAAAAATGAGGGAAAAGGCCACAAGCACCCAAACGTCAAAGTTTCACGAAGACCTATAGTAAGATATATCCTTCTGATGAACAAAAGGCTATGAGGACAGAAAATAATTATCGTAGTAATCCCAATCATAAACAACACACTGGAGCTTCGTCCGGTGCAGGTGAACGCAGGCCCGCAACAGCAAGTAGGTCAAACGATAGACCGTCAACTGGTGGATATAAATGAAAACGTCCTGATGGTAGGGCAACGAGGAGTGATACAAGGCCATCTTCATCACAAGGATCATTTAGAGGAGTTGGTAAACCTAGACATAGGTAAATAATATAAAAAAAGGCGAATACTATTCGCCCTTATATACTGGTTTTTTTTATAAAAAAACTATTTCAATATTTTTCCTAAATCGATTACATGGAGATTTTCTAATTGATCGGTAAATCCTTTGTCATGGCTGACCATAATCATTGCTCATTCGTATGTATTGAGTGATTGAGCGATAACAGGAAGATGACGGAAATTTATATGGTTTGTTGGTTCGTCGAGTATAAGGAGATGCGGTTTTTGGAGTACAAATCTTGCGTAGCAGAGGAGTCATTTTTGTCATTCAGAAAGTGATCCAACGGTGTTTTGTAATAAATTTTTGGTAAGAAGAAACTGAGCTGCTACACGATAGATATCTTGGTCGCTTGTTTCTTCAGCTACTTCTTCTAAAGTATCTCGAACGGTTTTGTTCATGTCCAAAGCATCAAAATCTTGGCTATAATATCCTACTTTTACTTTATTGTGGATCATTGCTATTTCTTCTTCTGGATGTCTTGTATCTGGTTCTTTGATCATACCGTCTTTGTTTTTGTCTTTGAGTAGTGCGTTGTATTCTTTCATAATATTTTCTTTGTGTTGATGAATCATCATCAGTCTTTTGAGCAGTGTAGATTTTCCGATACCATTTGGTCCTACAAACATATATCTTTCGTATTTTTTGATGACTAATGGATATTTGCATATTACTACTTCATGGGTGGCATTCATAAGTCCTATTTTATTTATCGTCACTATGGGGCCTACATAATTTTCAAATGGGATTGTAAAAGCCGTGATAGTCTTATCATCTTTTCTTACTTCTACTTTATTATCTTCTGCTTCTTCTACTTCGTCTCTCATCTTGCTTGCTAATTTACGCATTTTACCTCATTTATTGGAGAAGAAGTTGATTTTATCTTTTGCGTCGGCTATTTTTTTCTCGGCTCTCGCATTCGCCATCTGATCTTTTTCTATCTGAGCTGCTATCTGTTCTACTACATCGTAATAATCTCATCGATATTGTTCGACTTTACATGTTCATCTATTGAGATACAAGACCCCATCCGTAAAGAGATTTAAAAAGTCTGCGTCATGGCTAATGACAACTACGGTCTTGTCGTAGGACATCAAAAATGTTATTAGATCTCCAATTCCTACGTCATCAAGATTGTTCGTTGGTTCGTCAAGCAGAAGAATGTCAGGATGTTGTATTAATGCGTAGGCCAGCAAAAGTCTCGCTTGTTGTCATCCGGAGAATTCTTTTATGGGTTTATTCATCGGTGCATTAAAATTGACCGCTTTGAGTACTTCATCTATTTTTCTATCTATCTGATAATCCTTTTCTGCAAATGCCGTCTGAAAAAATTCTTTGATAGAAAGAGGTAGATGATCCTTTTGCATAACCTGCCTTGCAACGGCGATAGTATTGCCTTGGACGATATTTATCTTCCCCTTTTGTGGAGTTAATTCTCCCAGAATCATCTTAAATATCGTTGTTTTTCCTGATCCGTTTTGTCCCATGATGGTTATCTTCGTATTTTCACGAATTGAAAAATCGCTCTCTACGAGGATAGGATGTTTTCCGTCATTGTATGCGAAAGATACGTCATCGAAACGAAGTATCACTGGGTTTTGATTTCAAGCCATGTGTAATTACATTAAATTTTTTATAAAATACAGGAAGTGAGTATACAAAAGTAGCTTTGATATTCAAGAATAAGAACATTTTTTCTTTCTTAATATGTTTTATCTGTTTGATTGGACGTATTTTTTTGATATTGTCTCAAATACGAAGCTCTTGTCTAGAGTAAGTAGTTCTGGCATATATACTAGAGCAAATCTATAAAAATATTTTTTTTATTCATTATATTTTCTCTGTTTATTTGTAAGCGTTTCTATATTCTCTCTATACTTTATTTTTTCGTCTAGCCTATGCTTATTCGTACAGCTACTTTTCTCAAGAGTGCATCAAAACTTAGTGAATGTCCTGAGTGAAATCTTCCTGAATTTGCGATGATTGGAAGATCAAATGTCGGCAAATCATCACTTATCAATACCATTGCCAATCATAGCAAACTTTCCAAGGTCTCTGTCGATCCTGGTAAGACTAAGCTGATAGGATATTTTCTCATGAACAAAGAATGGTATCTTGTGGATCTGCCTGGATATGGATATGCTAAGACCTGAAAGAAAAATAGGATGCATCGGATAGGTATCACTCATGATTATTTTATCGGAAGGGAATCACTCAAAAGGGTTTTTGTCCTTGTCGATGGGAATATACTTCCCCAACATATTGATCTCGATTTTATCTATAGTCTTGATCAAAAAAATATCCCTTTTGATATCGTTATGACCAAAACAGATAAAGCTACGCAGAAGTCATTGAGTCTCCATACCCGTTTACTTGAACAGCAACTTGCTACGGTTGTTACTCATATGCCCAAGATATTTCCTGTGTCAAATGTTACCAAAAGGGGGAAGGAGAAATTATTGGAATACATTGAAACATTAATGGCCGAAAAATAAAAAATAGACTAAAAATTGACGAAAGATTGCTGATGATAATTACATACATTCTTTTGGTCCATATTAGGCAATTATTTGTCATCCGCCTAGGCGGATATTTGTCCTTTGTTTAATAGTTATGTTGTATCTCAAAGTCACTAATCTTGCTAAATCATATACCTCCAAAATCCTTGTGGATCATGTCGATTTCACTATTTCCAGATGACAGAAAATTGCATTGGTCGCCAAAAATGGAGCTGGAAAATCCACCTTAATTAAACTGCTTATGAAACAGATTGATGTAAGTGATGGATCGATTGAACGAAGAGAGGGTACTCGTATCGGCTACCTTTCCCAGGATACTCGTTTGGATGATACTCAGACTGTGCGTGAATTCTTATTCGATTTTGATACATTACACCATTGGGAGCAGGAAGTAGAGCTGAATATTGCCATCAATAAACTTCGTATCAAACCCTATCTTGATCAGGTTATCTGATCTTTATCAGGATGAGAAAAGAAACGTGTTGCATTGACTAAAACATTGATGGGGAATCCGGAAATGCTTATTCTCGATGAGCCTACCAATCATTTGGATTTGGATATGATAGAACGGCTTGAACGGTATCTCAAAAATCAGCGTGTAACTTTATTGATGGTGACACATGATAGATATTTCCTCGAGAGGGTATGTACTCATATCTTTGAATTACATAGGGGCAAAATTATCATATTTCCTGGAAATTACTCTTATTATCTTGAACATAAAGCGATTCGTGAAGAGAATGAAAGGATAGAAGTCCACAAACTCAAACAGTTGTATAGGAAAGAATTGAGCTGGATTAGAAGAGCGCCAAGCGGAAGACAGACAAAATCTGATTCCAGATCTACGAGGTTCGATGCTATCAATGACCGTTATGATGTCTTGAAAGATACTGTTTTCAACGAACAGGCAAAACTTACCTTGTCTATGCAATCTAGACAATTGGGAGGTAAAATTCTCAAACTCAAACATATCAAAAAGGTTTTTGGCGATAAAAAAATCCTCGCTGATTTCTCTCATGAATTCAAACATAATGAACGTATCGGTATCATCGGCAAGAACGGTGTCGGTAAGTCGACATTTGTCCGTATGATTATCGGTGAAGAACCAATAGACTCATGAGTTATCCAAACCGGGGAAACTGTTGTATTTTGACATTACCAACAACAAGAGATTCATTTTCCTGAAGACAAAAGAGTATCTGATATCGTCCATGATCGCAATCTTCTTGAACAATTTCTTTTTCCGCCAAATCAACAGCATGTATTTGCTGAAAATCTCAGTGGCTGAGAAAAGAGGAGATTATATATGCTCACCATTTTACAGACTCGTCCAAATTTTCTTATTCTCGACGAACCTACCAATGATTTGGATTTGGTGACTGTCGGTGTTCTCGAAGATTTTTTGATGAGTTATACTGGTTGTCTGATTGTTATTTCTCATGATAGATTTTTTATGGACAAGATTACTGATCACTTATTTATTTTTGAAGGTAATGGTGTCGTAAAAGATTTCTGGTGAACATACTCGGACTATAAAGAACAAGGAACTATGGCTCCGTGATTAGGAACCAGGATTCAGGGACAAGAGGTGATGAACCAGGAACAAGAGATGAGTGATGGGGGTGATGTAGGGCATACCAAAAAACTCTCGTATATGGAAAAACGTGAATTGGATCAGTTGACCAAAGATATTGTTTCTTTGGAAAAAGAGAGAGACGAAATTAGCCGTATCTTTGACCAGAAAGATGTTCCGTATGATGATATCAAAACTTTGTCTGAAGCTTTATGAGTTATTCTTCGCCAGCTTGAACAGAAAGAATATAGATGGTTTGAATTGAGTGCGAGAGAGTAAAATAATTAGATGTATTGTAGATTGTATTTTTTCATTCCTATTGTCGCATATATTTTTTTATCAGTACACATAATTACCCCTTCTAGGTGATTTTTTTTGAGAAATTCCAGAGTTTTTTGTAATCCCATGGCGATACATGCGGTAGCATAAGCGTCAGCTAGGTAACAGGTATCGGCTAGTAGTGTTATACTTATAATCTCGTTGTTATTGCTTGAATTTATCGGATTAATGATATGCGTATATTCTTGGTTCTCGATTGTCCGCTTTCTTTTGTAGTTCCCTGATGTTGCTATCGCTATATTTTCTACGTCTATAGTGGCAAAAATATGGTCTTTGGTATAGGGACTATCGATTCCTACTACTATTTTTCCTCTTTCTTCGTTTGTCCCTGAGGTATAGATATCTCCTCCTGCATCTACGATATAATTTTTGTATCCTACATCGTCTAGATATGTTCTAGCTTTGTCTACACCGTATCATTTGACTATTCCTCCCAAATCTAGATTCTGTCCTTCTTGAAGATTTACGCTATTCCCTTTGATTTCAATCTTTTCTAGTTCTAGGTTCACTGTAAGCTCGGTATCTTCTTTCTTAAACTCTTTGCTATGGAAATCTTTACTATATCCCAATTGTCTTACGTTGATGAGCGGGTTGAAATAATGATTGGTATCTGAATATATCTCTTTGCATTTGTTGAGTATGTCGATGAAAGTATCTGAGAGTTCTCCTGTTCTTTCTCTATTTACTCTACTCAGACTTGATTCTGATTTAAATCTAGAAAATTCCTCTTCCAAATTATGGAAGATATCAAATACCTTTTCGATATCCTGATTGGGATTCTTTTCTCAAAATATCGTTATTGTTATTTCTGTCCCCATCAAAAATTTTGTCTTGGAATGCTCCATATCTACGGTATTTATCTAAAATATTTTTTAAATTGTATAGCCCATAGCATATATAATTTGTTTCTTAAGTAAACATTAATACCGACTGTTTTTGAAAACATAAATTACTTCATTGGTATTCGTACTTTATGAATCAAAAATCGCCGGCATAATTTCGACATCACCCCAACCATTCGGGGTTGTGTCTCAATTAAACGTCTTGCAAAAATCTTGGTTTTGATTACATAAATATACATTATTATTTACTCCCTTTTGTATCATATGAGGACAAAATCATATCTTCTCTTCCTCGTTTCCTTTTCCTTGCTTTTGAGTGGGTGTGGTTTTGATGAACCGTTGGAACGTAATCAACAGCATGATGGTGATGATATCAATGTTATCCAGGATATCTGACCTCAGGCACTGGATAAAATGCTTCGATGAATACCTTCTTCCAAGACATCTACCTCTTCTTTAGCTACCTCTTCTTCTATCGCTCAATGATTAGATCAGCGTACTCAGCTACTTAGTGTAGATGATGTTCCTGTCGTATTGCCCAAAGTATCAGACCAATTACCTTCTCAACCATCACCTCAATTGTCAGATCAGACACTTCCTCCTGATTCTTCTGGTCCTATACTCTGAAATGCTTCTTTTGATAGAGAAAACGAATCTGATCAAGAAGATGACTAATTGTTTATCCTATAAATTCTTTTTGTATGGCTTTCCTTCAAATACTGCTTACTTTCGCAACACTTCCTTTGCTCATGGTCCTTGCCTTGGTCAATACGGAAAATATCTATCAACATAATCTGTTCCAAATCTATGTATTGATTTATGTGGTCTATTTTATAGTTTCCGCAATATGATTGTTGGTATGTAAACGTTTGAAATTTAAAAATGTGCTTATCAAACAAGAATGGTTTTCAACATTCCAATTCATATTCCTTATGTGCATTCTTGTGCTGCCTGCAGTATGGCTTGTCCATTATTTCATTTTGTGAACCTTGTGAGGTACCGGATTATATCTTAGATCATATGGCAAGGTCGCTTTTCTTTACCTTGTGCTTGCCTTGAGTGTTTCTCCTATCCTTACTTTTGTAAAAGATAAAAAGCTCTCAGATATACTGATTGTTGTGAGAAAGATTGTCTGAATTTTGAGCTTTGTCTTCTTTTTGAAACATGGACTCGAATATTTTTCTATGGAATATGTTTTTGCTGTACAACATACTCCTGTCCTTTGATATCGGTCTTACATACGACAGAATTTCCTTGTCAGGTTAGATGCTTCCACCTGAGTTGTTGCATGAGTATTGATGCTTTTCCTTGGTCTGACTTCTAATAGATTCTCTATGAAAGTCCTTTCCTGAAATCTATGGAAAAAGGTCCAATCTTTGGCATATCCGGCGTTCTTGCTCGCATCTATTCATGTTGCATTCTCATCCAGATTTGATGTGTTTTATATTGTACTTGTGATCCGGCTTGTCTTTATTAGATCATCATCGTATCTTGCACAAAAAAACAAACCGCAAAGCTGACCTACTACCAAGTATATCTGTATCCCTTGCGGATATATCTATGATGAAGCGGTAGGTGATCCTGATGGGGGATTGGAACCATGAACGAAATTTGAGGATATCCCGGATTCTCGAGTATGTCCTATCTGTGGTGTCAGTAAATTGAGTTTTGAACCCTATTATGAAACTCCTCAGGCAGTATTTTCCTGATATTTATCAAAGATAGTATGATATGTAATGCTTACTGTCGATGTCTTGGAGCTTACCCTAAAAGTCGATACTCCTCTTACAATCATTCCATGACAATATATATTGCTTACCTTGAAGGATTTTGATGGCGAATTTACGAGAGCGTATTCTGTCGTAGAAAATGATTGAGATACCATAAAGTTATGAATCAAAATAAGAGATATTTGAAGGTGATGAAGGACGCTTAAAAGTTTGAAAGTCTGAGATACACTCAAGATTAAATGAGTATATGGAAACTTTGTCTTAAAAACTACGCCTAATTCGAAGGTTTTTGTCGCTACATGAACCGGTCTTTCTCCTCTGTATAATATGATACTCCATACTCCATCTTCTTCAACCAATACCTTACTTTGGTGAGCTGCTACACAAGCTGAATTCTATTATATCGACAAATTACGTGGATATAAAAATCTACAGCTTGAGTTGTTTGTCTCTCAAGAAGAAGTGACATGATATCATCATGGTAGGGTAGATGCTAGTACTGCTGATTATCCTCTGACTACTGAATTCTATCTTTGTTGAAATCTTGCTATGGTTACTGAACAAATTAAACTTTTGAAAGCAAAATGATATCAAAATGTCTATGTTGAAGTATTTTAATTGTTGTTGCTATCTCTATGAAAAAAATCTGAATCGTTTTGAGTGTGTTTATCATAACTGGTATATTCATTTATACTATGTCGTTTATCTCTTCGCGTAATATATGTACTGGAGTGAGGATTTATGAATGTACGGCTTTACAAAAACAGCAATCGGCAGATCAATTAGCCAAAGAACAGGCTGCTCAGAAACTTGCTCAAGAACAAGCAGCGGCCCAGCAGCTTGTTCAGCAACAAGCACAGCAAGCTATAGATCAATTGACGGCACAGCAAGCAACACAAGCAAAACAAACTATTGTACAACAAGCGCCAGCTAATACACAACAGACGTCTCAACAAAATGCAGATGCTGCACTTACTAAGAAACAAGCACAACAGGCTGCTGCAGCTCAATTAGCCGCAGATCAGGCAGCAGCAAAAAAATTGGCAGCACAACAGGCTGCTGCAGCTACCTTGGCAGCACAACAAGCCGCAGCACAGCAAGCCGCAGCACAACAAGCCGCAGCGAATAACGTAAATACGAGAACAAGAGCTAGTTAGTCCTATTTTTCATTTAAGGTTTATTTAAGCTTTTTCTTTATAACGAACGTCGTTAATGACGTTTTTTTTATACTATCATAAAATATATAATGGCACATACAATCCTTACAAAAATATCTTTTTTTTCTTCCTTGCTTTTGGGTCTCTGTATCCTCTCATGATGTACAGCTCAACCGTCTGTAGCTCCTATTCAGCAGAGATCTCCTACTTCTGTTACTCAACAACATGTACAATCACCAATGATTGCCCATCAACAGAAAAAAATACATACGACAACAAGAGCTAGTTAATAGTTTTTCAAAGTATGAAAAAATCACCTCGTACGTATACGGGGTGATCTTAGAAAGATATCTAATCTGATTAGATCAATTCTACATTTATTGCGTTCTTTCCTTTTTCTGTGTCTTCTACATCGTATTGTACTTTATCATTTTCTTTGATAGTAGCACCATTTAATGCAGACATGTGAACAAAGACTTCTTTGCTTCCATCGTCAGGAGTGATAAATCCGAAACCTTTTGTTGTGTTGAAAAATTTTACTGTACCTGTAGCCATTGTAGTTTTGAAAAAAATAATAAAATTTGAGCAATTAACTCAATGAGTAGTATACATATAATCTATCAATAAGCAAGGGAATGATTATTCATATTTTCTCTCGTTTTTTCTCTTATCGCTATTGATTTGTTTTGCCCTATTATTTACTATAGCATTTCTCTATTTATTTATCATTTTCCAACTTATGCCAAAAAATAAGAAATGAATTTCACTGCTTTTTATCGATACGGAAACTACCTGACTTTCTTCTACTGATCAGATTCTCCAATTTGCCGCTCTTTATGGTAGATTCGATGGAAAAATATTCCATGAGGAGATGAGGATAAATCAATATATCAATATAACTGCCAAGATAAATTTCTTTGCTCAAAGAGTCCATGGTATCGATACATCCATGGTTGCGGACTATTGATACATCGATAGCTATATAGATCATTTTCTCGCATATATCGATAAATCCGATCATATCATTGGACATAATATCTCTTTTGATATCAGGATGCTTAAACAGGACTGTGAAAGGATAGGAAGGGCGTATGATTGGGATGCTATCAAGACTTTCTGTACTATGAAAGATATAGGTCATATTTCAGATTTACCCAAAAAGAGACCAAAATTATCTTTGCTGTATTTTCATCTTTTCGGAAAATGATTCGATAATGCTCATGATGCTTTGTCGGATATCGAAGCCACAAAAGATTGTTTTGTAGAGCTTGCCAAAAACGGTCATATCTGCTTGGAATAATCTCTTTTATCATATTATATACTTTACGGTATGCGATATGTCTATATAGTGATATGTAATGATGACTCTTTGTATACTGGCATCACCAAGGACTTGGAAAAAAGGGTATATGATCATAATACCTCCAAGACCTGAGCAAAATATACCAAAAGTAGGCGTCCAGTCTCCCTTATCCGATATACAGAAGCTGTTGATAGAAATACTGCATCCAAGCTCGAATATACAATCAAAAGGATGTGAAGGGAGAAAAAAGAGCGTATCGTTAGATGAGATACGGTTATATAGATTAGTTGTCGATATGTCTATTCATACAATGCTTTGAGTCTTTTAATTTCTACAAACATAAGTTTGTATCCTGTGGGATTCCTTATTTTTGCGACGGGGAGAAAATATCTTTCTGTCTCTATTATCTTGCGTAGTGTTTTCTCTTTTGTTACTCCTGACATATCTCTGAGATTATGTATTCTATCTGCAAACTTATCGTCAAGATAATCGTCATTGAGGTCCTCAAGGTGTCAGAAATAGTCTGTATTTCTTCTTTCTTTTGCTCTTTCGACAAAGGGTTTGATATTTTTTTCTATAGATGTGTATCTTTCTAATTCATCCGTATCCATAGCATTGATGAAGTCTGCTTCACTTACTTTTTCTGTTGCAGTAAAAGCTCTATCTGGGTGCTGATGTATGAGTGATTGCATAATTTCATCAAAAAGCTTCTGTTTTGCGTCCAAATGTGGTCAACAGTCTTCTTTCTCACATGTATTTAGATATATTTTCCGATCTTTCTTGCTCAATTCATTCACTCCGTCTGCGATATAATCTCCATAGATTTTTCTGACTACATCCGCATATTCGGGTATGTCTTCCTGGACATCATGGAGTAATGCAATCAATATCTTGTTGAGGTTGGGATTGGGTAGTTCTCTGAGGATTATCTCCATCACTCATTTGAGGTGTTCGAAATATTTTTCTCAGCTATCTCTTCTCTTGTTCTTGAATGCTAATTTCATGAGTGAGTATGCTTGATCAAAAAGATACATTTCTTCTCTCACTTCTTCATCTTTTTTACTCAATCCTTGGGGACGATACACGGTTCTGATTATCTCATCATAGTATTTCTCTAGCGATCTAAGATTCTGTGCATATTTATTGCGGAGTTTTTCTATGCTCATAATGAATCTATCTTCAGCTTCTTCATTTATGATAAGATATCTTCTGAGCATGCAGTTGGTTATGAAATTCATAAATCCATTGAAGCTTGATCTCGAATACAGGAGCTCTTCAGCAGAAAGGTTTGTTCAATATGCTTTGTTGAAGTGGCCTAAAAGCACCGTAAATGCATATGTCTCCTCAATTTCTATATTCTCAGGAATCTTTTTGATGATAATCTTGGGGATGTACATATGTAATATTTTTGCTATATCAAAAGAGGGGAATGTATATTTACTTCCGTTTGAATAATTTCCTCATACATCAATATCCTGATCTTTCTCTCTATTCATATCTCAATATGTAATCTAAAAATAGAGTCTATAATATATAATTATATTGTTAAGTCAAGCTTCTATGATAAATGTTCTCATAATGTGTATTATCTGCTGTCATATACTCATTTTTGGGATATCCTTCCTTGATTATTTTATATAATTTTATATAGACTCACTTACTTTTATTTATGTCGACGAAACATGAAAAAAATCTTGGTAAGCGGTTCGATAGCGTATGATATGATTATGCAATTTGATGGCGAGTTCAAAGATCTGATATTACCTGATCAGATCGACCAACTTAATGTCTGTTTTAATATCTCAACTATGGAAAAACGTAATTGATGAACGGCTCACAATATTGCTTATTCTCTCTGACTCCTTTGACTTACAGCAAATACGCTCTTGTTGACTAGTGTTGGCAAAGATTTTGTTACCGATGAATGACTGGAGAAACTTATCAATTATGATTCTATCTATAGGGATGATACTTTATATACTGCTAGCTGTACTATAGTCACTGAAAAGAAACAGAATCAGATTATTACTTTCTATCTCTGAGCGTTGGCGGTAACTGATCCGCTTTCTCTCGATAATTGCTCTGATGCTCATGAAATCTCTTATGCTATGCTTTCTCCCAATGGCAAGATTGCCCTGAAATTCATCAAAGAATGCAAAGAGAGAGGTATAAAGACATTCTTTGATCCATGACAGACTATTTGACTCTATACTAAAGAAGAATTGGATTGGGTCTTGCATACGGTCGATTATCTTATTGTCAATGAATATGAATATTCTTTGGTAAAAAATATATCCTGA
Organism: uncultured Candidatus Peribacteria bacterium; assembly: GCA_964463255.1. Lineage (GTDB taxonomy): Bacteria > Patescibacteriota > Gracilibacteria > Absconditabacterales > Absconditicoccaceae > CAJBLF01. Next base: position 12,875 of record CAYXBC010000054.1, on the reverse strand, counting down.
CTTTGAGATGAAGATATCTTGGCATTGGTTGATAAACTCATCATTACCTTAGGATCAAAATGAACCAATCTTATTTCTAAGACAGAGAATATACTTGTTCCTGCTGTCAAATTGGAGCATATCAAAGATCCTACCTGAGCATGAGATGCTTTCAGGTCATGATTGTTGTATGGATTAGTCAATGAGTATTCACGGGAATCATCTCTCAGATATTGAAATGCGGTTGCTTCGTTTGTGGTAGAGTCCGATTGATGAATGAATCATCATTTCACTCTTTGAGATGTGGAAAAAAGAGTTGCTGCATTAGTATAATCATATCCTACTATCTTTTATTATTAATTATAAAAAATGGATTTCAAAGAAGGTGCTTACAAAGTGAAAGATTTATCTCTTGCTGACCGATGAAGAAAAGAAATAGAACTTGCAGAGGCAGAAATGCCTGGTCTGATGGCACTCAGAAAAGAGTACTGAGTATCTAAGCCCTTGAGTGGAGCTAGGATCGCTGGTTGTTTGCATATGACCATCCAGACTGCTGTGCTCATTGAGACGTTGATTGAACTTTGAGCTCAGGTACAATGGTCAAGTTGTAATATCTTCTCTACGCAAGATCATGCAGCAGCAGCTATTGCTCAAGCAGGCATCCCAGTTTTTGCTTGGAAAGGTATGAATCAAGAAGAATTTGATCGATGTATCGAGCAGACCTTATTCTTTGGTGATGCTAAGGAACCGCTCAATATGATTTTGGATGATGGATGAGATCTTACCAATATGGTATTTGATGTATATCCTCAATTGATATCAGGCATCAAATGATTGTCTGAAGAGACCACGACCGGTGTGCACAGACTATATGATAAAATGAAGGCTGGTAAACTCCCTATTCCTGCTATCAATGTCAACGATTCTGTGACGAAATCAAAATTCGATAATAAATATGGTTGTAGAGAATCGCTTGTAGATGCTATTAGAAGAGCAACTGACATTATGCTGGCTGGTAAGGTCGCAGTTGTTGCTTGATATGGTGATGTAGGGAAATGATCTGCAGAATCACTTAAGAATTCTCATGTCAGAGTTATTGTGACTGAGATAGATCCTATCTGTGCATTACAAGCTTCTATGGAGGGCTATGAAGTCAAAACTATGGATGAAGCGGTTAAAGAAGCAAATATCGTAGTTACTGCTACTGGTAATACAAATATCGTCCTTGATAGACATTTCAAAGCTATGAAAGATAAGACTATTGTATGCAATATCTGACATTTCGATAATGAAATCGATATGGCATGGTTAGAAACAAATTATTGAGCAACAAAAATCAATATCAAGCCACAGGTAGACAAATATACTCTTGATGGAAAAGATATCATCGTCTTGGCCGAAGGAAGATTGGTTAATCTTTGATGTGCAACCGGTCATCCCTCATTTGTCATGTCCAATTCGTTCACCAATCAGACGCTTGCTCAAATCGAACTTCGGACCCACCCAGAAAGATATGAAAATAAAGTCTATATGCTGCCAAAGCATCTTGATGAAAAGGTTGCAAGACTTCACCTTGCACATGTCAATGTCAAACTCGATACTCTGACGAAAGAGCAGGCTGACTATATCGGTGTGCCTGTCGAATGACCGTATAAGGCTGAATACTATAGATATTAGTTCGCTCTGTTTATTATTACCTTTGGTTTTCTATGGAACAGAAAAATTATAAACTGATAACCCTGATTTCTGTCTTTTTTGTTGCTGTCTTGATGATATCGAATATAGTCTCTACAAAAATCCTCAATCTGTGACCCTTTACTTTTGATTGAGGAACACTCTTATTCCCTCTTGCCTATATTTTCTGAGATGTATTGACTGAAGTATATGGGTATAAGCAAACTAGAAAGATTATTCGGATGGGGTTCGGCGCATTGCTTCTTATGACTCTTACTATCATGATTGTTTGACGGTTGCCGGCAGCGCAGGATTGGCCATTCCAATCAGATTACCAGCATATTTTGGGGCTCACTCCAAGATTGGTGATAGCCAGTCTGATAGCATATTTTGCCTGAGAGTTTAGTAATTCCTATATCTTAGCAAAACTAAAAATATTGACCCAGTGAAAAGCACTACGGTTAAGGACTATAGGATCTACTATAGTAGGAGAATTATTGGATACCGTTATTTTTATTATGATAGCATTCTATTGATTTTTTGCCAATGATATCATATTGCCCCTCATGATATCAAATTATGTTTTCAAAGTCGGTGTGGAAGTCTTATTCACTCCGCTGACATATCTCATTGTACGTACATTGAAAGCTATAGAGCATGAGGATTATTATGATACGAAGACTGATTTTAATCCATTTCATCTCAAATTATCATAGTCATCTATTGTCTACGATATATCCTTCCTTGATGGATGTGTTTGGGGCCTCATAATAATTCACTGACGGTTACCATGGTGTAACCGCTTTTTTGTATCGCGTCTATAATCTGAGGCATCGCTTCTATGGTTCCTGTTCATCTGTCATGCATCAAAATAATGCTTCATGGCTGGATTTTTTTCATAATTTCTTGGACTAATGCTCCACTAGTAGGTAATTTTCGATCATTGCTGTCCAAAGACCATTGGATGGATGCAAGATGATATGTACGGAATATTTGCAATATTCTTCCGTTTTGTGCACCATAAGGCGGTCTTATTATTATTGGCACATATCATGTTATCTTCTTTATTATCTTTTGTGTCTTTTGTATCTCAGTAACGATATTCTTACTGGATAATCATCTGAGATCTCCATGACTCCATGTATGACTTCCTATCATATGTCATTCATTATATATGCGTTGTACGATGCCTGAAAATTGTTGTGCATCTTTCCCTATTACAAAAAACGTTGCATGGACCTGTTTTGTCTTGAGGATGTCTAGTAGCAGAGGAGTTGTATCTGGATCTGGCCCATCATCGAATGTCAGTGCAATATATTTTTTGGGAGTTGTTGTATTTGTATTAGCTTTTGTTTCTGCTGTTATTCCTATGAAACTTACTATACATAGGATGCTGATGAAGATATATCTTTTCATAAAATTATGGAGCGTATAAATAATATATTACCTGGATACTATAGTCTATATTTGTCCCAAATCAATTACAATATCATAGTTTTTGAAAAAATTGATAGCAATTATTGTATTCTTTTTTATAATCTTTATGCTCTTGAAATGTTCTATTTATTTTTATCTTTGCTATAGTGATGGATTCTCTTTCTGGACTAAATCTGCAATGATTCTCAGCTAATTTTCTTATAGTTTCCTTTATTATAAGTACTATATGATTTTCATATTTTATTTATGGTAAAAAAAATACCCATACTATGGCATTAATTTCTGGAATTCTATTGATGTGATTCCCCTATTTTATACATTCTGTTACCTATATGATTATTATTGCAATAGTCCTTTGTATACTGCCGTTTTTCATTTGATAAGTGTGATTTCTTATATATCGATATATAATTAATAAAAATATAAAAAGTATTGTTTTATTCCGTCTACTTCGTATATTCTTCTTGATCTTTTTATCAGTAAAAAAATATCATAATGACTGATTCTTCAGATGCACAAAAAAAACCAGTAGATCCATTGCAGGAGAAGCCCTTATCGGAGAAAAAACCTTTTGTAAATGAACCGGGGAAGCCATTTATCAACAACAATCCATCTTTTAATAGTCATTGATATGGACCATGAAAATTTGGAGGAAAGGGTTCAGGATGAGCACGCCCAGCGATTAGAAAACATGCTGCTCGTTCTAGATAGTTTAGAACTAGACAAAAAAGTCACTTCGATTATTTGGGGTGATTTTTTTTATGTTCAAATTAATTTTGATCTGATGAAGATGGTGTTTACTTATAATTAACATTGCATTTCTCTATGTCCCGTATATAACTAAGATAAGATTCTTTATCATCTTAGTTATACAACCATGATAAAAGGAAATTTTCTTGGTGCGGCAATTGTTGCTATCATCTACACAGTCTATATCTTAATGGATCCCAAGTCAATGCCCTCGAAAACAGTATTTGTGTTAGCCTTAGTAATTCTCAACGCTTTGACTATCGTGTTGATGGCTTTCGCGTTTAAAATAAAATAGATTATTCTTTCATCTAGTGTTCAGAAACAATTTGCCGATAGATATTGTAATGTTTTTATATCATACCTTTCAAAATGATACTACCTATAATCTCTATTGTTTTGCTTATCTGTGTCCCATTTTTTTGCTTGCGACTAACAGGAAAAATTTTTAAAATTCATTTATCTTTCCTAAAATCTATTATTATAACCATAATAATGTCTTTATTGTTGCCTATATGGTATTTCGTGCCAGCCTGAATTATCTGGTCTCTGTTGCTTTGTCTTATATCAATCATAATATTCTATCTGGTAATACATGCTGTTACATCAATAAAATTTCGAAAAGCACTCATAGTATACCTTGTTAATGGTTTCTTTATTGTGATTTTCTTCATATTAATCATTATACTATTCAGATTTATGACGGACAATCCCTTTTATACTTGAGCAAGACTCTATACCGTAGTAGGATCTGCTATGAGTCCAGAACTTTCAGAAAATGATATGGTTGCTATTACTCATATAACAAATACGACTCATTTTAAAAGAGGTGATATTATTGTTTTTCTGCCGGTATGAGAAGAAATATTTTCAATAAAAAGAATTGTTTGATTGCCTTGAGAAACTGTAAGAATCAATAATAATCATGTAGAAGTTTGTACTGGTCAAATTCCAAATTTACAGTGCATATTTTTAGCTGAATCATATTTGAGTTGAGTCAATACTCAGGCTACATGTGGTATAACTGAATTTAAACTTGATGATACATGATTCTTCGTATTGTGAGATAATAGATGATTCTCTACTGACTCTCGTTGTTGTTTTTCCTGAGAATGTAATGATAAACTAAGCTATCAAGTACCATTACAAAATATTAAATGAAAGGTTTTCTTAAGGCTCCTTTCTAAAGTAAAATTCTACTAAAAATAATAAAAAAATTACGATGAAAGTCGTAATTTTTACTATGTTCAAAATAGATCTCATTTGGTCGAGATAGCGTTTAAATTGTTAGATCCATTAGGAGCAGGAATTGGCTCAAAAAGAGTTTCCTTAAAATTATTTTATATAACTATCAAAATAAATAGTGTGGCAAGTATATCCGTTCGGATTCTTTTGTAAATAATCTTGATGTTCTTCTTCTGCTGGATAAAATTTTCCTAATGGTTCCAATGTTGTAACTACTGGATCTTTCCATCTTTTTGACATATTTACAATTTCAATAAATTTTTCCGCTTCTTTCTTTTCTTTCTCGTTTCCATAAAAGATAGCTGATCTATATGAAGAACCGATATCATTACCTTGACGATCTACTGTTGTGGGATTGTGAATTTCAAAGAAAAAATCTAGTAGTTGCTGATATGATGTCTTCTCAGGATTATATTCTATTTCAACTGCTTCTGCATATCCTTCATGATTTTTATAGGTGGGGTTTTCTATCTTCCCGCCTTCATATCCTACGGTGGTATGTATTACGCCTGGTTGTTTTCTAATCATCTCTTCCATGCCCCAAAAGCAACCCCCAGCCAATACTATTTTTTTGGTCATACTTTCTTGTATCTCAACCAATACTTCATTGCGCATCATCCGTGGAGGTGTCCGCGGTGCATTATATCCTGCATATGCTGTATTCCCTTGTGGTATAATTCAATCTTTTGTAAGTGCTGAGAGTAATCTTTCTTGCATGCTTTTGATTTTTTTGTCTGATCTATATCAGGAAAACTTCATAACAGCATATTTCTTGGTAGGAATTGTTACGATTTTTACTCTTGGATCGTTAGGTGTTGGTAATGTTTCACGTGTATATCAGCGGGGCATTCCAAAAGAGATAGTTTGCGAATTTCCTTCCTTTGTTGCTATTACTGGTGCTGTCATAGCAATATTTTCTGAGATATTCGTAGCCATCACGGGTGCTGTCATAGAAATACTTTCTTTCTTTGTGTTTCCGCCAAAAATATATCCTGCAACAATTCAAAAGCCACTGTTTAATCATCATTGAACGGTGGTCTGTGCTACGATATGTTCCGGATACTCTCTTATTTCGTAGCCATTCATTTTTTTAACTACGGTATAGTCTGCCTGTTCTACGTTTGAACCAAAAAATCCCCAGAGCGACCAGAGTCCCATAACGACTACGAGAGCAATGAATATATAGATCATTTTTTTCATATAGTAAATTAAAACATAAATCATTTGGTGATTATATCACTTTCACTTCCTTTTTCAACTCGGCAGTTCGGAGACCATTTACTGATAAACAAAAAATCGGAGAGTTTCTGAACCCTGCCGATTTTACTTTTGTTCCTATTGCATCATCAATTTTCTTGATGTAAAGTCCTATCATTTGGACCAACCCAAAAATCTTCTGAATTCATAAGCACTAAATACGACCAATTATTAGAGGAAATCTATAGATTCTGAAACTTTGGACTCATTATGGCTAGGGAGTGAAGTCTAGAGATATTCCACAAGTACAGGGAGAACTAATCAGTATATAGGAGATTAACTCAGAGAGAGAAAAGGATTATACTAAAATTAGTATACACCTCTCTCATCCAAAGGCATTAAGGAACAGATCCCTTTGGTGTTCGAGTATAATAAAGAGGGAGGAGGGCCTGCCTGCCGGTAGGCAGGGATTAGATTCTCTTTCTCTCTTTTTTCTCTTCTCTCTAGGGAGTCGTGCCAGCATGAAGGAGTTTGCTGTCTTAGGGAGTTGGGGTGGGCTGGAACAGATTCTTTTCTTTGTTTTAATAAAACCGTTATTGTAACAGATATATAGTATATTGACTATTTCATCTAAATCATTATAAACAAAATCGTAGTTTACAAAAACTAATTGTTTTATATTAATTTTGTTATAAGTATGGTAAGTGTTATGTGAGAGTATGATGAAAATCATATTGAAAGGGAAAGATCTGATTCACGTAATCATTCTTTGGATGTTTTTTCTGAAAAAATTGCAGAGAATATTTCTTATATAAATAATCTGAAATTCTTAAAAAATAAATGATTTATAATTAAAAATTATGATCCTAGATTTAGTATATGAATACCAGAAAAACTATTGATTTCCCAATTGGAAGAAAAGTGAATTTCTTATAGTTTAGATGAATATTGATATTCTATGAGAATATTTTTGCCAGATTGAACGGTTCATTTAACACAAGGAATAAATTATGGCTTAAATAACACATCTGTAGTAAAATTTTTTGAAGATAAATTACGCACTAGTCGCATTTTGAAGGAAGATTGATTTAAAACACCTAAAGAGGTTATATTACAAAAAAATAAGAGTAGTTTTGTTTCAGAAAAAAATAATTTATCAAATGTTAAAAAATTTATTATAGGTGTATGATATCCTATTATTATAAAACCTAACAAAGGGAAAAAGGGTGAGTGAGTATTTGTAATTCATAATGATGATGAACTAGAAAAGTTTTACGAACAATATAATAAATGAATTTATAAGGATAATATAGCAATTGTTCAAGAATTTATAAAATGAGATGAAATAAGAGCCATTTATTTTGATGGTGAAGTATTATTAGGGTATAAAAAAGAACCATTTATCTTACAATGAGATTGAACTCTCACTATTAAAGATCTTTTAAAAGAAAAGAAATTGACTGTTACTTTATATAAAGAGTCTCAAGAAAAAATCGAAGCTCAGTGATATCATTTATCACAAGTTCTGCAAAAATGAGAAAATATAAAAGTTTTCGAACATATAAATGAAGCTAGTGATGTGGCACAAGAAGTGGTTATTAAAGAAGAGGATCAGAGGTTTATTAAAAAAATTGCTGAATCTTTTTGAGCAAATTATTTCTGAATAGATATAATTACTTCTGGAGAAATTAGTGCATGAACTGTTATAGAAATAAATGCAAAACCAGATGTGTTATGGGCAAGAAAGATATCTCCAACATTCAACGAATTATTTTGGAAGAAACTTACTGATTATATTTTAAAAAATACAAGCGAAGAAGAACAAAAAAAACAAAATATAGTGAAAGAACATAGAAAAGAAGAATCTTTTGAATGTTGACTATCAAAAGATGAATATTATGAAAAAATAAATTCATTGAAATTCTTATCAAACAAAGAGGAATTACTTAATAATAAAAACTCTATAAAACATGGTATCTTTGTATTATTAGATGCTTTAGAAACTGATTGATATTCATATTGGATAGACGAATATTGATTTGTTATATCAATTTCTTTACCAAATGGAAAAAATAGAATTATTTATAATGCTGATTATTGATTTGATTCTTCTACTTTAAGAAGAATATTTGAAGATAAAGTATATACATCAAAAATTTTAAGAAAAAGTTGAAAGAAAGTAGCAGAAGATATGTTGGTTATAAAAGAAAAGTCATGATACTCTAGTGATAGTAATAATACTATTGCTTGTATAAAATTCGCTGAAAGAGTATGATATCCTTTAATCTTTAAGCCAAATGATTGAAGTCTTGGGGCAGGAGTAAAGAAAATATTTACAAAAGAACAATTGCTTCTAGAATTAGAGAAGTACAATAAAGATGAAAAGTCTGGATTGTTTTTACTCCAGCAGTATTTACCATGAAAAGATTATAGAATTCTTTACTTGGACTGAGAAATCTTGGTCTCTTATGAAAGAATGCCAGCAAAAATAAAAGGTGATGGCAAGAAAACCATAAAAGAATTGATAGAGTTAAATAACTATAATGAATGGTTATTAAAAATAGAAGAATATTTAAATAATCAAAAAATTTCTTTAAGTACGGTTTTGCCAAATAAATCTGAAATAAATCTATTACCTACAGCAAATGTTGCTACAGGATGAACTGTTCGTGAGATTCTTGTAAATGATGAAGATAAAGAATATATAAAATCTATTGCAGATATATTTAACTCAAGGTATTTTTGAATAGATATAATTTCTAATTGATCTATTGCAGATTGATATGTTTTGGAAATAAATAAAGCACCAATAACTAAGTGAATAAGTGAATATTCAAAGGAATTTAAAGCTGATTTTGGTAAAAAAATTTGGCAGACCATAAAGAAAGATGAGTGATTGTAAACAATATAATAAATGAGAAATGAGGGAAAGAAACTTATTAAGGTTGTGAGAACTTACATCACAAGATGTTTTTCTTAAATCAGAATCTATATTAAGACAAATTAAAGAAAGTGGTATTATTTCCAATAATTCTATTTTTATGGTTTTTCATTCTATGAAAAAAGAATTTAGTACTACCTGATTGATTAAGTTACTTCTAGAGAATAGAAGAAAGGTTGTATTACCTAAAGTTATTAATGAAAAAGATATGGTTGTAATAGATATTCAAACTGGAGAAATATTTTCTTGAAATATAGATGTGGCATATATCCCATGAGTTGTTTTTTGATCTGATTATAATAGAATCTGAAGATGAAAAGGTTATTATGATAGATTTTTAGCAGATAATAAGATAAAATTAAAAATATGAGTATGATTTGATATTCAGCTTGTAAATAATATACAAGTAGAGTCTCATGACCAAAAAATGGATAATATTATTACAGAGTCATTTTATTTATAACTATCTGTTGGGATGGAATTCTTGCCTATAAAAACACGTCCACTTATGCCACCAAAAGATAATATCTTTGAAGTGTTTGATAAATATGTTTCTGATGTTAAAAATGGTGATATTGTATTTATAACATCTAAGATAGTGGCTATACATCAAGGAAGATGTATGTCTGTAGAAGAAATCTCAAAAAAAGATTTAGTAGAAAGTGAATCAGATAGACGAATTATTAGTGATGTTGTTCCAGGGAAATGAATATATCTTACTATAAAGAATAATATACTAATACCATCTGCAGGAATAGATGAAAGTAATGCAAATGGTCATTATATTTTACGACCAGATGATTTATCAAATATAACAAAAGAAATTCATAGTTATTTCTGTGAAAAATATCAGATTCAAGATTTTTGAGTAATTATTACAGATAGTACAACAAGACCATTAAAATGGTGAGTTACGGGTATTTCTATTTACTCATATTGAATATATCCACTAACTGATATGAGATGACAAGAAGATATTTTCTGAAAAAAACTAGAAATCACTCAAATAAATATAACAGATGCTCTAAGTGCGATGGCAGTATATTTAATGTGAGAAGGTAATGAGTGTAAGCCAATTGTTATTTGAAGAGATATTCCAAGAATCATATATACAAGAGATGATGTTTATGATTCAGTTCAAATACCACCAGAACAAGATCTTTTTAAACCTCTTTTAAAGCCTTTATTAAAATAAATATGATAAAAGCTATAGCGGCGATTTCTGAGAAAGATTATATTATATGAAATGAAAATAATATTCCATGGAATATGCCTTGAGATAAAGATAGATTTCGTGAATTGATAAAAGATCAGATAGTTGTTATGGGAAGAGTAACATATGAATCATTGAAAAAATATTATCCTAACTATAATTGACATCCATTAGCTAAAAAGAATATTGTATTATCTAAAACATTATCCAGTTATAATTGAATGGAGGTGGTGTCAGATTTTAAAGTAATTTTACAAAAATATAAGGATCAAATAATTCGGGTTATTTGATGAGAAAAGATCTATAAGATATTTTTACCGTATATTGACGAGCTATATTTAACATTGGTAGAATGAAAATATCAAGGAGATGCTTTCTTTCCCTATAATTATCAGGATTTTTTAAAAGAAGTTGCTTGAGAGATTTGAATAGATAAATGAACTATATATAAGTACTATAAGAAAATTTAATCTATTAGGTAGTCGGGGTGGGCTGGAACAGATCTGATCCAGTAGTTAAGTAATACTTAATAACTGATTATCCAACAGTACTTCAACAGTACTTGAACAGTACCAAAAAATGTAAATCAGTACCTAAACAGTACCCAAACAGTACCTGAAAATGAAAAATCCCTACTCTAGGATGGATAGGGATTTATAGTTTCTAACTGGGTTTTTGGAATTCAACAGCACTTCAACGGCACTCAAACAGCACCTAAAACAGGGTATTTTTATTCTTACAAGGAAAATGTAAAGAGTGAAAAGGCACCAAAAGGGCACCTAAAAGGCACCAAAAGGGCACCTAAAAGGCACTCAAAAAACATAATTCTGGTACTATAGGGACTTTTGTAAATAGGAAAACAGCACCAAAACCGCACTAAAACAGCACCAAAAATCTATTTTTCAATCAATTTCTGTAAAGTGGCAATATGATCCAAGATATAAGCTTTAATCTTCTCCTGATTTTCTTTGGAGGGATTCTGGTCTTTCTTCTGTCGTCTGCCAAGCTGGGCTATTTTTATGCCCATATCTCCGGCTATTTGTCGGTCCTTTTTGCGGAGTGTCTTGAGAATTGCAGGGATGTTCATGATTGTAGGTGGTAAGATGCTAAAAGGTGTGTGTTCATTAACTATAGTTACCAAACAATCAAGTCAGAATAGGTCTTTTATTGAGGTTTTCGGTTTGAGCGAAAAGCTGGGTGATGGGAGATCGTGACAAACTGTCACGACCTGGTTTGGAAATAAACTGCAACCACTGGTTGCAGAATTGGGTTTATTCCATTAAAAAATAATAAAACCTCTGTGATTGTTGTTTATAAGCCAATTCTATTTTTATTAATTTTTCTTGTAGGTAAATAAACTTGTGTCAGGGAAAAGGATTATATGATACTTTTATCTACCACAAATTGAAGTCAGCTTGAACTGCTTATGCTTTTATGTATATTCCTAGAGACAGCACCACTCACGGGATCTTAGGACCGCACCAGAGTGGTCTTTTTTTTTAGTAGCTCCAATACTTCTTCAAAAGCTTCCCTTTTTCCTCAGTAAAATTCATTTTCTCAGTATCTTTGAATATCTTCACTGTTTCGGTTTTGGGCAATATAAAGGTCATTATATTTATTATAGAGAGATAAAATCTGGTCTTCAATCGTAGATTTAGTGTTTTTCATTTTGCTAGGGTGGTACGATCTAAAATTTGATCGTGATCTATGTATTTAGAGAAGAAGATCAAGTGGTTTTGTTTTGCCTATTTTACGATCTCTTTTGTGATTGAAAAGATGTCGTAAAAATCTAAGATGAAAACATCAAAAATTTTACATCTAATATTTTTTTTGTTATGCAAAAAGAAGCTAAAGCTAGACTGAAAATAAATGATCTACTCACACAAGCAGGACGAAGGTTTTTTGATGAGTGAGATAAAAAAGCAAATATACAGGTAGAAACTAATATAAAAATCTCTGATCTCGGAGATGATTTTGAAAATCTCAAGAATGGATTTATTGATTATCTCTTGCTTGATGAAAGAGGATTCCCAATTTGTGTGCTTGAAGCAAAAAGTGAAGATAAGGACCCGCTTGTAGGAAAAGAACAAGCAAGAATATACGCAAATACTGAGAACGTAAGATTTATCCTCTTATCAAATGGAAATATTCATTATTTCTGGGACAAGGAAAAAGGAAATCCAACGAGAATATCTCATTTCCCAACTCTAGAATCATTTACCAAGCAAAAGGAATTTAAGCCAAATACAGAACATGTATTGATAGAAGAGATTACTAGTGATTATATCGTAAAAACTCAGCCCCAAATTCAAGTCCAAAGTGCAATTGGTTAGTTAGAGCCTAAGATTGACTCCATGGAATACTTCATAAGCACATTTATATTCTAAGGATTTCCTGGGCCTAAGGTTGATAAATCTTATTGCTTCCGCAATTTCTTCATCG
>CAYXBC010000053.1:0-14501 GCA_964463255.1 uncultured Candidatus Peribacteria bacterium | reverse complement strand
ATTTAAGAAAGCTTTGGAAGAATATAATCTTAAAATTAATTAGTTGATAGTTTATAGTTGATAATTAAGGATTTTTTAATTATAAATTATTCACTATAAATTATAAATTATTATTAATCTCTCTTTCTGTCTCTGAGGTTTTTGTGATGTGAAGGGTGAGAAAATTGTGGATGGGGAGTTGGTCTATGAATTTTGGTCGTTCGATGACGATATAATCAAATTCATTTATTTGATCGATAATTCATTTTTCTACTAACTCGTTATATTCTTTGATTCTATACATATCTATATGAAGAAGTTTGTCGCCGTACACGTTGAGGTAGGCGTAGGTTGGACTTTGTACAATAGTATCGTTCAACCCTAATCATTGAGCAAATCCTTTGGTTAACAATGTTTTTCCAGCACCGAGCTCTCCATGTATCAATAAAATCTTATGCTCCTTTGCGAGCATTTTTCCGTATTCGAACATTTCTTCTGGGGAGCTGATTTTGTGCATATGTTTGGATTGGATAAATATTTCCTGACTTGTATTTTATACTAAAAATTCTATATATATCAACATTTATTGCTTTCTTATCTCTATGAAATTTTTCCTTATCGATGGTTCGAGTTTCTTATATAGAGCATATTATGCGTTTCCTGCTATGATGGACAAAGATGGGCATAATAGCAACGTTGTCTATGGTTTTTTTCGTATGTTGATGAAGATATTTCAAGAAAAACCTGATTATTTTGTCATCACTTGGGACTCTCCCGTAAAAACATTGAGGCATGAAGCATATCCTGAATATAAGGCCAACCGCAAAAAGATGGATGATGATTTCAAACATCAAATACCTATCACACAAGCTATCGTCGAACAGTTGTGAATTCCCAGTCTTGTTGTCCCTACCTATGAAGCTGATGATATCATCTATACTTTGGCAATGAAATACAAGGATGATAAAAATGTCATGATAGATATCTATTCCTGAGATAAAGATCTTAAACAGCTTCTAGATACCAATGTCTTTTGTGTGGATTCTATGAAAGGCATCACCACTACTACAGAGCTTTTCTTCAAAGAATATGGTTTTGCTCCTCAGTATATCTTAGATTACCTTGCACTTGTGGGAGATAGTGCAGACAATATCAAATGAATCACCTGAATCTGACCCAAGAAGGCCTCTGATTTGATTCAAAAATATCAGACTATCGATAATATTTATCTTCATATCGATGAAGTTACCTGAGATAGTAAACAGAAACTGATTGATGGGAAAATAGATGTATATAAGAGTAGAGGATTGATTGAGTTGAAACATATCCAAGAAATCCAAGATACAACAATCGAAAAATTTGCTTTACAGTTAGATTTTCCCAAATATAAAAAGGTCTTGGTACAAGACTATCATTTCAATTCCTTCGAAAAGACTTTGGATGAATTGAAAAAGAAACTACAAAATCCTGTGCAGATGGGTTTGTTTTAGTATATTGAATCACATTCACTTAATATACAATATGATAAAATAGTAATGTCAATTACTGTTTTATTTTATTTATTGTAAATGTCCCTTGAATTTTTATACAAATTATATTGTTTTACCTTGTAGACACCTCATGAAATTTAAATGGCTTTTATTTTTACTGTTGTTTGTTTGATTACCAACGTTTGCAGCGTATCAACAACAAGGATTCATTCAATTTCAAGAACTTGATGGAAATGTCGATTTTGTCTGTACTGGTCAATGTGTAGCTGTGATTTCTCCTTTAGCTTGAAGTGATTATCTTGCCCTTCATTGAACGCTACAAGGCAATGGAATGATTTGATACGGTTTTTTGGTGGGTCAGCAAATTATGCCAGGAGAAAATATTCAAATTAATGGTGATGCTGTTCTTAATCAACAGTTTTTTCTCTCTAAATTGCCGTTTTATTCTCAGATACCTCCTGAGGCTCAGATTGTACTTATAGCCCAAGGAAATATTACCTGATATCATATATGATTAAATCTTTGACTATTGAATGTGTTTGAAAAACTCTCAAACGGATTTAAGGATGCTTTGCAATATAAGGAATATAATCCAAGAACTATAAATTTCCTTGAATGACCTATGTGGAACGGGAGATATATCAATCAAGTGTTTTTTTGGTTCATAATTATATGGTTATTATTCGCTGTCCTTTGGTATTTCTTTTCTCAAGAGAAAAAGCAAAAAAGAAATGCAATCTCTTTCGGTGTCTGATTCTTGGTATTCTTTCGAGTGTTCTTTGATATGTTCAGTACAATTAATCAGGTCAAAATATATAATCAGACTATGTCTGCTACTAATATTATGGAGAATGGTAGAGTAGGCAGATCTTCGGATTTCTATTTGTTTTTGGATTTCATAAAGACTAATATGCCCACATGAAAAAGATGTTCATTTATAGCTTCATATCCATTTGATTTCGAAGGGAAATATCATATGTATCCATATTTGAAATTTTGATCAATAACATGAGTCCAATGTCTGTTCTATTATAATCCTTATTGACCCAATAATTGATTCTGATTTTTGGATCCGACATATTCTAGTGGAATATTATTGTGGAATGATTTACAATTTGAAGTACAAAAAGAAATAATATGGAAACCATATGCAAAAATTTATCTCCTGAAAGACAAATAACATGATTTTATTCCCAATCTTATTGGCTCTCTTTACTTGAGTGCTAGGATTATGGTTATTGAACCAATATAAATTCATTAATTTTTTTGAACAAATTGTTCTTTGATTCATCTCTGCATTGTCATTGTTTGTTTTTGAATTGTTTGTATGATGAATCTTATTTGATAAACTATCATTATTGTGACCTATTCTCACTTTCGTTGTTCTCTTGTGATTATTCCTCTACAAGAGTACTCAACAAAAATGATATATACAAGAGATTATAGATTCAATCACATCTAATTTTCTTGATATATGACATCAATTTATTGCTTTGAAATTACGAAAAAAAATTCTCGTAGCATGAATCATTATCTATGCTTTGATTAAGGCAGTCATGGTATTTCAGATAAATACCCATATGCCTACGTTTGATGAGGATGCTGTCGCTGGTTGGGATATGAAGACAAAAGTCTTTACTGAAAATAAAAGTTTGGTTTTAGATAAGACTAACCCCGAATTTTTAGGTAGTGCTTTGGAGAGAAATATTTTTGCGCCATTGACGGATACATATTTTTTATTGATGCATACATGAAATCTTACTTGATATACCAATGTTATTTCGCCTATCATGTATTTGTTTTCTATTCTCTTGCTTTTTTGAATCTTTCTCAGGAAATCTAATCTTATGTTCGCTTTTATAGGTTCATATATATTTGCATCACTTCCTTTTGTGTTTGTCCATGGGATTGGCTCTTATCGGAATTTTATCTCTTGAGCATTATTGTTTATCTTTATCTTCTATCTTTTTGATCAGATATTGAATCTTGAACATAATACTTTTGAAAATAAAAAAATACTTTTACCTCTTTCTTTATTGGCTTTTCTCACAACGACCATAAGAAATGAATCTTTTATACTGGTTGTTTCTATTATAGTACTTTGTAGTATTTTGTATTATCTCATACAAAATAAACATATGCATGATATTAAGCGTGTCTATATTTGATTATCTGGACCTCTCTTATGAATTTTCATCTGATGGCTTTGATGAAAATATATTACTTCATTATATCCAATCTGATCTTCACTTAATGTCTGATGAATCTGAACTAAAGAATGATTACTAACATCTTTTTCCACTAATATTCATCAGCCATGAATACTAAAGGCCTTCTTTGATCAAGCATTTTTTCATTCTGACTATACTATGATATTCTTGGTACTTGTTCTTGTGATATTGTTTTATATCTTTGCAAGGATATCTTATAAGTATATTCTCCTTCTTTTATTAAGTCTTTTTACGTTAATCTGATGAACGGTTATGTTACTGATTGCTAATTTAGATATGTGATTATTGACCCATTACTGATTTATTAGATTTAGTACCGTTTATGTCTTATTTATGATATATCTTATCGTCTATATGATGTATCTTTCCTATCAAAAGTTTTATTCTTCTAAATAATATATGAAAAAAAAAGTACTCCTCTTGAATCTGCCATGAAAAGAAAAATATCTGAGAGAATATTTTTGCAGTAAAATCTCTAAGGCAAGATATTATTATCCAGCAGTAAACTTAGTTTATCTCAGCTGATTGTTTGATGAAAATGTGTATGATGTATATGTCTGGGATGCAATCGCCGAAAAGACAGATAATCAAGGAACTATAGATAAGATCAAAGAATATGAACCTGATTATATATATTTTTTGGCTTCTGCTCCATCATTCAAAGAGGATAAAGTATTTATTTCTGAATTAAAAAAACAGTTTCCTCATGCAATTTTGATTTGAGACTGAGATATCTTTAGGGAACTCAAGGAGGAGTCTTTTATTATAATGCCTGAATTGGACGCTGTAAATTTTAATTTTGCTTCAACTAATATCTTACAATACATAGGACATCCAGATTGAACAGTATTGGGGAATGTTATTTATAGGCATAAGAATTGACTCGCCATCTGAAAGGAAGATTTCAAGACGGAATTTTGGAATGCTCCTGTACCGAGACGAGAATTGTTCGATCATAATAAATATAATCATCCTTTCGCTATTAAAGAAAAGAGTACGGTGATGCTCACTGATTTCTGATGTCTCTTCAACTGCAGTTTTTGTCCCATGAGTAATATCGATTGGAGTCTCAGGCCACTTGATATAGTTATAAAAGAACTGAAACTCTTAAAATCTTTTTGAATAGAAGATATATTCTTTCTAGATCAGACATTCTGAGTGAATAAGAAAAGGACGTCAGAACTGTGTAAAGCTATCAAAGAAATCTGATTGTCTCGATGTATATTTGCAAGAGTAGATACTATTAATGATGATTTCATTAAAGAGGTCAAAGAAGCAGGTTGTCATACTATATTATTTTGAATAGAAAGCGCTGATGAGGAACTTTTAAAAAAGTATAAGAAGAATACTAAGCAGGATACTATGATTCAAGCTATGAAGTTATGTAAAAAATATAAGATTAGGACCTGTGGTACATTTATTATATGATTACCTTGAGATACTAAGGAATCGATTACCTATACCATAAAATTCGCTAAGATTCTTGATTTGGATTTTGCTTCCTTCAATATAGCGACTCCTAGGATAGGAACTAATTTCAGACAGGACATGATAACTCAAGGATGGGCTAATCCTAAAGATCTTAATCTTGAATCATCAAAACAGAAAGATAGCAATCGAGAACATCACAATATTTCTCATCATGACATATTGGATTTGCAATCATATGCTATCAGGACCTTTTATTTGGATCCAAGATACCTTTTCAAAAGGCTCTTTACTGTGAGAACTTTTATAGAGTTCAAAAATCTGATATTAGAATGATTTTATCTTATATTTAAGAGATAAACCATATTATGAAAGTAAATATTCGTAGTTTCATGAAAAAAATTATGAGATTCTATCTTGTTTGATGAATTGCACTTCTATGAAATATGTTCATTACGTTTCTAGTAACGGATATATGAAAGTATGCTTATAACCTTTCCCTTTTTTTTGTCTTTTTGTTTAATATAACGGCTGTATTTTATCTTCAAAAACATTTCACTTTTAAAAATACTAGAAAAGAACAAACTACATATCAAATCCTATTATTTGTTATTTTAGTAGTTGTTTTAATGGTTTCTCTGAAATTGTTAGTGCCATTTTTTAATGGATATGTTCATAATTACTCATTGAGTACGCTTATTGTTGCTTGATTAATCACTATTATAAATTTCTTTATTCAAAATTATTTAATCTTTTCTCTGTCAAAAAATGACCTCTAAATTTATTACCGTAGTTATCCCTGCCCTTAACGAATGAAAGGTAATCAGATACCCTATCAATAGAGTATTCGAAGCTTTTAAAAAATATAACCTCAAAGGAGAATGTCTCATCATGGATAGTTCGACTGATTGATGAATCACCAAAAAAAATGCTGAGGAACTTTGAGCAAGGGTTGTTAGTATCCCTAGACAATGATTGGGTAAGGCATATATTGATAGTATCCCTCATATCAAAGGCGACTATATCATCATGGGTGATGCAGATTGAACCTACGACTTTATGGAGATGGATGGATTCATAAAGAAGCTCGATGCTGGATATGATTTTGTTATGTGAACCAGACTTAAATGAAATATCCATAAATGAGCGATGCCATGGAAAAATAGATATATAGGTACTCCGTTGCTCACGTTTTTTATCAATCTTTTCTTCAAGGCATGAATTTCTGATTGTAATAGCTGATTAAGAGCATTGACCAAGGATGCGTTTGCTAAGATGCAAATGGAATCACGATGATGGGAATATGCTTCAGAAATGGTGGTCAAAGCTAAACTTACGCATATGAAGATGTGTGAGCTTCCTGTAAGTTTATTGGCTGATCGTGATTGAAGAAAGCCACATCTCCCTGCATATGCTGCAGGACGAGCTAACCTCAAATATATTATGCTTTTGGCTTCTGAATTTATATTCTTGAAATTATGAGCTATTGTAGCGTTATTTGGTATATTGATACTTTTCTTACAGATAGCATGACCTTTCGTTATTTTTTGAAAGAGTTTTTGAACATTTTATTTGTTCTTGGGCATATTGTTGCGAAATGTAGGTTTTTCTATATTTCAGATGGGTATATTGACCCAAAATTTTTCCTATCTCAATAAATTTAGAACGACAAAAATTAGTAAGTGGGTAGCAAAAATATTCACGTTTGAGAGAGGATTATTGTTCTGATGAATTTTGTTTATATTGTGATTTTCTATGGATCTCTGAGTTCTTATACGTCGAATACAAACATCTAGTATAGGTATACTTTCCTTTAGGATATGACTTTATGCACTGTTTTTTATTATTACATGAATCCAAATTACCTATTTCAGTTTCTTGTTCTATTTATTTAATAAAAATAGAGGATAATGAAGATACTTATCACCTGATGAGCATGATTTGTTGCTTCCAATATGACTAAAGTGCTATTACAACAATGACATAGTATCTTGGCTATAGATAATTTTTTGTTGGGAAGGAGAGAATATATCCAGTCATATATTGACCATGCAAATTACTCTTTTATCGAAGATGATTTGCTTAATTTTGATAATATCCTTCCTTATTTTCAGTGAATCGATCTTGTTTTGCATCTTGCTGCAAATAGTGATATCTCTAAAGGTGCTCAGGTAACTGATATCGATTTGAAAATCTGAACTATTGTTACGTATAATGTTCTTGAGTGTATGAGGATTAGTAATGTTAAACAGATTATATTTGCTTCTACGAGTGCTGTCTATGGTGTTGCTAAGAAAGTCCCAACCGCTGAAGATGATGGACCCTTGTTTCCTATCTCACTCTATGGAGCCAGTAAACTTGCGTGTGAATGATTGATATCATCTTTTTGACATAATTATGATATCCAGGCGTGGATTTTTAGATTCGGTAATGTGATAGGAAGAAACTCTACTCATGGTGCTGCATTCGATTTCGTACATAAACTCAAGAAAGATCCTACTCAGTTGTTAATTCTTGGGGATGGAAAACAGGCTAAACCGTATATTTATGTTGACGATCTGATTGATTGAATATTATTTTGATATGAACATGCAAAAGATGAACTCAATTATTTCAACCTCACTCCTGAAGGAAAAACTTCTGTAACGTTTATAGCTGAATCTATAGCTAAGCATATTTGATTGCATGATGTACATATCATATATACCTGATGAAAACAATGACGAAAAGGTGATGTACCCCAAGTAGAACTTGATAATAATAAATTGAGACAATTGTGATGGGGTCCGAAATATACTAGTGAACAAGCTGTTGTTCAGGGAACTAAAGATATTGTTGATCAGATTTATCACATAGGAATTTTAAAATAATTCCTATTCAGCTAAGCTGGATAAAAACGACGTTGAAATCTTTTTTTTTTGCTTAATTTAATTGATTGGATAAAGATTTCCAGCGTCTTATTTTACTTCTGAAAAAACTTATAAGATGAAAGTAGTAATTATCGCTGGTGGTAAATGAACCAGGTTATGATTGATCGATATTCCTAAACCTATGGTCCAAATAGCAGGAAAACCCATATTACAACGGCAAATTGAATTAGCGAAAAGATATTGATTGGATGATATTATCATACTTTCAGGTCACCTTTGACAAGTTATTGTTGATTACTTTGGTGATTGATCAGATTTTTGAGTCAAGATACAGCATATCATAGAAAAATCGCCTCTTGGTACTGCTTGAGCTGTCAAACAGATTGAGCATCTTTTGACAGAAAGATTTTTTGTATTTTATGGCGATACTATCATGGATATCAATCTCCAGAAAATGATTGATTTTGATACACAACATATACAAAGTCTATGAACTCTTTTTGTTCATCCTAATACTCATCCTTATGATAGTGATCTTGCTGAATCAGATACTCAATGAGTTATTAAAGCTTTCCATCCTAAACCTCATCCAGAATGAAAATATTATCATAATCTTGTTAATGCTGCACTGTATATCCTTGATCCAAAGATATTTTCTTATATCCAGCCAGATGTTTCTTCTGATTTTTGAAAACATATTTTCCCCAAAATAATTAATGATTGAAATATCTTGAGAGCATATAAAACCCATGAATATATCAAAGATATGTGAACCTTAGAAAGATTACAGCAGGTAGAAAACGATATCATTTCCTGAAAAGTAGCTAGATTAAATATGGCTCATACCCAAAAAGCAATCTTTATAGATAGGGACTGAGTCCTTAATAAGGAAGTAGATAATCTTTCTCATATCGATGATTTAGAACTGCTTCCACATGTGGCAGAGTGACTCAAAATCATTAATGCATCAGAATATCTTTCTTTGGTCGTTACTAACCAACCTATGATTGCAAAATGATTTTTGAAAGTATCTGATCTTGATATGATTCATAAGAAATTAGAGACTTTGGTTGGTTTGGAATGAGCATATATCCATGATATCTATTATTGTCCTCATCATCCAGATGCCTGATTTCCATGAGAAATCCCTGAATTTAAGATTTCTTGTGATTGTAGGAAACCCAAAACTGGCATGATTGATGCATCTGTCGAAAAATATACTATAGATGTCGGTAGATCATTTATTATTGGTGATAGTACGACTGATATCCAAACTGGTGCTAATGCATGATTGAAGACGGTTCTGGTCAGAACTGGTTATGCCTGAGATGATGGTAAATATTCGATCATCCCTGATTTTACATTCAATGATTTTAGAGAGGCTACGAATTTTATAGTTAATGAATATGATACTCTGGTTTCCCAAGCTGAAGATATCATTTCAAATATACCTAAAGACCATGATAGATATATTATTTTGCTTGGGTGATTGTCTCGCTCCTGAAAGACAACATTCACTAAGATACTTACTTCATTATTAGATAAACATAGTACCTCCTATCAGGAAATTCATCTAGATAATCGGCTGTTGTCCAAAGAACAACGTGATCTTACTATGGATGTAAGAGCTAGGTATCAATATGATAAAATTGTTGATGATATGCAGGAATTATTTGCATGAAAGCCAATTTCTGTCAATGTCTATAATGTTAGGGATAGAACGGTTATTGAAAATCATTCGACTTTGCAACTTCATAGCCATGGTATTGTTATTTTGGATTGAGTACTTGCCTTGGATATCGAACCTCTCAGAGATAGAGCAGATTTGAAAATTTACTGCGACATCGATGAAAACATAAGAAAACAGAGATTTCATGATTTTTATGCATATAAATGATTATCTGAATATGACATCCAGGAATTGTATGATAAAAGGCAAGAGGATGAATTTTCTGTAGTCAAAAATAGCCAAAAGTATGCAGATATCGTAATATGTTAATAAAAGTATTGTATTTTCTTGTAAATTTTGTATTGTGTGGTTTACATTATACATAATTTATCGTATATATATATTTGCAATGTTTATATCGCGTACTCCATTAAGAGTGAGTTTTACTGGCTGAGGTAGTGATCTACCTAGTTTTTACAAAGAACATTGAGGTGCGGTCCTCAGTACCTCCATAGATAAATGAGTGACCGTTTTGGTGAATAAAAAATTTGATAATAAGATAAGGCTATGATATTCAGAGACTGAAAATGTCGAGCATGCAAATGAATTGAAACATGAATATGCAAAACAGATATTGAATTTGCTTGATATTGATTGATGACTCGAAATTACATCGGTTGCAGATATCCCTTCTAAATGATCGTGATTATGATCTTCTTCTTCATTCACAGTCGCTATGCTCCATGCTTTACATGCTCATAAATGAGAATATGTTTCTGCAGAGAGACTGGCTCAAGAAGCTTGTCTGATAGAAATCGAAAAATGTGGAAAGCCGATTTGAAAACAGGATCAGTATGCTGCAGCGTATTGATGACTTAATTTCATAGAATTTAATCCAGATGATACCGTATCTGTCAAAAAAATTATATGTCTTAAGGAAACTAAGCAAAGATTGCAAGATAATCTTTTGATGATGTATACATGAATCACTAGGAGTGCTTCTGATATCTTATCCAAGCAAAATCAGAATATGCTCTCAGATCAGAAAAAAGTTGAAATAATGAAAAAAATGGTATGACTTAGTTATGATCTCAAAAAAGATTTGGAGAATAACGATCTGAATAATTTCTGAGAGATACTTCATCAAAATCGAGAACTCAAAAAAGAAATGGCTTGAGGTATATCTAATCCTCAGATAGATAATCGATATCATAGAGCGAGGAGGGCTTGAGCATCTTGAGGAAAATTGCTTTGAGCATGATGAGGTTGATTTTTCTTATTCTATGCGCCCAAAGAGAAACATCAAGATATCATAACTGCTTTGCCAGAACTTAGAAATATAGATTTCAATTTTGAGAATGAATGAAGCAAAATAATATTTACCTATTAATGTACTTATCATGAATAATGATCTTTCCAAAAGATTTGAATATGCCAAAACTACTTCAGAAGAAAAAGAAGCTTTCATACAACACTATGTTGATGATCTTATAAAGACGCTGCAAACCCTTAAGCTGCCTGATGTCGTCAAAACTATAGATATGATAGAAGAAAGATTATTCGCTTGAAAGAAAATCTTCATCGCGGGAAATTGATGAAGTGCAGCTACTTCCAGTCATATGGTTTCTGATCTTCAGAAAACTACCTTGGGTAAACATCCACAATCAAAAAATGACACTATTAGATTCAAAGCTATTTCATTGAATGATAATATGCCTGTGATGACTGCACGAGCAAATGATGAATGATTTGAATATATTTTTTCAGAACAGCTTGAAACGCTTTGAGATGCCTGAGATCTCTTGATCATCATTACGTGAAGCGGGAATTCAAAAAATCTTATTATGGCTATAGAAAAAGCCAAGGAAATGTGAATAGAAACTGTCTGATTTCTTGGATTTCAGTGAGGAAAGGCTAAGGATATGCTTGATCATCATATATTGGTCGATTCTGATACGTATGGACCAGTAGAGGATATTCATGGAATTCTGAATCATCTGATGACTGCCCATTTTCAGAGGCAAGTGAAAGAGGTCAAATAATATTTTTTGTTGTATATTGTCTTAAAAAGAGTAGTATCTTTAGACTTTTTCCTGTTGTTCTTTTGTTCTTTTGTTCTTTAGCTCTTTACTTTGAAGATGGCTAAGACCGTAGTGATTACTTCATGATACTTTAATCCACTCCATCCATGACATATAGAATGTTGTGAACTTTGTAAGGATCTCTGAGATGAACTTCGAGTGATTGTAAATAATGACGACCAGATAAGGAATAAAACATGAAAAAATGAGGTTTTCCAAGATCAAGAGTTTAGAATGAGAGTTATCTCTTCGCTAAAATCTGTAGATTATGCCTTCGTCTCTGTAGATCAAGATTGATCGGTCTGTGAAAGTATACAACATGCAGCGACATTGGTTAGAGACAAATATTGACCTGATACCAAGATTATTTTCGGTAAATGAGGTGATAGATTTGCAAGCAATATCCCTGAAGTCCAAGTCTGCAAAGATTTGCATATAGAAATAAGAGATTGATTATGAGCTAAGACACATAATAGTAGTGATTATAGAGCTAAAATATGATAATTTATTTGCATAATCATATTGCATATGAAGATTCTCTTCGTCCTAGAATTATTTCAACCACATGTCTGATGAGTCGAGATACTTTTTGATAATCTAATCAAGTGACTTATCGCTGAGTGAAATCAGGTCAAGGTTTTGACGAGCAAATTCAAACCAGCATTGTCTTCCTATGAAAAAATTTCTGATCATTTAGAAATCTATAGAGTAGGGCACAATAGGTATGATTTTATGTTTTATTGTCTGCGTAAGGGGGTGCAGTTGGCTCGTTGGGCTGATATTATCCATACCACGACCTATAATTCAGCTATACCTGCAAGTATCATTGGAAAGATTACCCATAAAAAGGTTGTTCTCACTGTTCATGAAATATTCGGGAAACTCCGATATAGATTCATGTGATGGACAGGCTTCTTCTTCAAAGCATTTGAATCATTCATTTTCAGATTTCATTTTGACAAATATCTTTGTGTGTCAAATTATACCAAGAATAACTTGAGAATTTATTTCTGACTTCCTGATGAGAAGCTTATTACCGTTTATAACGGTATAGATTATGACCATCGAGATAAAAAGAACTTCAAAGACATAGATATCTTGGCTATAAGAAAACAACATCATTTGGAAAATCATTATCTCTGACTTTTTTTCTGAAGGCCTGGTATCTCCAAATGACTTATCTACTTCGTGAGAGCGTTGCCTGAAATTATCAAACATATTCCTGCATTTATGGCAGTTCTCATTGTCTCTGAAAGCCCAAATAATAAGGCAGATGATGTTAAGGAGTTTATAGCTCATCATCATCTCAAAGATCATATCCTTTGGATTCCTTGAGTAAAATATACTGAACTTGGAAATTATATCTTAGCTTCAGATCTTGTTGTGGTTCCGTCCTTAGTAGAAGGATTCGGTTTTTCTGCTGCAGAGACCTGTGCTTTATGACAACAATTGGTCGTTCCAAATATTGCTTCCTTGACTGAAGTTGTGAGTGGTAAGGTCAATTTTGTAGAACCAGCAAATGCTCATGATATTGCTCAGAAGGTCATTGATTTTTATCAGGAGA
Source organism: uncultured Candidatus Peribacteria bacterium (assembly GCA_964463255.1). GTDB lineage: Bacteria > Patescibacteriota > Gracilibacteria > Absconditabacterales > Absconditicoccaceae > CAJBLF01. Next base: position 1,189 of record CAYXBC010000053.1, on the reverse strand, counting down.
AATATGAGAGTGTAGTTAAGAAGCAATTCTTTTGGAAAAATAATGTGGAAAAGACGATAGAAATATATTGCTGTTTGTTGTCAAAAACTATTGATAAATAGTAATCTTTCTCTATATCTCATCATATTTTTTATAAAATTAGTATTTATACATGGAAAACAAACCTGTGATAAGTATCTGTATACCAACCTATAAAAGATCCGAAACTCTCAAAGAATGACTGGATAGCATTACAAAGCAATTTGATGGTGAAATTGATGATAAAATCGAGATAATTATTGCTGACGATGCAAGTCCAGATAATACAGAACAGATGGTCAGGGAATATATGAAGAACTATACGAATATCAAATACTACAGGTATCCTGTCAATAAATGATTGACGTATAATATTACGGCAGTGACTAGTTACGCGACTTGAGAATATCTCCGGTTATTGACGGACGATGATTGTATCACTAATTTTTCCTTAAGATATGTCTTGGAGATCATAGAAAAGACTACATTCGATCTTATGGTCTGCGGTTTTCATTTTGATTCAAATATGCAAGTACATATCCCTAAGAAAGAGAATACATTCAGAACCCTCCATTGAATGGATGAGTTTGTAGATTATCTCTACGATGGCAGGAAGACCTATGAAGAACTCATGGTGCATTTCTCTTTTTATTCTGTATTGGTGGTCAAACATTCTTATTATAAAGAATCTTTAGCTTTATATGATCTTGATTTCATATATACCACCATATTTCCTCAAGATATCATAATCTATACTCAGTTACAAAAAGAAAAAACTATCGTCATACCTGATAATATTTTTACTCTATGAAGGACGTTAAACGAATCCTATAAGACGTCCATGAAATTTGTTACTGATTTCAAAGAGACTATGGACACGATAGAAGCAGCTAATTGATTGGAATGATCTAAGAAGTGGAAAAGCATAAAAAGAAAAGTTGTTTCGTGATGGAAAAAAACCATTCTTCTGTGATTTTTGCTTAGGCGATTACATATAGATTATAAAAAAAATTTCATATTCAAAAAAATGTATGTATTCTATAAGAAGTATATACAAAATCAGACAGCGTAATTGTTTTATTGATTATAGTATAATAAACCTTTATAGGTAACCATTATTTTCTCATCCAAACTTCAATACTATCTCCATACCCTGTCTCTTATACACATC
>CAYXBC010000052.1:0-5011 GCA_964463255.1 uncultured Candidatus Peribacteria bacterium | reverse complement strand
TAGCTTACATCTCTCTTGAATACTAGGAGTAGCTAATCAACCTGATTATTTCATCACCATCTCTTCCCATCCTAGCTTCCCGAGTTCATGAACCATCAACGTTGTAGTCTATGCTCAAGATATGAAAGGAACTATCGATACCATAGATGATTATACCGTTAGCACCAAACCTTCTTGTGCGGATCTTGGATGTTGTCATGAAGTATCTCTTCAAACAGGGAATACCATTCCCTTTGTGTATAATTTATTTACTCTTACTATCTCTGGCGGTATCAATCCAAGCTTTACCTTTGATGGAGCTACAGGTAGCATTGATTGTTGAACGAAAGATCAAGGGATGGACATCTATACATGAACCGAGGCTACCACTTGATCTGCGACGTATCTGAGGTATTATGATCTACCCAAGATATCATTTATAGGAACCGACGTCAAAGCTATCCTTTCCTGAAATACCCTCTATTTCCATAAGATCTATGTACCACCCATTCCTATCCCACCGGTAGTCATAGGTTGAGGAGGATGAGGAGGCACCCATGTCACTATTGATGACTGTATGCTCCCTAGCACCTTGGCCTGTGCTAATGATGCGGGTACCGATGATTCTCCAAGTTATTATGATGAAACTTGCTGTGGTGATGGTCACTGAGCAGCTCCTTCCTGCGATATCTCCGATTCACCATACAGCAATGAAATCAACGATGCATTTCTCTGGGCATATGGCCTCAATATAACCAACAAGTGCCCTATCGCTGAAGCCCGTCTAGATGATGGTATCAAAAGAAAAGAGCTCGCCAAGATGATGACGATGTTCACTATCCAAGTCATGGGAATCTATCCTGACACCAACAAAACATGATGTAATTTTTTCTCTGATCTCACTGGGCAATCGGATGAATTTAAATTCTTTATCAAGACTTCCTGCCAACTCGATCTCATGGGACTCAAACCTAATGGAACTATCCCAGAAGAGAAATTTAATCCAGAAAGATATGTCACGAGAGCAGAATTTGGAACCGTTCTCTCAAGGTTGATCTATGGCGATAAACATAATGTCTATAGCGGAGAAGAAACGACCTATAAACGATATGAAAAACATCTCGCAGCATTAAATAAGGACAATATCATGAAAAAAATCCAGAATCCTAGTATGTTAGAAAAGAGAGCTCGGGTCATCCTTATGCTCGATAGAACCACTTCTACTAATCTCATAGAAAAATACCGTCTCATTGTCGCTGCACATAACGCCGCACTTTCTCTCTTGGAAAATATTCGATAATCACTAAAAGTTAATTTTGAATTTTGAATTTTGAATTTTAAAAAAATTATATTTTTTATATACTGTTTTATATTATAGTTTTGGTGAAGATGAAAAAAATGTTTTTCTTGATGGTATTGATTACCGTAACAATAGTTCTTTCGGGGTGTGCACAACAGAAAAGTTCTGAGACCTGTCCGATAACTACAGGAGCGGTAAGTTGTTCGAGCTAATCCTCTATCCTCTCATCTCTTCCTATGAGAGTGTCTACAGTCTCGATGGTAGCAATTGCGGTAGCTCTGACTTTTTCTGGTTGCGGGAAATAGTCTATGGTAGCAGATTCTCTCACTCCATGAAGCTTTGAAGCTTCACAGGTTCCATGAACTATTGTATGGTACAGTAGTCGATTTTAGTGATTCATTCATTTCTTATCTATAAAAAATGGAGCGGACAAATATGCCTCGCTCCTTTCTTGGTAATTCCTGGCCGGAAAAATGGCACAAGAACGATCCGTCAACGAACACCGAAGACGTGATCAATCATAGATACGTACTGCGTAGTGGGAGCTTTAGCTTATCCAAATCTATTCCTAATGCAATCACTTTTTTCCAACAAAAAGGAAAAGGAGGAGGCAAATGCACCTCACTCCCTTACTTGGATAACCACTCAAACATGAGAGCGGTAAGATCATTCATGCCTGCAAAATGCAGACCTGTCATTAATACTACGTGTTAGTCAATATTCCCGTGAATCGCTGGGAAGTAATAATGGTATATCAAAAATTCTAATAAAATCAAGACGATTTACGTCTTCAATGGTCCTTTCCTAGGTGACCTCAGAGACTCTTTATTCCATACTTTTGTGAGCATTGGATAGAGATTATTTTCACTTCATATCCGTTACTTTCTCAAATCCTAACTGACCACAAGCACCCTTCATACTTCTTCCTAAGCTATCCCTGATGGTCACGGTAATTCCACCTTCTTCCAATATCTTCTTGAAATTTTGCATCGTCGTAGCATCGCTTTCTTCTAAGCTGATAGCAGGATTAGTATTGTAGGGAATCAAATTTACATGGGCGAGTTTCCTGGTGAGCATAGTCACCAATTCTTTGGCGAGTTCTGGTTTATCTGTCACTCCTTTGATCATAATGTATTCATAGAAAATCCTATTATCGGTAGCTCTGACATAGTCACTAATCGCTTTCTCCAATTCAACCAAGGGATATGCTTTGGCAATCGGCATGATTTTGTCGCGAAGCGCCTGATTGGGCGCATGCAACGAAATAGCTAACTTGACCTGTATTTTATCTTTGATAAGTTGTCTGATACCTGGAATGATCCCTGCGGTAGAGATGGTGATATGTCTTTTGGAAAGTGAAAATCCCGCTTCTTGTCTGAGCATAATCTCAATCGACTTCTTTACATTATCATAGTTGAGCAATGGTTCTCCCATGCCCATAAAGACGACGTTTCTCACTCCATACAATGATCCATCATCCTGTTTTCAGAATTTCTTTTTGATGTAGGTATTGGCAAAGAGAATTTGTGAAATCATCTCGTCCCGCGTAAGGTTCCTTGTGAAGCCGAGTTTACCTGTCACACAAAAGAGACAATTCATGGGACAACCGACTTGCGAAGAGATACACAATGTTATCCTATTGAGTTTCGGCTTATTATTTTTGATGTATTTATCATCCTGCCGATGATAGAGGATAACTGCTTCGATCAGCAATCCATCATGGGTCTGAAATCAGATTTTGGTAGAGGTTTCATCTTCAAGTATCTTATCCGCTTTCAAGGTAACTATAGAAAATTCTTTCTCCAAATCTTCTCTCAATTCTTTGGAAAGTGTCGTCATCTCGGAAAATTCACTATTCTGATTTTTGAATATCTCCTGGTAGAGCTGTTTGACTCTGAAGGGCTGGAGTTTATGCTCTTTGGCGAATGCCTGGAGTTTGCCTGCGTCAAGTATAGATGTCTTTATCATGGTTTACATATACATAGTAAATGTTTTATTTTTTGTCATTGCGAGTTTTCCTGCCTGTTCGGCAGGGAACGAAGCAATCTAGAATAAAGACTGGATTGCTTTGCTACGCTCGCAATGACAGACAAGGGCATAGAATAACAAATTATTTCATCAATGTCTTTTTATAGAACCAGCAGATTTCTCCGCCATTGAAGAACATGGATTTTTTCCGAGTTCATCCTTCATCTTCTGGGGAGAATCTTTCGTAGGAAGTTATGACTCCGCCATGCAACTTCGGATGCTTAGTAAATAACTCTGTGATAGTATAATAGAGATGTTCAAGGTCATAGGTATTCATCCTGAGTCCGTACGGTGGATTGGAGACGAGCGTTCATGCCAGTTCCGGTCCGTCCATATAGTCAGAGATATTTTTTGTTTCAAAAGTGATATAATCTTCTACGCCTGCATGCTTAGCATTTTCTTTTGCGATGCTGATCATTCTTGGATCGATATCGGAAGCGATGATAGTATGTTGTTTGTCGAGCATCATCTTGGCTTTTGCTGCTTTAAGCTCTTTGGTGAAAAGCGACTGGTCGTATCGAGCAAATTTCTGAAATGCGAATGAGCGGAATGTCCCTGGGGCTATATTTTTGGCTAATAATGCCGCTTCTATGACGATGGTTCCACTACCGCAAAAAAAATCGTAGAGCGGTTCGCTAAATTTCCATCATGAAAGGAGCAATAATCCTGCAGCCAATGATTCATTTATTGGTGCTTCTCCTGTGGCTTTTTTGTAGCCTCTCTTGTGAAGCGCTTCTCCTGTCGTATTGAGCAAAATAGAGCACATATCACGTTCTATATAGACAAGAACCTCTATCGGCTGTTTGCTATGATCCTCTGGCAGTTGTCCTTCTTTGCCATTCAATATCTTTTTGACGATAGATTTTTTGGTGATGCTTTGGATAGTCGGCGTACTTGTAAGCATGGATTGTTTGGTGATAGCCGTTACGATAATAGGGTTTCCCTGCACGTATATCTTCCAATCAATTCCCTGCACCAAGTCAAACAGCTGATTAAAATCAGATGTAACATGTTGTCCCAATTCAAGAAATAACTTATTTCAGACTCTACTCCAGAGATTCATCTTCGCAATCGCAGAAAACTCTCCCTGGAAACGTACGATTGTCGGTTGTGAACCAAGCAATCTATATCCAGCAAGTTCTATCTCCTTTTTGAGGATGGATTCTAGTCCTGCAGCACAGGTAAAGACAAAGTTCATATTTATTTGTGGCGAAAGATGAAAAATAATTGATGGTGGAGAATGGAGAATGGATGAATTTTGAATGTTGAATTTTGAATGTAGGACTCTGTACTATTACTTACTATAGTAATTTACAATAGTGGATAAGTAGGCAATACCTTCATCCAAAATCCATAATCTATTTTTCCTTCGAGGATAAAAGAAGAGGGATTAATTTTTTGTCATTTCGAGCTAAGTCGAGAAATCCCTTGTTTTGTTAAGCGATTTCTCCATTTCGCTATGCTTCCCCGCCGTTGCGGGACAAGCAGTCGAAATGACAGAAATAGGTAATGAATTTAGAAGAGAGAATTTATAATTAATTTTATAGTTATTTCCTTCTTGATTTCTATCAGAAAAATATACTTGACATTTGTTTCTAATTATTTATAATCACGAAAGAGAGAAGAGGTAGATTAAAGGGCCAAAAGCGCCACTTGAGAAAGTAAATTTTTAAACATATATGAAGGGCTTTGATATTTGAGACA
>CAYXBC010000051.1:0-5724 GCA_964463255.1 uncultured Candidatus Peribacteria bacterium | reverse complement strand
GCCAATCGTACGCATTGGTTTTCGTCTTTTTTACCACATAACCCTTTGAATTAGAATGAATTCTTCGTAACGCTATTTGGCGTACACTGCTATATCGTACTTGTACTCTTTCTAATTTCTTGCCTGTATCAACGATCAAATCATAATGAGCAGATTCCGTAAGCGGTATAGCTACGTCATAACCCATTCTTGTAAATCGTGCAATTGCTTGCGAAACAGCAATATCGCCTTTGCGTTGTGTTGTTCTCATTTATCAATTATAACAGTATGGGTAACTGTTACAAGTGAAGTTACTACGGCGGAAGGTGGAGGATTCGAACCTCCGAGAGAATTTCTCCTCTACCGCATTTCAAGTGCGGCGCATTAGACCACTCTGCCAACCTTCCTTGATGAAGTAAGGCGTATGTAATGATATATCGCTGGTATTCAAGCGGAACTATTGTGTATTGACTTATTCTATCTAATAAGTATAATAAAAATTATGAGAGAATATTTATTTTGATAGTGTATCATTGAATGAAACTCAAGCATTTGTTGGCGACTTCCGCAATTGTAGCAGCTTCCCTAGGTATGAGTAAATATGCTCAAAGCAAACATACCAAAGATGAAGTAGCCAAAATCCTCATGGAAATACATGCAAAAGAGAACCAGCAACCGACAACAGACACTATAGATATCACGGAAGCGCTCTTGGATGCATTAGATACTACGGAGTTTGATGAAACCCATGATATTGTCTTTAGGAGGAAGATAAGTGAATTAAAAAAAACCCCGCTCTACATGAGTTGAGTTTCCAGACATACGGGAGAGTTCCTGTGATATTCCCAGTATGATGAAATTTTGAAAGCATATAACAAAGATACCTTGGCTACGGATGCGAGCAAGACAATCAGTGCTATCGGTATCGATACGCTCGCATATCCACTGATTTATGATCAGTTGAAAGACAAGATACCTGAGGATTTGGATAGCTTGCTCGCTCAGCCCAAATTCGACGCCTATAGAGAGAAAATGAAAGGGGAGGAAGAAGCTATCATCATTACCAAAAATAATGATACGAGGCATTCGATAGCATATTACTCTTGAGGGAAATTATTTCTTGCTTCTTATGTATCGATAGGTTTGAATACTTCGACACCTCAAGGACTATTCGATATCCAGCACAAGTACCCAAATTTGAGATCACAAAAATATCAGAATGCTCCGATGCCGTATGCATTGCAAGTACATGGAAGTATCTGTATCCACCAAGGCAAATCCAATGGACAAAAGAAATCACACGGATGTATTAGGGTTCCTGGACTCTATCAGGAAGCGCTTTTTCATCGCGCAAAAGTCGGGACGAAAGTAGTGATTATTCCATAAGTGATATTTTCTCATGAAAAAACGACATAACTCCCAGAAGTATAAGAAATTCTGGAAGGTCGCCATTACCCTAGTGATAAGGTTGGAAGAGAGGGTTTTGCAGCCGGAATCCACATTACTCGCATACCTCATTCCGGCGGTAAGGTTTGCAGCCGGAATCCATGCTAAGAAGCATTATTGTTCTGGATTCCGGCCGCAATAGATGACGCCGGAATGAGGGCCTGTCCTCGAATGAGGGCCTGTCCTCGAATGAGGGTAATGAGGAGAGCAATGGCTTCCGGTAATCCAGCTTCAGTGCTAAAAGCGGATGAGCGAAGTGAAGGAGTCCCGCTTCAGCGGGATAGGTCTAGCGAAGCGTTTAATAAAATAGAGAAAATGAGAGTATAGAGGCGAATTTATTGGAAAATAGCTACACAAATTTTTTAATGAAACCAAAAAAAATCCTCGAGAGAGGATTTTTAATATTTCTGGTCTTTCTGAGTCCGTTCGTAGAGGGCATGAGATCGTGATCTCGGGAGAAGGCGATAGACAGCCAGAAGTAATCTATTTTTCCATCAGGGGATGCAGATCAGTTTTTTTTGTTTCATAGATGCGATACTAGAACGTACCACCATTTCCACGCTCATCGCTTTGGGTTTAGCTTCAAATCATCCTCTTTTGTTGAAATCTGTAGCAGTGAAACCAGGACAAAGTGTCTGGACATAGATACCATAGTCCTTGTAGATCCAATACAGATTCTCGGAGAAGCTATTCAAAAATATCTTACTTGCCGCATAGACAGGATTGTTGCCTAACGCGAGCATAGATGCTAGTGATGAGACATGGATGATATTTCCGTGTCTTTTCTGTTTCATAATCTTGAGTGCTTCATGCGAGAGTCTCATAGCGGCGATATCATGGACCGTTACCATATCTTCTCGTTTCTGGATATCTTCAGTGAGGAAATCGCTGTTGATACCGAAACCAGCACAATTAACCAGCACTTCCAGGTCATCTGTTTTCCTAATCTGCGCTTCGAGCTGTTTGACCTGTTGGATATCTGAGAGGTCCAGAAGCATGGTGGAGATAGTGACTGGGCACAATACCTTGAGATATTTGACGAAGGTAGCCATCTGATTTTTATCTTTGGCAACCAATAAGAGATCATATCATTGTTCTGCGAATTCTGTGGCAAAACCAGCACCTATTCCACTTGATCATCAGGTAATAATGACCGTTCATTTCGACTTGGGATTCATGGTATAATAACAAATATAAAGGAGCATAAAAAAATCTCTACCCATGCGGGATTCAGCGTATCCTGCTACAAAATTATATGACGATATTCAATATTTTTCCTTTCACATAAATAACTTTCTTGGGTTCGCTGGTAATCCGAGCGTTGATTTTCTCATCAGCTTGTGCAAGCTTCATAACGTCGATTTCTTCAGCCTCTATGCTGATACTAATTGTTCCTCTCACTTTCCCATTTATCTGCACACCGATAGTCACGGTATCAGCTACAAGGTATTTTTCATCGTAGCTCGGCCGTTTCCCTGTAGTGAAGAGGGAATAGGTATTGCCCAATTGTTCTCGTAATTCTTCTGCAAGATGTGGCGCATACGGTGAAATCAAGACAACCAAATCTTCAAACGTTTTTCTGCTGATAGTTTCTCCATCAGTCAGATGGTTGACGAGAATCATAAGCTGAGAAACTCAGGTATTGAATCTGAATGCATCGATATCTTCGGTGAGCTTCTTGATGGTCTGATGCAATACTACAAGGTTTTCAGGTGCCTGGTCCCAGGTTCCAGATGTCTGATCGCTTATCTTATCTTTGAGCGCGACGATTTTCTCTAGGAATTTTTTTACTCATTTGATGCCGTTGGTACTCCACGCGATAGATTGATCGAATGGTCACATAAACATCTCATAGGTCCTCAGGACATCAGTTCCAAACTCATTGATGATGTCATCAGGATTGACGACATTGCCTCGTCTCTTGGACATCTTGCGGCCATCTTCGCCCATGATAAGTCCTACAGAATGATATTCTTGAAATGGTTCATCGTGAGTAAGCGTACCGAGATCAAACAGAAATTTTTGCCGGAATCTTCCATAAATCATATGTCTGGTGATATGTTCTGCACCACCGACATAGACGTCGACATTACCTCGATATTTTTCTTTATCTTTTCCTACCAATGCATGCTCATTATCTACATCCATATATCTGAGCCGGTATCGCGAACTGCCTGCTCGTCCTGGCATAGTATTGGTTTCACGTTTTGCCTTGGTACCATCAGCTAAGGTGACATTGACCCAATCTGTGATATTTGCCAATGGTCATTCTTCAGTTCCCGTAGGTTCATAATTTTCTACATCAGGCAAGAGTAAGGGAAGATCTTTTTCTTCAAGAGGGATGATTTTTTGTGGTGCTGGTACAATTTCAAACTCTCGTCAGACCAGACCGTTCTTCTCTATTTTTTCAAGATATCCTGGTTGGAAATCCCGTCATTTTTTGAATTCTTCTACATCTTTTATAGTTGCGAATGCTTTCTTATTGGTATAAATCTTTTGGATAGTGTCTTTGTTTTCATCCCAGAGCTCTGCTAGTTTTTTTCGTAGATAGGTGGCTTTGACTTTGACAACAATAGATGCTCACGTGTTCTTGTTAGTATATCTGATGATATCTCAGACATGTATATCACCAAAATACCTCTCTGGCTCTTCGGGGTTTAATGCCCTAGTTTCAAGTGTTTTCACTCAATCGATGATTGCCTGCCATGTGGTCTGTTCATAGAAATTAATCTCTAGTTTCGTTTGTTCCTGTGTCCAAAGGATAGGAAACGGTTCTCCTCGATATCTTTGTCTGCTAAATACTCGGTCTTGCATCTTATAATTGACTTTGACGCCGCCGATTCATTGCTTTGCTAATCGTCACTGCATCTTGGTAATTGCTTCATCACTGGTGAGTCCAGTAAAATCTCATGAGTTATTAACGATTCATTTTTCTGTATAACAGATTTCAGCAGAGACAATTTTATCATAGTCTGGATATGTTGTATCGGGAGGTAGGATGGAATTACTTATCGGTAAGTTATCCCTCGGGATAATTTCGACATTATGAAAACTCTCAGAATCGCTCGAGCTTTCATTGTGTCTCGAATTATATTTTTTTGCAAATTCGAAGTCTCTTTCATCATGAGCTGGCACCGCCATCACAACTCATGTCCCATAATTTGCTAAGACATAATCCGTAACGAAGATAGGCACTTTCTGGTTATTGAAGGGATTGATTGCAGAGAGTCATTCGATTCTGACTCATGTTTTTTCTTTCTGTAGCTCCGTCCTTTCAAGCTGTGTCTTATGTTGGGCTTGTTCTTGATATGCATGAATTTCATTCCAATTTTTAATTTTCAATTTTCAATTTTCAATTTTTTGAAGAAGTGGATGCTCTGGTGCGATAGCGACGAAAGACATTCAGAAAACGGTATCGACTCTTGTAGTATAGACATCAAAACTATATCACTCATGTTTTACGGATTCCTGGTCCCCGGTCCCTGTGATCTTCATGGTGAAGTCCGTTCACTCAGATCTGCCAATCCAGTTCCTTTCCAAATCTTTCATGGATTCATCTCGCTGAAGCGTATCGAGTCATTCCAATAATCTATCCGCATATTTTGTGATTCTGAGTACTCGTTGTTTCATAGGTTTCTGCTGTACTTCACTTCCGCATCTTTCACATTTTCCATCATCTAGATCTTCATTTGCCAGCCCGGTCATACAGGAGGGACATCGGTTGATAGGCTTGTAGTCAACATAGGCGAGACGCTGTTTATTTAGGTAGGTATCTATGTCACCATCAATCTTTATGGTTCAATTTTGGATTTTGGATGTTAGATTTTGGATTGGTAAAGCTTTCTTCTCCTGCTCATCATAGTAGTGATTGTACATCTGGAGAAATACTCGTTGTGTCCGCTTGAAATACTTCGGATCAGCGGTATTGACTGACCTACTTCGGTCATAGGTAGTACCAAAGTTTTCGAGTTGTTGGATAAATTTCTGGATATTTTGTTGAGAAACAATCTGTGGTTTCATCTTGTGCTCTATAGCATATTGTTCAGTTCCAAGGCCGAAGGTATCGAATCCCATAGGATGCAGGACATTAAATCCTTCGAGCATCTTTTTCCTTGCGAGACAATCCGTAGCGATATATCACTTAGGATGTCCTACATGGAGTGCGGAACCTGAGGGATAAGGAAACATATCCAAGATATAGAATTTAGGTTTGGAAGCATCTTCCTTGACCTTGTAAAGGTTGGTTTCTTTCCGCTTTTTCTGCCGTTTTTGACTGATATCTTTGAGCTCCATAGAGAG
>CAYXBC010000050.1:0-3542 GCA_964463255.1 uncultured Candidatus Peribacteria bacterium | reverse complement strand
ATGACCAGCGACGTAAAAAAACACCGTTAAAAAGGAGAAAAAAACAAAAATGATGGATTTTAAAAGTTTGAACAACGCTCAGCGACTTGTATTGGTAGGGAATATTGCCATGTTGCTGGGGGGCATGATGATTTCTCTTGGGACATTGCTCGCAATGAGTGAACCACCGGTAGAGCCACTATCGTTCGGCAGCAACAAACGCCCTGATTTACTTGGTGGCAACAATGGGCAAGGGCAAGCATACTTCTTCTAATCCTGCGTCGAGCATTCATTTCTAAAAGACAAATTAACTTTGCATGGAGGTGCATTGACGTGTCGTCGTATTATCTTGAGAAATACTCTAGCAAGCTTATTGCCGAAAAAGTTTGTAACAAAAGCCATGGTTGGCTACGCATTAAACTCTGTGATCTATCGGAACGTTGGCGTTGGTGGAGTTTTGCATTGCTTAGAGATAAAGTTCCCGTAACACCTATTCCTAAAATTAGTTTTGCAGAAAACTTTAACGAATCAGCGGAGCCATACAAGGTTATTAAAAGATGCGTTAATCCCTATGACAGGGACAGCTTCCATAAGTTGCTAGATTGGCTACTCTACTGTTTTGGAGATAGCTCTGTTAAGGAATTAAGCTTTGATACAAAACATCTGGAAGCTAATTTTAAGTTAGAGCCATTTTTTGAAGAGCCGGGCGACTGGGCTGGTCATTTTTACGAGACTCAAATCATTTCAAAAAGTGGTAGAGAAAAGTCAGGGTTCTTTTCAACACCGATGTCCATTTGCAACTTAATAGTAAGCATAAGCCAACCAAAACTAACAGATACAGTACGTGAACAGTGTGTAGGAACTGGAAGGATGCTACTCGCAGCGTCCAACTATTCCATTCAATTATCCGGTCAGGAAATAAATCCTGACCTAGTCAAAATCTGTAAGATCAATGCATGGCTATATATGCCATCGCTGATCTTTCCAATTAAACCAAAGGAGGTATCCCACCTTGAACCAAGCAGATATCAAAAAAGTCCAGGATTTATGTTACCAGCGAATGCAAATGATAGAGGAAGTTTGCAGCTATCACCAAGATTTTCCGCAATGTATAATTAGTCTCTATAGTCTTTACCACCTAATGATGACGAGAAGGTTTGATAAGTATTTTGAGTCCTATGGACTACAAACAATTAACGCTGAAGATGTAAATGAAGCGAAGCGATACTTTGACCTACCCAAAATCAGCCCCTTAGAAATTGATGTAATAAATATTCTAAATCAAATGGTCGAGGGCAAACGGAGGAAGGATAATGAGCTTAGACAAAGCAATGTTTCAGCTTCTAACAGTATTCGCAGCGATGACCTCACTCTCTTTCAAAGAAGAAGAGAATCCAACGCTATTACAGAAGCTCAAGTTTTACCTGCGCGATGCGGGTGATCCTCGTGTATTTAGCACACATAAAGGACCTGAGCTTTTTGCACTACTAGGATGGTTTGGATTTATTGGTAAAAATCCAGTCGGTGAAAAAAGACTTGATGCCCTTAACACAGAAGATGTTGTTGCAACCATCGTTGAATTTGAGAAATTCAAAGCAAGAACTAGATTAGCATATCTCAAGGAGGGAATACTACGATAGATCCTCCAAGGCTGGTGTTGCTCTTCCCCCGCAGCGCCAGTCTCTTAATTTTTAGCCTTAAAATAGTCTCAAGTAAAAACGAACGTTTATCCTCTATGTTTCCATTAAGCTAAAAAGCCTATTTTTCTTTTATAGAAATATAAAAAACAACCCCATTATTGACCTATTTATTCCACAGGAAGGAGGAACGCCTTATGCAAAAGAGCAACAAGGTTGCAATCTACGTCAGAGTATCAACAAGTGATCAGAGTACAGAACTCCAACTTAACGACCTGCAAAGGTATGTAGAGGCCAGAGGATTGGAGGTTTACAACGTCTATGAAGACAAGGCAACAGGCACTAATGATAGACGACCAAGCCTTAAACAGCTCCTAGAAGATGCCAGGAAGAGAAAGTTTGATATAGTCCTTTGCTGGAAGCTGGACCGCTTCTTTAGGAGCCTGAAGGACTTAGTTAACACGCTACAGTACCTAACAGACAGTGGTGTACAGTTTATATCCTATAAGGACAACATAGACCTAAGTACGGCTACAGGCAGGTTAATGATGCAGATATTAGGGAGCTTTGCTGAATTTGAGGCATCGCTGATCAAGGAACGTGTTCTCGCTGGCCTTAAAAATGCTAAGAGTAAAGGTATAAGGTTAGGTCGACCAAGGAAGCAGTGTCCCGTCGATAAGATACTAGAGCTGCGAGGGCAAGGTGTTTCAATTAGATATATAGCAAAAAAACTTAGTATTTCGCATGGGGCAGTTCAGAGGGTAATAGAGAGGGCTCATTAAATAATTTTATTGAACCCAACGCTGTTATCATGGTATTTCAACCATGGTGATGTTCCTTAAAGTATGGAGGTTTTGATGCCGAGAGAGTGTTGGGCGAGAAAAATATCAGCATGTGATGGTGTAATCACGGGGGAGCATCCTGTGAGTAAATCTTTATTTCCAAGTGGGAAAGTTATAGTAAAGGGTATTCCTGGCTTTAAAAAAGAAAAAGAAGTAGGCATAAACTCACTTGTGTCTAACATACTGTGCAAGAAACACAACGAAGCTTTGTCTGACTTAGACAACAGCGCTGCCGGTTTTATGAAAAATATACTTTTGTTCCATAAATACAGAGAAGCTAGATTAAAAGAAACTTATCGAGGTAGAAAAAATATTGTCTGTGACGTAAGGTTGTTTGATAGGTGGATTTTAAAAGTTTTGTGTAATCTGAGCATAATAACAAAATGTTGGGAACCTCCAGAAAGTTTAAAAAAAATTATTTATGGAGAAACAGTGCTACCAGATAATGTAGGTGCTGGTGCTTGGGTAAGAGTAGGAGATAATCTTTACGACTCTCAGGGTGTGGAATTTACTTTCATACATAAAGACAAGAACGTTGAGGGCTGTCAGATTGTTTTTTTTGGAATACCTTTTGTTTGTTCTTGGCGTTTACCTTTGCCTAATCTAGTAGGTTTAGACGGAGAAGGGACGTCCCTAGTAAAAGGGTATATGTTTCATACTAAAACAATACAACTCGGAGATCTAAATATTGCGCTCTCACTAAATTGGTAAAATCGTAATTTTAAACTGTACCAAAAACCCTGTCCAAAGTTATACATAAAACTCCAATGATTTTGAGCTCCGAAGCAGTGTCAGAAAGGAGTATCAAAAACTAAAGATTTCGTTATGGTGAACCATTTTTGTTGTATTTAGGGGCTCTCTATACAAATTATGTAGTAAAGTGAGTGCCAGACTTTGTTGTATTTTTTTTATATATAAATTTTACAAAAAAGGCTTGACAATGTTTTTTGTATAACATATTTGATGTAACACAAAACCATTATATGAAATGGTTTGAAAATATTTTTAAAATAATTGGAGGGCAAAAAAACATGAAAAGATTGATTTTGAGTATTTTCTTGATGACGGCGCTGATTGGTTGTAC